>JAMPXV010000031.1 GCA_023700985.1 Lysobacter sp.
GAGAGCTTCATGGAGGAGCTCTCCAACATCCTGCAGCGCCAGGCGCACCAGCCGGAGCGATAGATGCGCCGACGCCGCCGCGCGATGGCCGAGATCAACGTCGTGCCCTACATCGACGTGATGCTGGTGCTGCTCATCATCTTCATGGTGGCCGCCCCCCTCATCAACCCGGGCACGATCGACCTGCCGCAGGTGGGCGCCAAGCTCGACCCGGCGGTCGCCCCCCTGGAGGTGCGGGTGCGCGCCAACGGCGAGCTCGCCGTCGTGGACCGTTCGCGCTCCACGGAAGAGCTCCTCGTGAAACGGCCGCAGCTCCTCGACATCGTCCGGCGGGCGCAGCAGGCCCACGCGGACCAGGCGGTGGTGATCGCCGGCGACCGCAACGTCCGCTACGAGGAGGTCCTCAAGGTGATGGACATCCTCCAGCAGGGGCAGGTGAAGCGCGTGGGGCTCCTCGCGCGCCCGGCGCCCTGAGAGGCACTCGCGTGAAGGCCCGGGAGGACGCGCACGAACGGCCCCGCCAGCCGGGGAAGATCCGCTCCGTCATCCTCGCGATCGCCGTCCACGGGCTGTTCTTCGCGCTGATCGTCTTCGGCGTCACCTGGCAGAGCCGCCCGACGCCGCCGCTTCAGGCGGAGCTCTGGGACAAGCTGCCGCCGGGGCCGCCCGCCTCGGCGCCGAAGGCCGCGCCGGAGCCGCCCCCGCCCGAGCCTCCCAAGGTGGAGCCGGCGCCCGAGCCGCCGAAAGTTGAACCCAAGCCGGAGCCGCCCAGGCCCGAGCCGCCCAAGGCGGATCCCAAGCCGGAGCCGCCGAAGCCCGACCCCGCCATCGCGGAGAAGAAGGAACGCGAGAAGAAGGAGCGCGAGAAGAAGGAGAAGGAACGCAAGGAGCAGGAGAAGAGGGAACTGGAGCGCAAGGAGCAGCAGAAGCGCGAGGCGGCCAGGCAGGAGCAGGAGAAGAAGGAGCGCGAGGCGAAGGCCGCCGCGGAGGCCAAGTCCCGCGCGGAGGCGAAGGCCCGCGCGGAGGCCGAGGCCCGGGCCAAGGCCGCCCTCGAAGCGGCCTCGCAGGCGCGCGCCTCGGAAATCGACAGCTATCGGGGGCGCATCCGCGATAAAATCCGGGGCAAGGCCAACGTCCCGGATACCGTTCGCGGCAATCCCGAAGTGCAGGTGCGCATCACGATCCTGCCCGGCGGAGAGGTCCTGGACGCGAAAGTCGTGCGCGCCAGCGGCAACCGGATCTACGACGAGGCCATCCTGCGCGCGATCCGGAGCGCCTCCCCGTTGCCGGTTCCGCCCGCGAGTTCGGAACTTTTCCCCACCTTTCGCGACCTTATCCTCAACTTCGAGCACGAACGCTAGCCGGGCCCCGGGCCCGGAAAGGGCCCCAAGTACCCATGAAACGCCTCCTCGCCGCCTTCCTCCTCGCGTTCGCCGCCCTGGCCGCGCACGCGCAGCTCACCATCGACATCACCACCTCGGGCGGCCGGCAGATCCCGGTGGCGATCCTGCCCTTCGCGGGCGAGGCGGCCCAGCCGCAGCCGGTGAGCCCCGTCGTCGGCGCGGACCTCGCGCGCACCGGCCTCTTCCGCCTCGTGAACGCGATGGGCGTGAGCCCCGTGCCCACGGAGCCCTCCGAGGTCAATTTCGTCGACTGGCAGGCCCGCTCCGCCGAGGCGCTCGTCATCGGCAAGGTCGAGCCGCAGCGCGACGGCCGCGTCGAGGTGCGCTTCCGGCTCTTCGACGTCCAGAAGCAGTCGCAGCTCGCGAGCTTCTCCTACGTCGTGGCGCCCGCCCAGCTGCGCGCGACCGCGCACCGCATCGCCGACGTGATCTACGAGGCCCTCACCGGCGAGAAGGGCGTCTTCTCGACCAAGATCACCTACGTGGTGAAGCGCGGCACGCGCTACGAGCTGCAGGTCGCCGATGCCGACGGCGCCAACGCGCAGACCGTTCTCGCCGCCAACGAGCCCATCATCTCGCCGGCCTGGTCGCCCGAAGGCGGCCGCATCGCCTACGTGTCGTTCGACCAGAAGAAGCCCATCGTCGTCGTGCAGAACCTCGCGCAGGGGGCGACGCGCGTGGTGGCGAACTTCTGGGGAAACAACAGCGCGCCGGCCTGGTCGCCGGACGGCAAGAGCCTCGCGGTGACGCTCACCCGCGACGGCATCTCCCAGATCTACGTGGTCGCAGCCGACGGGGGCGAGCCGCGCCGCATGACCACCACACCCGCCATCGACACCGAGGCCAGCTTCTCGCCCGACGGGAAGTGGATCGCTTTCACCTCGGACCGCGGCGGCTCGCCGCAGATCTACCGCATGCCCGCCGGGGGCGGCGCGGCGCAGCGGCTCACGTTCGAGGGTACCTACAACGTGCGCCCGCGCTTCAGCCCGGACGGCAAGTCGATCGCGTTCGTGCAGCGCGAGTCGGGGCGCTTCCGCATCGCGGTACTCGAGGTCGACACCGGGCAGGTGACGGTCCTCACCGACGGCACGCTCGACGACTCCCCGAGCTACGCCCCCAACGGCAAGATGATCCTCTACGAAGCGCAGGTCGGCGGGCGCGGCCAGCTCGCCGCCGTGTCGAGCGACGGTCGCGTGCGCCAGCGCCTGGTGTCGTCGGCCGGCGACGTCCGCGATCCCGCGTGGGGACCGTTGCCTACGAACTGAGCGCGGCGCAGAATCCACGCTGTCCGAAGCGAATGAGCGCATCACCCTAAAGGAGTCACCCATGAAGAAGATCTTGTTGAGCATCGCGATGGCCACCCTCGTCGCCGCGTGCGGCAGCCAGGAGGTGAAGAAGGACGTCCCGGTCGCCGACCGCACCGCGCCCACCACTCAGCCGACGCAGCCGTCGACCACGACGACCACGTCGCCTGCGACGCAGCCGGCGATCACGGCCAACCCGCTCACCGACCCGAAGAACGTCCTCTCGAAGCGCAGCGTCTACTTCGACTTCGACTCCAACGCCGTGAAGGACGAGTATCGCGGGCTGATCCAGGCGCACGCGAAGTACATGGTCGACAAGCGCGACACGAGGATCCGCGTCGAGGGCCACTGCGACGAGCGCGGCAGCCGCGAGTACAACCTCGCCCTCGGCCAGCGGCGCGCGGAAGCGGTGAAGAAGGTGATGACGGTGCTCGGCGTGCAGGACGGCCGCATCGAGACCGTGAGCTTCGGCGAGGAGAAGCCGGCCGCCACGGGGCACGACGAGGCCGCCTGGGCCCGGAACCGCCGCGGCGACATCAAGTATGCCGGCGAGTAGCATCCGCATCGCGGCGGCGGCGGCCCTGCTGGCATTCTCGGCGGCCGCCCACGCCGGCCTCTTCGACGACGAGGAGGCGAGGAAAAGGATCGAGGAACTGCGCGCCACGCAGGACAAGAACGCGCGGGAAGCCTCCGAGCGCATCGGCCGCCTCGAGGAGAGCGTGCGCAACATCGGCGTGGTCGAGCTGCTCAGGCAGATCGAGACGCTGAACGCGGAGATCGCGAGGTTGCGTGGCAGCATCGAGGTCCTGGCCAACCAGAACGACCAGACGCAGAAGCGCCAGCGCGACTTCTACCTCGACCTCGATTCGCGCCTGAAGCGCCTCGAGGGCGGATCCGCCGCGCAGGTGCCGTCGGGCGGCCTGCCCGCGACGGCCACCGCGGCCGTGGAACCGGCGGCCGCAACGCCGCCGGCCGCGACCCCGCCGGCGCCGTCCAAGGAGGAGCAGGCGCGGGAGGTGAGGGCCTACGATGCCGCCTCCGGCCTCTTCCGCCGCAACGACTTCGCCTCCGCCGCCGAGGCGTTCCGCGCCTTCCTGAAGGACTTTCCGCAGAGCACCCTCGCGCCCAACGCCACCTACTGGATCGGCATCTGCCAGGCGAACCTGAAGGACTACAAGGGGGCGCTCGCCACCCAGGAGGGGCTCGTCGCCCGCTATCCGCAGTCGCCCAAGGCACCGGACGCGCTCCTCGCGATCGCCGCGGTGCAGTCGGAGCAGGGCGACCACGGCTCCGCGCGCAACACGCTCGAGGACATCATCGCGCGCTTCCCCGGCTCGGAGGCGGCAGGGAAGGCCCGCACGCGCCTGGCCGCGGCGCGGCGCTAGCCGCTTCTCCCGTGGCCAGGGCCGTCGTCCTCGTATCCGGGGGGCTCGACTCCGCCACGGTGCTCGCCATTGCGCGCTCCGAGGGCTGGACGTGCCATGCGCTCTCCGTGGACTACGGGCAGCGGCACCGCTCCGAGCTCGATGCCGCCGCCGCGGTGGCCCGCGCCCTGGGTGCCGTCGAGCACCGCATCGCGCGCGTGGACCTCGGGGTCTTCGGGGGCTCCGCCCTCACGGACCGGTCCATCGCCATCCCCACCGCGCCGTCGGCCGGCATCCCGGTCACCTACGTGCCGGCACGCAACACCGTGCTCCTGGCGCTCGCCCTCGCCCACGCCGAGGTGGTCGGCGCCGACGCCATCTTCACGGGCGCCAACGCCGTGGACTATTCCGGCTATCCCGACTGCCGTCCCGAATACCTGGCCGCCTTCGAGGCCATGGCGAACCTCGCGACGAAGCGGGCCGTGGAAGGCTCCCCGATCGCAGTGCGCTCGCCCATCGTGCATCTGAGCAAGGCCGGGATCGTGCGCCGGGGCCACGAGCTCGGCGTCGACTTCGCGCTCACGGTTTCGTGCTACGACGCGGACGCGCGGGGCAGGGCCTGCGGGCGGTGCGACTCGTGCCGGCTGCGCAGTGAGGGCTTCGCCGCCGCGGGCCTTCCGGACCCCACCCGCTACCGCCCCGGCGCAGGGCAATAGCCGACTGCCCATGTGGGTATCGGGATACCCCCCATCGGAGTGATGGGCCGCCGGGGGGGTAATCCCAATAATAGGCCGGTTGAACGGGAGCCCCCGATGAGCACTGCCGCCTCGAACCTTTCCTCCATCGTCACCTGGTCCGGCTTCGGCCTCGCGTTCGTCTTCGGCGCGGTGGCCCAGCGCACCAACTTCTGCACCATGGGCGCGATCTCCGACATCGTGAACATGGGCAGCTGGGGGCGCATGCGCATGTGGCTTCTGGCGATGGCGGTGGCCATCGCCGGGGCCTCCGTGCTGCAGCTCACCGGCCAGGTGGACCTCGCCAAGTCGATCTACGCGCGGCCCAACCTCGCGTGGCTTTCCTACCTCCTGGGCGGCTTCACCTTCGGCATCGGCATGACGCTGGGGTCCGGGTGCGGGAACAAGACGCTGGTGCGCATCGGCGGGGGCAGCCTCAAGTCGGTCGTGGTCCTCGCGTTCCTCGCGATTTCCGCGTACATGACGATGAAGGGCCTGTTCGGCATCTGGCGCGCGGCATGGATCGACCCCGTGGCGATCGACCTGGCCGCGCGGGGGCTCGCCGGGCAGGACCTGCCCTCGCTCGCCTCGGCCGCCTTCGGCATCGAGCGCAGGAGCGCCTACATCGGGGTGGCAGCCGTGGCGGCCGTCGCCCTCGCGGCGTTCGCGTTCAAGGACCGCGAGTTCCGGGGCGACTTCGACCACGTCCTGGGCGGCGTGGTGCTGGGTGCACTCATCGTTGCGGGCTGGTACGTCACGGGGCACATCGGCTTCGGGGAGAACCCGGACACGCTGGAGAACACCTTCTTCGGCACCAACAGCCGCACGCTGGAGTCGCTCTCGTTCGTGGCGCCGGCCGCCTACCTCCTCGAGATCCTCCTGCTGTGGAGCGACAAGTCGCTCGCCTTCACCTTCACGATCGCGCTCGCGCTCGGCGTGGTCGCGGGCTCCGCGGCCTACGCGCTCGCCACGCGCACCTTCCGGTGGGAGGGTTTCGTGTCGGCCGAGGACACCGCCAACCACGTGATCGGGGGGATCCTGATGGGCTTCGGCGGCGTGACTGCGCTGGGCTGCACCATCGGGCAGGGGATCAGCGGGATATCGACGCTCGCCCTGGGCTCCGTCCTCGCCACGCTCGCCATCGTCGCCGGGTCGTGGGCGACCATGAAATACCAGTACTGGCGGCTCATGCGAGAGGCCTGACCGGCAACGCGGTTTGACCCGACCTCCCGCGGAAAGCTATAATTTCGCGCTTTCCGGGGCGTTAGCTCAGTTGGTAGAGCAGCGGACTTTTAATCCGTTGGTCGGCGGTTCGAATCCGCCACGCCCTACCAGTACCCCTTCAGAGGTACCACGCGCCTTCCCCCATTCAGGGCTGTTAGCTCAGCTGGTAGAGCAGCGGACTCTTAATCCGTTGGTCGAAGGTTCGAATCCTTCACGGCCCACCAGTTTTCCAAGGGGTCCGGTCAAGCGCCGGGTTCCCGTCCCTTCTCGCCGAAGGAGTGTCAATGGGCGGTGTGGACATCTGGCTTCGCGAATTCGGCGTCGATGCACTCGCCTTTTTCGTGAGCGCCTGCCTCGTCGCGGCCTACTACGTGACGCTCGTCGCGCGCACCCGGCGCGACCCCACCAGCAGCATCCACGGCGTGAACGAGCTCGCCCGGAGCCTCTGGGTCAAGAACGTCATGGGCAATCCCGGGAAGGACATCATGGCGGTGCAGACGCTGCGCAACTTCATCATGGGGGCCACCCTCATGGCGACGACGGCCGCCTTCCTCATCCTAGGCACGCTCACCCTCACCGGGCAGGCGGAAAGCATCTCGCGCAGCTGGCACGTCTCGAGCGGGTTCGGTTCGAGCTCCGCGGAGCTGTGGATCTTCAAGGTGCTGTGCCTGCTGGCCGTCTTCATCACCGCGTTCTTCGCATTCGCGATGGCGATCCGGCTGGCGAACCACGTGGTCTTCATGGTGAACGTCCCGGGTCCCTGGAGCCACCCCGCCCTCACGCCGGAAGGGGTGGCAGACCGGCTCAACGGCGCCGGCCGCCATTTCGCCACCGGGATGCGCGCGTTTTTCTTCGCGGTTCCGCTGGTGTTCTGGCTCTTCGGGCCGGTGTTCCTGGTGATCGCCTCGGCGGGGCTGGTGATCGCCCTTCACCGCCTGGACCGCACCGCCTCCGTCTAGGAGGTCCGGACAGCGGCCGCAAGGCCGGCCCTTCACGGTCCTGGCCGCGGTCAAGCGGCGGATACCCCCCCTCGGCCAGGATCGTCCGGCTCGTTGCGATCACCGTCGCCATTTTGCCCCCGGGTTGACCTCAAGCAAGCCGTTCCTGCCGTCGAAGGGCAGGATTCCCGTGAAGCCGACCTGGGGTCCTGCCCGCCCCCGGACCCGGTCAATCACTCCAATGGGGTGCGGATAGCCCTTCGGAGTGATGGACTTCCCATGTGGGTTGCCTCGAAATCGTGTGGCTCACGAGTCCGCCACACGCTCGACGCAGGCGCGTTGGCGCGTGGGCGCATTTGCGACACAGCGGCTGCGAGGCAGCAAGGAGACGAGATCGATCTCGTCGGGAGTGAACAGGGGAACCATGGGCGCCCAATCTACTGACACCGTCACCGCGGCGCAAAGCCCGGCGCGATCCGAGGTCCGCAAGACGACGTGCTACATGTGCGCGTGCCGCTGCGGCATCCGCGTGCACCTGCGCGACGGGGAGATCCGCTACATCGACGGCAACCCCGACCACCCGCTGAACAAGGGCGTGATCTGCGCCAAGGGCGCCTCCGGGATCATGAAGCAGTACTCGCCGGCGCGCCTCACGCAGCCGCTGCGCCGCAAGGCCGGCGCGGAGCGCGGCGCCGGGCAGTTCGAGGCGATCAGCTGGGAGGAGGCGTTCACGATCCTGGCCGAGCGGCTGGGCAGGATCCGCTCGACCGACCCGAGGAAGTTCGCGCTCTTCACCGGCCGCGACCAGATGCAGGCGCTCACGGGCCTCTTCGCGCGGCAGTTCGGCACCCCCAACTACGCGGCGCACGGCGGCTTCTGCTCGGTGAACATGGCCGCCGGGATGATCTACACGATCGGCGGCTCCTTCTGGGAGTTCGGCGGCCCCGACCTCGACCGCGCCCGGCTCTTCGTGATGCTGGGCACCGCCGAGGACCACCATTCCAACCCGCTCAAGATCGCCATCTCGAAGTTCAAGCGCGGCGGCGGTCGCTTCATCTCGGTCAACCCGATCCGCACCGGCTACTCGGCGATCGCCGACGAGTGGGTGCCGATCCGCCCGGGCACCGACGGCGCGCTGCTGCTGGCGCTCATCCACGAGCTGATCGAGCTGGGCCTCTACGACCGCGAGTTCCTCGTCCGCTACACGAACTCGGGGCAGCTCGTGAACCTCGACGAGGCGAGCGACGAGTGCGGCATGTTCGTGCGCACCGAGGTGCCGGAGGAGGAGGGCTGCTTCGACCCGCAGAACAAGCTGTGGTGGGACCGGCACAGCGGCAAGCCCGTCGTCACGCACGCCGAGGGGGCCGACCCGTACCTGCTGGGCCGCTTCAAGCTGCACGACGGCACCGAGGTGAGCCCGGCCTTCCAGCTCCTGAAGGACCGCGTGAAGGAATACACGCCCGACTGGGCCGCGGGCGTGACCGGCATCCCGGCCGCGACCATCCGCCGCCTCGCGCACGAGATGGGCATCACCGCGCGCGACCAGAAGATCGAGCTGCCGATCGCCTGGACGGACTCGTGGGGCAAGGAGCACGACACCGTCACCGGCAACCCCGTGGCCTTCCACGCGATGCGCGGCCTCGCGGCGCACTCGAACGGCTTCCACGCCATCCGCGCGCTGGCGATCCTGATGACGCTCCTGGGCACCATCGACCGCCCCGGGGGCTTCCGCCACAAGACGCCGTTCCCCCGCCCCATCCCGCCGTGCGCGAAGACCCCCTCCACGCCGCTCGCGGTGAAGCCCGATCATCCGCTCGACGGCGCGCCGCTGGGTTGGCCGGCCGAGCCCGACGACCTCTTCGTCGACGACGACGGCAAGCCGGTGCGCATCGACAAGGCGTTCTCGTGGGAGTACCCGCTCGCCGTGCACGGCATGATGCACAACGTCATCACCAACGCCTGGCGCGGCGACCCGTACCCGATCGACACGCTCCTCATCTTCATGGCCAACATGGCGTGGAACTCGACCATGAACGTGGACGAGGTGCGCCGCATGCTCAACGACAAGGACGACAAGGGCGAGTACCGCATCCCCTTCATCGCGGTCTGCGACGCGTTCCAGTCGGAGATGACGGCCTTCGCCGACCTCATCCTGCCGGACACCACCTACCTCGAGCGCCACGACGTCATGTCGCTCCTCGACCGGCCGATCTCCGAGTTCGACGGGCCCGTGGATTCCGTGCGCATCCCCGTGGTGCCGCCGACCGGCGAGTGCAAGCCCTTCCAGGAGGTCCTGATCGAGCTGGGCGGGCGCCTGAAGCTGCCGGCCTTCGTCACGAAGGACGGCCGGCGCAAGTACCGCGACTACCCGGACTTCATCGTGAACTACGAGACCGAGCCGGGCTCGGGCATCGGCTTCCTCTCGGGCTGGCGCGGCAAGGGCGGCGAGAAGTCGCTGAGGGGCGAGCCCAACCCGCGGCAGTGGGAGATGTACGCGCAGAACAACTGCGTCTTCCACTACGAGCTGCCGAAGAGCTACCAGTACATGCGCAACTGGAACCAGGGTTACCTCGAGTGGTCGCTCAGGAACCGCATCACGCGCTACGACGAGCCCATCCTGATCCACCTCTACTCCGAGGTGCTGCAGAAGTTCCGGCTCGCCGCGCGCGGCAAGGGCCTGTCGCGCCGCCCGCCCGAGGCGCTCAGGAAGCGCGTCGACACGTTCTTCGACCCGCTGCCCTTCTACTACGAGCCGCTCGAGGCGCAGGCCACCGACAAGGTGCGCTACCCGCTCTCCGCGGTGACGCAGCGCCCGATGGCGATGTACCACTCGTGGGACTCGCAGAACGCGTGGCTGCGCCAGATCCACGGCCACAACAGCCTCTTCGTGAACCCGGTCACCGCCGCGGCGAGCGGCATCGCCGACGAGGACTGGATCTGGGTGGAATCCACCTGGGGCAAGGTGCGCTGCGTGGCGCGCCTCTCGGAAGCCGTGGAGCCCGGCACCGTGTGGACCTGGAACGCGATCGGCAAGGCGCCGGGCGCGTGGAACCTCGGCCCCGGCGCCGACGAGTCGCGCCGCGGTTTCCTCCTGAACGGGCTCATCAGCGACGAGCTGCCGCCGGATGCCGACGGCGCGCGCTTCTCCAATTCCGACCCGCTCACCGGGCAGGCGGCGTGGTACGACGTGCGCGTGCGCATCCGCAAGGCGCAGCCGGGCGAGGAGGGGACGGTGGCGCCCGCGGGCCCTGCGATGCAGGCCTACCCCGGCATGGCGCAGTCGCCCGGGGACGTCGCCTACATCGCCGGGGGCAAGCGCCGATGAGGCGCCTCCTCGCGCTCGCCCTCGCGACGGCGGCGCTCGCGCTGGCCCCGGATGCCTTCGCGGCCGGCGCGCCGGCCGGCACCGGGGTCGAGATGCCGTGGTGGGCGTGGCCCCTCATCCTCTTCGTGGTGTGCTTCTTCCTGGGCATCGTCGCGGTGCCGGCGGGGGTCGGCGGCGGCGTGCTCTTCGTTCCCATCGTCGGCGGGTTCTTCCCCTTCCACCTCGATTTCGTGCGCGGCGCCGGGCTTCTCGTGGCGCTAGCGAGCGCGCTGTCGGCCGGCCCTTCCCTGTTGCGCTCCGGGTTCGCGAACCTGCGCCTCGCGCTGCCCCTGGCGGTGGTGGCATCCGCCAGCTCGATCGTGGGCGCGATGATGGGGCTGGCACTCCCGACGAACGTGGTCCAGGTCGCCCTGGGCGTGACCATCCTGGGCATCGTCGCGCTGATGGCGGCGGCGAAGCGCTCCGAGTTCCCCGAGGTCGCGAAGCCCGACGCCATCTCGGTCGCCCTCGGCATGCACGGCGTGCTGCACGACCCCGCCACGGGGCGCGACATGCCCTGGCAGGTTCACCGGACGCCGCTGGGCCTCGGCATCTTCTTCTTCATCGGCATCCTCGCGGGCATGTTCGGGCTGGGTGCGGGATGGGCGAACCTTCCGGCGCTCAACCTGCTCATGGGCGCGCCGCTCAAGGTCTCGGCGGGCACGTCGAGCTTCATCCTGTCCCTGGTCGACAGTTCCGCGGCCTGGGTCTACATCCACAAGGGCGCCGTCCTGCCCATGATCGCCGTCCCCTCGGTGATCGGCATGATGCTCGGCGCCAAGATCGGGGCGCGGCTGCTCAAGGTGCTGCCCGCCGCGACCGTTCGAAAGCTGGTGCTCGGCCTGCTCGCCTTCGCGGGCGTGCGGGCGCTGCTCAAGGGCCTGGGAATCTGGAACTGAACCACCGCAAACCTTCAAGACACCACACTAAGGAGTTCAAAGATGCGCGCGAATCAATGGTTGATGGCGGCCGCCCTGGCGGCCATCTCGGGGACCGCCGTCGCGGCGACACCCATGATGTCGGAGGAGTGGGCGAAGGCGGCCTGCACCGCGTGGAACGCCGACGCGACCCTGACGAAGGACCTGTTCGAGACCGGTTGGGCGGCCAACGACAAGAAGCGCGGCTACAAGGCGCTGCAGGTGGCCCGCAAGGACTGCAAGGCGAGCCCGAAGGTGGAAGTGCGCATCGCCCCCAAGGACGGGAAGGCGCTTTGCGTCTCGGGCGGGCTTTCGACCGCAGCGCTGGACCTCGATGTCGACTACGCCATGACGGCCGACACCAAACGCTGGATCGAGATGGGCAAGGGCGAGTACGGCCCGATGCGCGCCATGATGTTCGGGCGCCTGAGCTTCGACGGCCCGATGGGCGAGGCGATGGGGAACATGGGGCCGTTCGAGAGCTTCCTGCTGCTCGTGGGCAAGGTCCCGGGCGACACCGCCGTCTGCCCGAAGTGAGGCTCGCATGACCGGGACGGGGCAGCCGGACTCCGACCAGGAGCGCTACGCGCGCCTGCTCGCCATCGGGACCAACGCGGGCCTCGCGATGCTGGTCGTGCTGTTCGGCATCTACATGCTGGGCGTGCTCGATCCGCACGTGCCGCACGAGCGGCTGCCGGAGATCTGGCACCTGCCCTCGGGCGAATTCCTCGAGCTCGCCCGCCTCGAGGCGGGCTGGGGCTGGACCGCGAGGCTGCGCCATGCCGACATCCTCACGCTGCTCGGCATCGTGACGCTCGCGTTCTGCTCCGTTCCGTGCCTGCTGGCAGTGATGCCCATCTACTGGAGGTCGCGCCAGAGGATGCTGTTCGCGATCTGCGGGCTCGAGGTCGCCGTGATCACGCTGGCGGCCTCGGGCTTGCTGTCGGTCGGCCACTAGGACCGGGACGCAACGGATTTTCGACATGGGCCCCGCGCGGGCCCGCAACCCACAAAACTAAGAGGAAGGAGCAGGCATGGGATACGTGATCGGCGGCATCGAGAAGGAAACGGACGCGGACGGCTACCTCCTGGAGGCCGACTTCAGCGACGAGGCCGTGCAGGTCATCGCGGCCGCGGACGGGATCACCCTCACCGAGGACCACTGGAAGGTCGTGAACTACCTGCGCGACGAGTTCCGCGACAACGGGCACACGCCCAACTTCCGCAACATGGTCAAGGGCCTGCAGGACGCGCTGCCCGGATGCGACTCGAAGTCGCTTTACGACCTCTTTCCCCTGGGCCCCGCGAAGCAGGGCTGCAAGGTGGCGGGTCTTCCCCAGCCTTACGGCAAGGGGGGGTACTAGATACGTTTCCCCCTGGCCGGCCCCGCGCCGGCAAGGGGGTTTGCTCCAGCGCAAATCGGGAGGGCGTTAGCGGGAGCAAAGTACGTACGGCGCACAAGGTTCCCGGCACGACCGGGGACCTCGCAGCACACAAAAATGGGAGAAAAACCATGAAGTTCGACGTGAGCACCCTCATCAGCCTGCTGGCCATCCTGGTGATGTTCTATTGCCTGTGGCTCGTGCTATCGCTCCGCAAGAACATCCCCGGCGGCGTGGTCGGCAACACCTGGAAGACGCTCACCGCGCTGGTGGTCCTCTTCACCCTCGGCTACCTCGTCACGCCGTTCTTCGGCATGCTGCCGCCGATGCTCATGAACGTGATCGTCTCGCTGATCTTCCTGTTCGGCGCGATCTACGTGGTGATCACGGTGAAGCTGATCTACCGCATCATCGAGGAACTGGCGGGCTAGGCGGATGGACCCGAACGTCGTTCTCGCCAAAACGCCGCTCGGCGCCGAGGCGCTGAACGGGCACGAGTCCGAGCTTCCGCGGGCGCTGCGGCACGCGCTCATCCTGGTCGACGGGCGCTCGACGCTCGCGAAGCTGGAGCAGCGCGCGTCGATGATCCCCGAGTTCCCGGCCGCGCTTCGCGAGCTGGTCGCGAAGGGGCTGGTTGCGCCGGTGGGCGGCGGGACGGCGTCCGCCGCCTCGCGGGCGGGCTCGCCCCCCGGCGCCGGCAAGTCCCTCGCAGCCTCCCTCGTCGCCGCCGCCGAGGCCATCCTCGGCGACCAGGCCGGCAAGATCGTCAGGAAGCTCGAGGAGGCCGGCGGCTCGCGCGAGACGCTCGGCTCCGCCGTCGACTCCTGCTACAAGCTCATCCGGCTGACGATCGACGAGTCGCGCGCCGAGGAATTCCGCAAGGCCGCGAAGGACCTCCTCGGCCGCGTCGGCTGAGCGGGCCGCCCTCTCCGCGGGGCGGGCGTCAGGCCAGCGTGATCGCGCAGGGCTCGAGGGAAAGTCGCCGGGCCGCTTGCGGGTCCGCCACCATGTCGCGGGAGACGCGGATCCAGTGCGCCCGCCCGGACTCGACCGCCTCGCGCAGTGGCTGCGTCCCGCCGCCGGCGACCCACGCGTCCCTCGCCGAGGCGAGCCGCGGGAAGAGCTCCCGGCGCAGCCCCGAGAAAGTCGCGAACCAGAAGTGCAGTGATGCGACGGCATCGCGCTCGAGGAGCGTGGGCAGGGTGACGAGCGTGTCGGCGAGCAGGTCGCGCACGGCGCGTGCCGTGATCTCCAGGCGCCGGTCGCCCGGCCCGGCCAGGAGCCGGTCCCACGCCTCGCCCAGGAGCCGCCCGGCGGCGAGCTCCCCCAGCTCGTGGAGGATCAGCGTTTCGCGCTCGCCCTCGGCCATTCGCTCCAGCGCGCGGGCGCGGTGGTCCGCGAAGCCGTACGCCGCCAGCGCCGTGGCGAGCGCGCCCTCCGAGGCCCGCGATTCCCAGGTCTCGGCCGTGAGCCAGAGCCAGCTCGCGAAGGCCTCGCGGCGCAGGACGATCGTCCCGCCCTGCAGCGCGGCCGGCGCGGCGTCCAGGTCGCGCACGAACTCGCAGCCCGCCTCGAGGACCTCGACGCCGTCGCGCAGCCCGCGGCTCGCCAGCCGCGCGAGGAAGAAGTGCGGCTTCCCGAAGCGTCCCAGGCCCGCGCCGTAGAGGTAGCCGGCCGGGAGGAGCTCCGCGTTCACCGCGTCGACGTCGAACGGGTCCGCTTCGCCCGCGGCAAGCGGGACGCGTGCCCAGTCGGCTTCTCCCAGCGTCTCCCAGAGCGCCTCGCGCTCGGCGATCCAGCGCGCTACGTCCGCGCGCGGCGGCGGCGTGCCGGGCGGCAGGTCGTGCTCCCACCGGTAGTACTCGCGCATGGCGAGCAGGTAGTTGCAGAGCGTGAGGTCCTGGGCGTGTCGGGCATCCGACAGGTGGCAGTTCGACTGCACCGCGGAGAGGATGGGCGCGAACGCGGGCGTCGTCATGGCGAGCCCCGGTCACCCGCCGCGCGCGGCCGGCCCTCCCAGCGCTGCATCGCGGCAACCACGGTGCCGAACGGGATGCCGAGCAGCCCGCCGAACGCGTCGCGCGCCCGGCCGACGAGGGCATGGATGTCCCCGGGCGCGACCTCGGGCTCGCCCAGCGCCGCGGCCAGGCCGCGAAGGCCGCCGCACTGCAGGCGAAGCTGCGCCGCGTGCGGCAGCGGCGCGGCCGGCGGCGGCAGGCGCAGGGCGAAGGTCGCCCGTTCGCGCAGGAGCGCGTGCAGGGTGGCGCAATTGGTGTGCGCGACGGGCGAGCCGCAGCGCGGGCGCTCCGCCTCGCCTTCCAGCGCCACCGTCGCGAGGGGGCAGGCGGCCTGCCTCGCGAGGACGGCCCGGGCGAACACGCAGGCGAGCGGCGCCTCAGTCGTCATCGAGGCGCGGCGCCGGCTCGCGCACCTCGGTGAGAAGCGTCTCGGCGCCGAGCTCGTCCTCGGCGAAGATCACCTTCACCTTGCAGTCGCCGGGCAGGGCCGGGTCCTTGCGGATTTCCTTCGCCTGGGCGGAGGCCTGCGGGAAGGCGTCGAGGACCGCGATCTTCTCGAGGCGGTGGAAGGGGAAGACCTTGTAGATGTAGTAGGGCATGGGTTCGCGCCTATTGGCCGTAGCGGGTGGTCGATCGGCGCTTTCCCGGCGTGGTGCGCTGGATGACCACGCCGCGCACCGCGGAGAGGTCGGCCAGCCCGATGCACGGGTAGCGCGGGTTGAGCGGGCGAAGCTCCCAGCCTTCGCCCGTCGCGGCGAGCTGGCGGAAGATCCACTCGTCGCCGTGCCACGCGAGGACATAGGAGCCGTCGGTCGCGAGCCCGTCGGGCTCGATGACGATCACGTCGCCCTCGGCGAACTCGGGAGCCATGGAGTCGCCCAGCACCATGAGCGCGAAGGATTCCGAGCCGCTGCAGGCGCCGTGCTCTTCTTCCCCGGCGGGGGTGATCGGGATGGTCCGGCGGGGTTGCGGGGTGGCGGTCATGGCCGGGCTCAGGAAGCGTGGATGGCGATGGATCCGGCGGGCACGCCGGCGGAGAGCAGGGCGAATTCCGCCGCCCTAGCGAAGGGTTCCGGCCCGGCGACGTAGACGTCCGAGCGAACGAGGTCCGGGCATTCGCGCAGCGCCGCGACGAGCTCCTCGGCACCGGCCGCAGGCTCGGCGTGGGCGAGGGGAATCCAGGCGAAGCCGTCGAGCGCCGCCGCCCAGGCGCGGCACTGGTTGGCGAGGTAGTGGCCGTCCGGCCGCGTGGCGAGCCAGGCGACCGTGTACGAGGACGAGGCGTCGGCGGACAGCGCGTATTCCAGGAGGCTCTTGACCGGCGCGAAGCCGAGGTCGCAGGCGAGGAAGACGAGTGGCCGGCCGTCCCCGGAGCGGAGCACGAAGTCGCCCGCCGGCCCGACCAGCGTCACGCGTTCGCCGGCGCGCAGCGCGCCCGAGAAGACGTCCGTGGCGAAGGCGTCGGCGTCGTCGCGGCCGACGTGGAAGTGCAGGTTGCGGTCGTCGCAGGGGCAGCTCGCGATCGGGTAGTGGCCGTGGACGTCCCCGGCGGCCACGGCCGCGCCGAGGTCGGCCGACTGGCCGGCGAGGAAGCGCAGGCGGCTCGCGCGCGGCGTCTGCAGGTGCAGCAGGCGCGTGTCGGGGCCGAGCGGGGTCACCGCGCGCACCGTGGTCACGATCTCCTGGCGCGGGATGTCCTGCGGGCCGGAGGCCTCCAGCGTCTCGATCTTCAGGTCGGTGACGGCGGAGTAGGCGCACATCAGGATGTGGCCCTGGGCGCGCTCGGCCTCCGAGAGCGGGTAGTCGTGGTTGCGGATGCGCTGCGCCTCGCCGTCGACCACGCGCGCCCGGCAGAGCCCGCAGGTGCCGTTCTCGCAGCCGTAGGACAGGCGCAGGCCGGCCTTCAGGCCCGCCTGCAGGACGGAGTCGCGGCCCTCGACGTAGAACTCGTGCCCGCTGGGGCGGACCTCGACGCGCGGGGTCATGACGCGCAGCGCGTCGTCGATCGCGGCGACGGCATCGGAGGCCTCGCCCGCGAGCGCGCGGCCGAGACCGTCGGCGAGAAGGGCCGCCAGCCGCGGCTGCGCCGGGTGGCCCTCGAGGTCGGCGCGCAGCGCGGCTGCCAGGCTCTCCACGAGGGCGTGGTAGCGCTGCACGGTCCTGCGCATCTCCGCGAGCTCGAGGCCCTGGGCAAAGAGCCGCTGGGCGAGGACTTCCTGCGAGGGCAGCAGGCGTTCCCGGACACGACGGCCAAAGGACTCCTCCCTGATTCGGTTGACCCACTCGATGGCGCCGGAGCCTTCCAGGTCCGCGAGCGGAAACGCGCGTCGCAGCTCCTCGGCGGCGACCATGCCCTCGTCGGTGGCGAGCCGGCCTTCGCTCACCATCTTCTGGAGGGTGCTGCGGTGCACGCCGACGAGCTGGGCCGCCCTCGACAGCGACAGCCGGTGGGACACGGTGCCTCCCGCGAATTTCCACGCCCCGGGACGAGGCGCCCGGGAACAGTCTAGCGTAGGACTTTCGTCACGGAGTATGTTAGCGGGCATTGATATACGTCATTACCCATGTGGGGGGTGCGGAATTACCCTACGCGGGTATAGTCAGCGCCCAGCCGGGACCGCGAAAGTGCGGTACCCGCACGGACGGGCGGGGTTGCCGCTTGCCCGTCGCCCAGGACACCCCGAAGGAGAGGACATGGACTACAACAAGGAACTGGATGCGCGCGGGCTCAACTGCCCGCTGCCGATCCTCAAGACCAAGAAGGCGCTGGGCGAGCTCACCACCGGCCAGGTGCTCAAGGTCATCTCGACGGACGCCGGCAGCGTGAAGGACATGGAGGCGTTCGCCAAGCAGACCGGCAACGAGCTGCTGTCCTCCCAGCCGGAAGGCAAGGAGTACGTCTTCTTCCTGAAGAAGAAGTAGGGGGCGCGCATGACCCAGAAGAAGCTGGCGATCATCGCCACCAAGGGGACGCTGGACATGGCGTACCCGCCCTTCATCCTCGCCTCCACCGCGGCCGCGCTCGACTACGAGGTGCAGATCTTCTTCACCTTCTACGGCCTGACGCTCCTGCGCAAGGACCTCTCGGGCGTGAAGATCAGCCCGCTCGCCAACCCGGCGATGCCGATGCCCGTACCGATGCCGGTGCTGGTCGCCGCACTCCCGGGCATGGAATCCATGGCCACGATGATGATGAAGGACAAGATCAAGAAGAAGGGCGTGGCTTCCATCGAGGAGCTGCGCTCCGCCTGCATCGAGGGCGGCGTCAAGTTCATCGGCTGCGAGATGACCGTGGACCTCTTCGACTTCAAGCGCGAGGACTTCATCGACGGCATCGAGTACGGCGGCGCCTCCACGTTCTTCGAGTTCGCCGGCAGCACCGACATCTGCCTCTTCGTCTGACATAGCGCCAGCCTCAGATCCCCTTCCACTCTCGGAGGAACACAAGACCATGACAACGATTTCGACTGCCGTGCGCCGCGCGCTTGCCGTGACGGCCTGCGCCCTGCCGATCGCCGCGTTCGCGACCGACGGCTACTTCTCGCACGGCTACGGCATCAAGGCCAAGGGCATGGCGGGCGTGTCGACCGCGATGGCCTCGGACGCCTTCGGGGGCGCCAACAACCCGGCCAGCATGGCGTTCGTGGGCAACCGCCTGGACGTCGGCGTCGACCTCTTCAGCCCGCGCCGCCAGGTCAAGCGCGAAGGCAGCGGCGGCGGCATGCTCGACTTCTCGGTCGACAGCGACAGCACGCTCTTCGCGATCCCCGAGTTCGGCTACAACACGATGCTCTCGAGCGACATGTCGCTCGGCGTGAGCGTGTACGGCAACGGCGGCATGAACACCGACTTCGAGGGCGGCCAGCTCAACTGCGCGGCCTTCGGGGGCCCGCCCTCGGCCAACGGCCTGTGCGGCATGGGCCGGCTGGGCGTCGACCTGATGCAGCTGATCGTCGCCCCGACCCTCGCCTACAAGCTCGCCCCGGACCATTCGATCGGCGTGGCGCCGCTCTTCGCCTACCAGCGCTTCCGCATGCAGGGCGCGCACCTCTTCACGATGCTCTCCCAGGACCCGGGCAGCGTGACCAACAACGACTACGACAGCGGGACGGGCTGGGGCGTGCGCGTGGGCTACATGGGCCGCTTCGGCCCCATGGCGGTCGGCGCGACGTACACGTCGAAGATGGACATGGACAAGTTCGACAAGTACAAGGGCCTCTTCGCGGAGGACGGCGGCTTCGACATGCCCGAGCACTACACCGTGGGCGTCTCGTTCAAGCCGGCGCAGGGCTGGGTCGTCGGGATGGACTACAAGCGCATCAACTACAGCGAGATCGCCTCGATCGGCAACCCCAGCACCAACCAGGCGCCGCTCGGCTCCGCGGGCGGCCCCGGCTTCGGCTGGCAGGACGTGGACGTGTGGAAGGTCGGCGCCGAGTTCCAGGCGAGCCCCGCCCTCACGCTGCGCGCCGGCTACGGCAAGACCGACAACCCGATCCTCGCGCGCGACGTGACCTTCAACATCCTCGCGCCGGGCGTGGTGGAGGACCACTACACGCTGGGCTTCACCTACGCGCTCGACAAGACCTCGGAGATCTCGGGCTCCTACATGCACGCCAAGCGCAACTCGGTGACCGGGGCGTCGTTCTTCAACGCCTTCGCGCCGGGCATGGGCGGCAACGAGACGATCGAGATGTACCAGAACGCGCTCGGCATCGCCTGGGCCAAGCGCTGGTAGCCGGGCCCTCCGGAAACCGCGAAACGGCCGGCGCCTAGCCGGCCGTTTTCGTTTCGAGCCAGGAAAACGCGGTGCCGGCGATGCGCTCGACGTAGCGCGCCCGGTAGAGCAGGCGAGGCCTGCCGGGGGCGTCCTCGAAGGCGCTCCTCTCGTGCAGGACGTTGTTGCAGACGAGGCCCATGCCCGGCTGCAGGCGCGTCCTCATCACGAGGCCCGAGTCGCCGTCCAGGATCCCGAGCAGGCGCGCGGCCGCCGCCGCCGTGGCGCCGTCGTCCTTCCAGGCCACGCTGCGGGTGCGCGCGGTGTAGCGCATGTGCAGGTCGCCGGTGCCGGGGTCGGTCGAGAAGACGGGCCCGACGGCCTCGGGCCGCGCGATGCCCTCGTCGTCGACGCGCGCCGGGATCACCAGGGCGTCGGGCGCCATGAGGGCGCGCACGTGCGCGGGGTCGTCGTCGCGAAGCAGCAGGTAGGCGAGCTCGTGGTCGAGTAGGGCGGTGTCGCCTCCGGAGGCGGCGTCGCGCACGCAGTGCAGCAGCATCGCGCGGATGCGCAGCGCCGGCGGGTTGTAGTAGCCGTCGGTGTGCCAGCGGATGCGGTGGGTGGTGTAGGGAATGAACCCCGCGCCGGCCTTGGCGCCGGACACCGCGATGCTCGTGATGCCGTCCTCGTCGGCGAGGAAGTTGGTGTCGAGCGTGGCGAGCCCCAGCTGCGCCCCCAGGCGCCGGGGCACCTCCTTGTCCTCGCCGGTGACGGGGCTCGCGTAGATGGCCATGTTGTCGCGGCGGCAGCGGCGCACGATCTCCGCCTTCTCGGCCTCCGTCAATGCGCGGGGATCGCGGACCTCGACGACGAGGTCCTGCGGCGCGCGGGCGCGCGCCTCGAGCTTGCGGTCGCGCCAGCGCGCGTAGGCCTCGTCGTTGCCGGGCGCGAAGGGGGACTGCGCGCCGGCGCCGGCGATCGCGCTCATTCGCCGGCGGAGGCCGCGCGGCGCGGCCGGCGCGGCGTCTCGTCGAAGAGCCCGGCCACGCTCTTCGCGAGCGTGGCGGCCGCCTCGGGGCCCTCGATCGCCATCACCTGGTCCCAGGTCCAGCGCCTGTCCTTCTCGGGCATCAGCTCCGCGACGACGGTGGCGAAGTAGCGCAGGAAGCCGAAGTCCGGGCCCTCGGGGCCGTAGCCGAACTCGGCGTATTCCTCGTTGCGGCGGTTGAGGAGGTCGATGAAGGCCGCCTTGATGGCGGCCGGCTCGAGGTCGCCCAGGAGCCGCGCGCGGTTCTCGGCCAGTTCCTCGCCCGTGCGATGGGCGAGCGCGGTCATGAAGGCGAGGCGCCCGGCGTCGTCGAAGCGCGGGTACGCGAGCCGCCAGCCGACCTGGATCGCGAAGGCCACGGCCTCGGCCAGGAAGTCGAAGTACTGCGGGCCGGGGTCGATGTCGAAGTCGGCCCGGCGCATGCTCTTCAGCATGTTCTGGGCCACGCGCCAGGTGATGAAGGCCAGCGCCCCCGCCACTTCCTCGGGCGTGTGCGCCCGGCCCGGCCTGAACCAGGTGCTCTTGACGCGAATGGGCGTGCGGCTGGACGTGCTCAAAGCTTGCGCAGGTAGAACTCGTAGGCGCCGGCGCCCGTGCCGGCCGTGGACACGAGCTCCAGGTGCGTGGCTTCCGCCCAGCCGGCGATGTCGTCGCGCACGCCCGGGCAGTCGCTCACGAGCTTCAGGACCTCGCCGGGCTTCATGCCCTTGAGGAGCTGGCGCGCCTCCACGATCGGCCCGGGGCAGCACACGCCGCGCATGTCGAGGCGCACGTGCGCGGCCACGGTGCCGCTGCGGCCCTTGCGCACGTAGTAGCCGGTGGCGCCGCGCTCGCGCGGCTCGGTGTGGATCACCTCGTTGCCCGTCTGCCGCGCCCAGGCGAACAGGTCGTCGCGCGTGCCGGGGCAGTCGGAGAGCAGCAGGAGCACCTGCCCGTCGCGAAGTCCCTCGAGGATCTCGCGGGCGCCGAGGATCGGCCCGGGGCAGGTGAGGCCGGTGAGGTCGACCATCGCCGCCGGTTCGCCGACGTGGGGAAGATTCATGGGAACGCTCCGTGAAAGGGCTACTCGGCCGCGACGATGGTCTTGTGCGGGATGAGGAGCCCGCAACCCACGGGCTGCCCGCGGCCGAGGCCGGCGCGCTGCAGCAGGAGGGAATCGACGTCGCGAAGGTCGTGGACGGCGACCGGGAAGGCGGTGGCGGGCCCCTCCTCGAGCTCGACCTCGACGCGGCGACCGCAGATGATTCGCCCGCTCACGCCGAGGGCGGCGATCTCCTCCTCGATGAGGGCCGTGAAGCGCGCCTCGTCGGCTTCCCCGGCGGTCACCCGCGGCGAGTACAGCGTCGGGGTCGCCAGGTGCTTGCGGAAGGTGCCCTCGCCCACGGTGAGCGAGGTGCCGCCCACCCGGAGCGTCGAGCGCTCCAGGGCGCTCGCCGAGCAGACGCGGTCGCGCGGCAGGCGGATGACGATCCGCGTGCGGTGCGTGATCATGGTCCCGCCCTCGGCGGTGCGCGGGCCCTTCAGGGGCAGGATGCCCGTGCGGGGCGTCCTCGCGAGCCAGGGAAGCACGCGGGTGACCTCGCGGAAGAGGTCCCACTCGAAGTCGCGCGGCAGGCTGTCGCCCGCGACGGTGAAGGCGACGTCGACCATTTCGGTGAGGACGGCGGTGGCCGGGCCGCAGCCCGGACCGAGGGAACCGGCGCTGGCGTTCATCGGGTGCTCCCGGAGTTGGACCGCCCCCAGGCCAGGAGGGCCTCGCCCCAGGCGCCGGCCGTGCCGGGGTCGATGTCGAAGATGGTGAAGCGCTTGCCCTCGCGGATGCGCACGCGCAGGAGCGGAAGGCTCCCCTCGGCGAACTCGATCGGGTGCATCTCGATCTGCTGGCCGCCCAGCGGGACGGTGATCGTTGCGACGGAGGCGGGGTGGACCATGGTGGCCTTGTGGGCGAGGGGTGGCGCCAATACCAGCACGCCGCGAGGGGGTACTTTACGCCTCCGGACGGGCGTACCGTCTACCCCCCGGGCGAAGGACGCCCGGCATACCCCAAACGGGTAGTCCGCAACCACCCCATCGGAGATTACCCTTTACCTACGGAGTGATAGCGGAACCCCCGGGGGCACCGTAGGATCGCTCGACCTTGGGAAGGGGTTCCCTCCCGGGAGCCATCGACAAACACGATACGCGAGGAGGCCGCAATGGCAAAGAAAATGCACCCGACGCCCATGCTCGACGAGCTGGAGAGCGGCCCGTGGCCGAGCTTCGTGACCGGCCTCAAGCGCCTGGCCAAGGACAACGACATGATGGTCGACCTCATGGGCCAGCTCGAGGCGTCCTACCGGACGAAGAAGGGCTACTGGAAGGGCGGCACCGTGAGCGTCTTCGGCTACGGCGGCGGCATCATCCCGCGCTTCACCGAGCTCAAGGACGAGGCGGGCAAGCCCCAGTTCCCCGACGCGGCCGAGTTCCACACGCTGCGCGTCATGCCGCCCCCGGGCATGCACTACAACACCGACATCCTGCGCAAGTTCTGCGACACCTGGGAGCGCCACGCCTCCGGCCTCATC
>JAMPXV010000237.1 GCA_023700985.1 Lysobacter sp.
TGCCCAAGGTTGCTCTGGTCGCCTGCATGCGAAAGCTGCTGACCAACCTCAACGCGATGGTCAGATCCAACAAACCTTGGGACGATTCGCTTCATCACGCTTGACTTTGGAGACGGTTACTCAGTCCTTCCCGAACTGCTCGCCGAGCTCGCGCGAGCGGTCCCGCGCGGCCTTCACGGCCTCGACGAAGCGTGCCTTGAGGGCGGCGCGCTCCATTTCCCCCAGGGCCCGCTCGGTGGTCCCCCCCCTGGATGTGACCTGCGCGCGGAGCACCGCCGGGTCCTCCCCGCGCTCGCGGGCGAGCTTCGCGGCGCCGGCGAAGGTGCCCAGCGCGAGCGAGCGGGCAGCGGCCGGGGCGAGCCCCATCTCGACGCCCGCGTGCTCGAGGGCCTCGATGAAGTAGAAGACATAGGCCGGCCCGCTGCCGGAAACCGCCGTCACCGCGTCGAGGTCCTCCTCGCGCGGCAGCCAGACCGTCTCGCCCACCGCGGCGAGGAGCGTCTCGGCGCGCCCCCGGCCCTCGGGGCCGACGGTCGCCGGGGCGTACAGGCCGGTGACCCCCGCGTGCACGAGCGCCGGGGTGTTCGGCATCGCGCGCACGATGGCCGCGTGCCCGCCCAGCCACCGGGAGAGATCCGCGATGCGGATGCCCGCGGCGATGCTCACCACGACGGTTGCCGGATCCAGCGGCAGCAGGGAGGCGGCGGCCTCCCGCATCTGCTGCGGCTTCACCGCCAGGACGAGCGCGTCTGCGGCCGGAAGGCCCGGGCCCGCGGAAGCGCGCACGGCCACCCCGAAGCGCGAGGCAAGCGCTTCGCGCGCGGCGGCCCCGGGTTCGACCACG
This sequence comes from Lysobacter sp., assembly GCA_023700985.1. Taxonomy (GTDB): domain Bacteria; phylum Pseudomonadota; class Gammaproteobacteria; order Burkholderiales; family Usitatibacteraceae; genus FEB-7. The sequence continues at coordinate 845 of JAMPXV010000237.1, forward strand.
GTGATGCCGGCCGCCGGGAAGCCCTTGCCCACGAGCCCGCCGATGATCGCGGCACCCATGTTGCCGCCGCCGATGAAGGTGACCTTCATGCCGCGCTCCATGCGTGCGCCTCGCGCGCCCCGAAGATCGCGGTGCCGATGCGCAGCATCGTGGCGCCCTCGGCCAGCGCGGCCCGCCAGTCCTGCGACATGCCCATGGAAAGCGTGTCGCCGGGGATGCCGGCGGCGCGGATGGCCTCGAGCTCCCGGCGCAGCACGGCGAATTCCGAGCGGGCCTTCGCCTCGTCTCCCGAGGGGCTCGCCATCCCCATGAGCCCGCGGAAGCGCAGCCCCGGCAGCGTCGCGATGTGCCGCGCGAGCGCCAGCGCCTCGCCGGGCCTCACCCCGCCCTTGGTCGCCTCCTCGCTGATGTTCACCTCGACGCAGACGTTCAGGGGCCGCCGGCCGGGCGGGCGGTGGCGCGAGAGGAGGTCGGCGATCTTCGCGCGGTCGACGCCGTGCACCCAGTCGAAGCGCTCGGCGACGTCCCTCGCCTTGTTGCCCTGCAGCGTGCCGATGAAATGCCAGTTGGCCGGCAGGTCGGCGAGGGCGGCGATCTTGGCGGCCGCTTCCTGCACGTAGTTCTCGCCGAAGTCGCGCTGCCCGGCCGCGAACGCCTCGCGCACCATTTCCGGCGCGTGCGTCTTGGAGACGGCCACCAGCGTGACGGCGCGGCTATCCCCTTGTAACGCTTCGGAAATGCGTGCTTTGACTTCTTGCAGGTTTTCGGCGATTGGAGACATAATCGGCTCGCTTTACAGGCGCATTCTACTCTGGCTGCCAGTCGCTCCCCGACGCGCCGAACCCTTCCACAGCCGCGAGAAAGAAGATGGATATCGCCGAGCTCCTCGCATTCTCCGTCAAGAACAAGGCTTCCGACCTGCACCTTTCCGCGGGCCTGCCCCCGATGATCCGCGTGCACGGCGACGTGCGCCGCATCAACGTGCCGGCGCTCGAGCACAAGGACGTGCACGGGATGGTCTACGACATCATGAACGACTCCCAGCGCAAGGTGTACGAGGAGACGCTGGAAGTCGACTTCTCGTTCGAGATCCCGAACCTCGCGCGCTTCCGCGTCAACGCCTTCAACCAGAACCGCGGCGCGGGCGCGGTGTTCCGGACCATTCCCTCCAAGGTGCTCACGCTGGAGGAGCTGCACGCGCCCAAGATCTTCGCGGAGATCGCCAAGTACCCGCGGGGGCTCGTGCTGGTGACCGGCCCCACGGGTTCGGGCAAGTCCACCACGCTCGCGGCGATGGTGAACGACGTGAACGAGAACGAGTACGGCCACATCCTCACGGTCGAGGACCCGATCGAGTTCGTGCACGAGGCGAAGAAGTGCCTCATCAACCAGCGCGAGGTGGGGCCGCACACGCTCTCGTTCTCCAACGCGCTGCGCAGCGCCCTGCGCGAGGACCCGGACATCATCCTCGTGGGCGAGATGCGCGACCTCGAGACCATCCGCCTCGCGATGACCGCCGCCGAGACGGGCCACCTCGTGTTCGGCACGCTGCACACGTCGTCCGCCGCCAAGACGGTCGACCGGATCATCGACGTGTTCCCGGCCGCGGAGAAGGAGATGATCCGCGCGATGCTCTCGGAATCGCTGCGCGCGGTGATCTCGCAGACGCTGTGCAAGACCAAGGACGGCACCGGCCGCGTCGCGGCGCACGAGATCATGATCGGCACCCCCGCCATCCGCAACCTCATCCGCGAGGCGAAGGTGGCGCAGATGTACTCGGCCATCCAGACGGGCCAGTCGCTCGGCATGCAGACGCTGGACCAGAACCTTCAGGACCTCCTGAAGAGAAACCTGATCTCCATCCCCGAGGCCCGCTCGAAGGCCGCCAACAAGGACGCGTTCGTCGGGGGTTGACCCGGACGGGAGGCAACATGGAACGAGAACAATCACTGAAGTTCATGCACGACCTCCTGCGCGCCCTCATCGCGCGCAAGGGCTCGGACCTCTTCATCACCGCGGGCTTCCCCCCGGCCATGAAGGTGGACGGCAAGGTGACGCCGGTCTCCCAGCAGAGCCTGTCGCCCATCCACACGCAGGAGCTTGCCCGCTCGATCATGACGGACAAGCAGGCCGCCGAGTTCGAGGCGACCAACGAGTGCAACTTCGCCATCTCGCCTTCCGGCATCGGCCGCTTCCGCGTGAACGCCTTCGTGCAGCAGGGGCGCGTGGGCCTGGTGCTGCGCACCATCACCACGACCATCCCCAAGTTCGACGAGCTGGGGCTGCCGGGGGTGCTGAAGGACGTGGCCATGACGAAGAGAGGCCTCGTGATCTTCGTGGGCGGCACGGGCTCGGGGAAGTCGACCTCGCTCGCCGCGATGATCGGGCACCGCAACGAGAACAGCTACGGCCACATCATCACGATCGAGGACCCGGTCGAGTACGTCCACGAGCACCGCAACTGCATCATCACGCAGCGCGAGGTGGGCGTGGACACCGACAACTGGTTCAACGCGCTGAAGAACACGCTGCGCCAGGCCCCCGACGTGATCCTCATCGGCGAGATCCGCGAGCGCGAGACCATGGAGTACGGCATCGCCTTCGCCGAGACGGGGCACCTGTGCATGTCCACGCTGCACGCGAACTCCACCAACCAGGCGCTCGACCGGATCATCAACTTCTTCCCCGAGGAACGGCGCGCGCAGCTGCTGATGGACCTCTCGCTCAACCTCAAGGCGATCATCTCGCAGCGCCTCATCCCCAAGAAGGGCTCCAAGGGCCGCGTGGCCGCCATCGAGATCATGCTCAACTCGCCCCTCATGTCGGACCTCATCTTCAAGGGCGAGGTGCACGAGATGAAGGCGCTCATGGCGCGCTCGCGCGAGCTGGGCATGCAGACCTACGACCAGGCGCTCTTCGACCTCTTCGAGGCCGACCTCATCACCTACGAGGACGCGCTCAGGAACGCCGACTCCGTGAACGACCTGCGCCTCAAGATCAAGCTCGAGAGCAAGAACGCCAAGAACCGCGACCTGGGTTCCGGGCTGGACCACCTCGAGATCGTCAAGTAGGCGGCTCCCCTCTCCCTTGGGAGAGGGGTCGGGGGTGAGGGTACCGGGGCGGCGCGCCTGCGCTCAACGCCACTCGCCCGCGTGCTTCCGGTACTCCTTCTGCGGCCCGAGGTCGCCCACGGTGCGGATGTCGGGCTTCCTCACGACGTCCTCGAGGGCGAGCCCGTGCTGCTTCCGGGTGCGCTCGAGGTAGCGGTTCAGGGCCGTGATTCCGCGGTCCGCTTGCATCTTCACTTCCGCGGCGACGTGGGGCTGGAGACCTTCCACGTAGACCACGACGGGGGCTTCCCGCTCCGCGGCTTGCGCGGGACAGGATCGGACGGGGCGGGGGCCAACTATTCACGTCCGCCCAGACCTCGGGCGCATGAATCCCCACGCCCCGCGCGTGCGCTTCAGCGACACCCTTTCGGCGGTGCGTGCAGCGTGAGGCGGGGCTAGGCTTCCGGATCGTTGGCGGCGCGGATGTGCCGGAAGCCCGGCAGGACGCCGAAAAAGGCCTTGCCGCCTCGCACGATGTACCGCAGGGGCAGGTTCAGTCCCTGGTGCGGATTGCCGTTCTTCGAGGCGGGATCCCGGCCGCGCTGGCCGGTGGCGGCAACGGGCCTGCGTCGCATCTTCGCATTGCGGGCCATGGGCATCTCCCTCCCGGGAATCGAGTGCCTACTGTAGGCCCGCCGAACCTGCCGGACGAGGAAATCCGGCCTGTTTCCGACCGGGCTTATCCGACAGCCGCGACGTGAATTCTGGAGTCGTCCGCGAACGCGCCCCGCAAGGAACGGTCAGTCCGCCGCGCCCATCGCCGGCGCGCCCGCCAGCAGGCGGCCCAGGCACTCGGCGGCCGTGCTCCCGCTGCAGTCGGCCGGCAGCTTCACGCTGGAACTGCACAGCCGCTTCAGCCTGCAGATCAGCTCGGTGACCA
>JAMPXV010000238.1 GCA_023700985.1 Lysobacter sp.
CGCCTCGGACATCCACCTCGAGATCTTCGAGTCGCGCGCGCTGGTGCGCTACCGCGTCGACGGGACGCTGCGCGACGTGGTCGAGCCGCGGCGCGGCCTGCATCCCGCCATGGTCTCGCGCCTCAAGGTGATGGCCTCCCTCGACATCGCGGAGAAGCGCCTGCCCCAGGACGGGCGCATCGCGCTGCGCGTGGCCGGGCGCCCCATCGACGTGCGCGTCTCCACCATCCCCACGGCCAACGGCGAGCGCCTGGTGCTGCGGCTCCTCGACAAGCAGGCCGGCCGCCTCGACCTCGACGCGCTGGGCATGGGCGCGGCCTCGCGCGACGCCGTCGACGAGATCATCCGGCAGCCGCACGGCATCTTCCTCGTGACCGGCCCCACGGGTTCCGGCAAGACGACGACGCTCTACGCCGCGCTCGCCAGGCTGGACCGGAAGACCCGCAACATCCTCACCGTCGAGGACCCCGTCGAGTACGAGCTCGACGGCATCGGCCAGACGCCGGTGAACCCGAAGATCGACATGACCTTCGCCCGGGCGCTGCGCGCCATCCTGCGCCAGGACCCGGACGTGGTGATGATCGGCGAGATCCGCGACCTGGAGACGGCGCAGATCGCCGTGCAGGCTTCCCTCACCGGCCACCTCGTCCTCGCGACGCTGCACACCAACGACGCGCCGGGGGCCGTGACGCGCCTGGCGGACATGGGCATCGAGCCCTACCTCCTCGCCTCCACCTTGTCGGGCGTGCTGGCGCAGCGGCTGGTGCGCAAGCTCTGCCCGGCGTGCAAGTCGCCGTACGAGCCGGACGCGGCCGAGCGCGCCGTCTTCGCCGAGGACGCCCCGGAGCGCCTCTACCGCGCCACGGGCTGCGCCGCCTGCAACTTCACCGGCTACAAGGGCCGCACCGGCATCTACGAGCTCCTCACCGTGGACGAGCAGCTACGCCGCATCGTCCACGACACCGCCGACGAGCGCGACATCCGCGACAGGGCGATCGCGGGCGGGATGGTGCGCCTGCGCGAGGACGGGCTGCGCTGGGTGCGGGACGGCACGACTTCGCTGGATGAAGTCTTGAGGGTTACGAGGACATAGCCACCCTCACCCCCGGCCCCTCTCCCAAGGGAGAGGGGAGCAGAAATCTCCCTTCTCCCTTGGGAGAAGGGTCGGGGATGAGGGTAACGACCACATGCCAGGATTCCGCTACCAGGCCTACTCGATCGAAGGCAAGCTCCACCGGGGCGTGCTGGAGGCCGACAGCGCGCGCCAGGCGCGCTCGACGCTGCGCGACCAGGGCCTCACGCCCTACCGCGTCGAGGTCATCGCCGCCAACGACCCGGCCGGCGGGCGGCACTTCCGCGCGCTGACGCTTTCCTCCGCCGAGCTCACGCGCCTCACGCGCAGCCTCGCTTCCCTCGTCGAGGCCGGCCTCACCGTGGAGCAGGCCTTCAACGCCCTCATCGAGCAGGCGGAGCGGGAGCGCGAGCGCCAGGTGCTCGCGGCGCTGCGCGGCGAGGTGATGGCGGGCTCGACCATCGCCAGGGCCCTCGAGGCTTTCCCCGGCGTGTTCCCCGAGCTCTACCGCACCCTGGTCGCGGCGGGCGAGTCGTCCGGGCAGCTGCCGCGGGTGCTCGCGAAGCTCGCCGACTACCTCGAGGAGCGCCACGCGCTGCGCGCGCGCCTGTCGCTCGCCCTCGTCTACCCCGCCATCGTGACGGGCGTGTCGCTCGCGGTGATGGGCGCGCTCCTGATCTACGTCGTGCCGCAGGTGGTGCAGGTGTACAGCCACGCGAAGGAGGCGCTGCCGCTGCTTACGCGGGCGCTCATCGCGCTGTCGGGGTTCCTGCAGGTGACCTGGCCCGCCTGGGTGGTGCTCGCGGTGGCGGCGTTCGCCGGCACGCGGGTCGCGCTGTCGCGTCCCGCGTCGCGCGCGCGGATCCACCGCCTGTTGCTGCGCACGCCGGTGGTCGGCAAGGCGCTGCGCCAGCTCGACAGCACGCGGCTCGCCGCCACGCTCTCCATCCTCGTGGGAAGCCGCGTGCCCATCCTCGCGGCCCTGGAGGCCGGCGAGGGCGTGATGACCCTCGTGCCCATGCGCGAGGCGCTCGCCACCGCGGCGCGCGGCGTTCGCGAGGGCATGTCGCTTTCCCGCTCGCTCGGCGCGACCGACGCCTTCCCGCCCGTGATGGTTCACCTCATCGCCGGGGGCGAGGCCACCGGCCGGCTGGACGAGGCGCTCGAGCGCGCCGCGCGCCAGCAGCAGGCGGACCTCTCCACGCGCCTGGCCGCGGCCGTGGCCGTCTTCGAGCCCGCGCTCATCGTCGCGATGGGCGTCCTCGTGCTGCTGATCGTGCTCGCCATCCTCATGCCGATCTTCAATCTCAACCAACTGGTAGGCCGATGAACAAGGGGGCATGCAAGAAAAGGGGTCAGATCCCTTTATTTGGGACGGTTCTACTGTGTCGTAATGGGACGGTTCTACAGAACCGGCCTATTCAGGAACTTGGACACGGTCCTGGTCGATTGCGGAATAGGCCGGTTCTGTAGAACCGTCCCATTACGACACAGTAGAACCGTCCCAAATAAAGGGATCTGACCCCTTTTCTTGCATGCCCCCTTTTCACCGCCGGAACCCGGACAGATGAAACGACAATCCGCCTTCACCCTCATCGAGATCCTCGTCGTGGTGGCGATCCTGGGGATCCTCGCCGCCATCGTGGTGCCGCGCGTGATGGACCGCCCCGACGAGGCCAAGCGCGTGGCCGCCCGCGCCGACGTCGCCGCCATCGTGCAGGGACTCAAGCTCTACCGCCTCGACAACGGCTTCTACCCGGCCACCGACCAGGGCCTCGCCGCCCTCGTGCAGAAACCCGGCACCAACCCCGTCCCCGGCAACTGGAAGCAGGGCGGCTACCTCGAGCGCCTTCCCCGCGACCCCTGGGGCGGCGACTACCAGTACCTCAACCCCGGCGTGAAGGGCGAGATCGACGTCTTCAGCCTCGGGGCCGACCGGGCGCGCGGAGGCGAGGGCAGTGGCGCGGACATCGGCAACTGGGATTAGCGGGGATGGATCCCCGATGACTCGGGGACGGCATTCCCGGGGCCCATCATCGGGCTCGGGGAATGCCGGCTTCACCCTCATCGAGATCCTCGTGGTGGTCGCCATCGCGGGCATCGTGCTCGCCGTGGCCGCGGTGAACCTCTTTCCCAGCGACGAGGAAGTGGCGCGGCGCGAGACCTCGCTCCTCGCCCTCGACATCGAGACGGCGCGCGACGACGCGTGGTTCGGCGGCCGGCCCACGGCCGTCTCGCTCGCCGAGGGGCGCGTGCGCGTGCTGCGCCTCGCCTCGGACCGCTCGTGGAGCCCCGTCCCGGGTCGCGACCGGCGCCTGCCCGACACGATGCAGGTCGCCGCACTCGCCATCGACGGCCGCGACGTCGACCCGCGCGAGGTCCTCGTCTTCCTGCCCGACGGCGTGGGCGTCCCGTTCCGCGTGGCGCTCACCGTGCGCGGCATCCCCAAGGCGATCGAAGGCGACGCCGCGGGCGCCGTGCGGGCCATCGTGCAATGAAGCGCCCGCGCGGCTTCACGCTGGTGGAGATCCTGGTCGCCCTGGCGATCCTCGCCATCGCGCTGGCGGCGACCACGCGCGCGGCGGGGCTCGCCACCGACGGCGCGCGGGAGACGCGCGCGCGGCTGCTCGCGACCTGGGCCGCGGGCAACCGCATCGCGGACCTGCGCGCGCGAAGGCTCTACCCCTCGCCCGCCGTCACCACCACCCCCGTCGAGCAGGGCGGGCTCGCCTTCGTGATCCGCGAAACGGTGGAGGACACGCCCAACCCCACCATCCGGCGCCTCGAGCTGGCCGTCTCCGATGCCGCCGACCCCGGCCGCGTGCTCGCCACGCAGACGGCCTTCCTCGCGCGGCCGTGAGGCCGGCGCCGGCAAGCCCGATGAAGCCACGCACGCAACGCGCCTTCACGCTGATCGAACTCCTCGTCGCGCTGGCGATCTTCGCGCTGCTGTCGGCCTTCGCCTACCGCGGCCTCGGCGTGCTGCTGGACAGCCGCGAGGCGCTGGACCGCGATTCCCGCAAGTGGCGCGACCTCGCCCTCTTCGTGGGCCGCTTCGAGCGCGACGTGCAGTCCCTCGTCGACCGCCCCGCCCTCGGCCCTTCCGGCACCCCCCAGGGGCCCGTCTCCTCGATCATCGACCTGGGCGGGGCCACGGCGACGGGGCTCGCCCTCACGCGCGCCGGCGCCTCGCTGTATGCCAACGCGCTCTCGGCCCCGCAGCGCATCGGCTACCGGCTGGCGGAAGGCCGCGTCGAGCGGCTTTCGTGGACGGGGCTCGACGCCGGGCCGCGCGCCGTGCCCGCGGCCACGCCCGTGCTCGGGGACGTGCGCGCCCTCGCCTTCCGCTTCCTCGACCGCAACCTCGAGTGGCGCCGCGACTGGGCGCTGCCCGCCATGCAGGGCGCGCCCCTCGCCGTGGAGATGACGGTGGAGCTGGCGGGCGGCGAGCGCATCGTCCGCCTCGTGGACATCCCGCGATGAGCCGGCCAGCACAGCGCGGCGTGGCCGTGGTGACCGCGATCCTCGTGGTGGCAGTGGCGGCCTCGGCGGCCACCTGGATGCTCGCGCAGCAGTCGGCGACCCTCAACCAGACGGCGCTCTCCGCATCCCGCGCGCAGGCCGACCTCTTCGCGCAGGCCGGGCTCGACTGGGCGCGCGGCATCCTCGCGGAAGACGCGCGCGCGAGCGCCGTGGACACGCTGGAGGAAGCCTGGGCGCGCCCGCTCGCGGGGCTCCCC
>JAMPXV010000239.1 GCA_023700985.1 Lysobacter sp.
GCACTGCTCCAGGACGATGGTCGGCGGCAGGGTGCTGATGACGTCCTCGACCTTCATCTGGAAGTAGTCGAGCGTGAGGCTCATGTCCTTCATCGGCGTGAGCACGACGCCCAGGGTCGACGTCTTGCCCGTCTCGGGCTTGAGGTTCGGGTTGCCGCCGAAGAGGGCGTTGTACTGCCCCGCCGGGTTGTCGATGATGCGGCCGTACTGGGCCGCCGTCACGCCGGTGCGCGCGCATTCGGCGAACGAGCGCAAGGGAGTGGCGCCCGCGCAGGGATCCGCGTCGTTGTCGTACAGACCGACGCCCTGCGCCTGGAACAGCTCGATCACGTTGGCGGCGCGCACGGCCTGCTGGTAGCTGCCGCGCAGGCGAACCTTCTTGGTGGGCGCCCAGTCGATGCCGAGACCGTAGGAGTCGGCGGACTGGCCGGTGGAGTAGTCCGAGTAGCGGTAGCTGCCGTTGACGCTCAGCAGGTCCACGAAATCGCGGCCCTCGATGAGGGGCACGCGCGCCTCGGCGAAGAGGTCCTTCACCGTGTACTGGCCGCCCAGGCCGATCGTGGGACCGCCCTGGCCGAACAGGTCGCCGGAGGTGAAGGCCGCATCCGTCAGCAGCTCGAGTTTTTCGACACGGCGTTCGGCGCCGAAGGCCACGCCCACGCCGGACTTGGCCGAGGGCAGCTTGACCCCGTAGTTGCCGAGGTCGGCCGACAGCGTGGCGCCCTGCACCTTCTGCTCCGTGTAGCCTTTCTGCAGGCCGGGGGTCTGGAGGTAGGCGAGCGCCGCCGGGGTGACGCCCCCGAGGCTCCAGATGTTGTACGGCACGCAGGCCGGGTCGGTGCCGTCGAGCACCGAACGGCATACCGCGTTGCCGTTCGCATCGGCAACCACGTCCATCGCTCGCGTGGCGCGGGTGAGGGAGAAGTCGTTCAGGTAGGCCTCGGAGTAGTTGACGCGGCCGTGCTGCAGGAACACGTCGTAGTTCCAGTGCTTGGCGAAGTCGCCCTTCACGCCGACCACGCCGCGGTAGGACGTGTGGCCGATCGTGTCCTGGCGGCCGCCACCTTCCACGTTGCGGCGCAGGATGAACATGTCCGCCGAGTCGCCCGCGTTGTTGACGCCGAGCAGGGTGCGCCAGCCGGGGGTCAGGAGCGGGTTGTCGAAGCCGACCGTCGTGATGAGGCCGAAGAGGCCGCTGGGCGCGATCTGCGCGGTGGTCTGGTCGTCGTGCAGCGAGAGCTCCGTGTAGACGCGGGTGCTCGGGTTGACGTCGTAGTGCGCGAAGGCGCTGGCCGTGTAGCGCTCGGACGGGCGCTGGTAGTAGTTGAGCGGGCCGTAGTTGTATTGGTCGGTGGCCGAGATGAACGGGCGCGGGTTGCCGTTGGAGGCGATCGTATGGTCTGCATCGACGTTGAGGCCGATGAAGCGGCCGGGGAAACTGGTCGAGGAACCGGAGCAGGTGAAGCCGTTGGCATTGGAGCCCAGCGCGCACGAGCTGTAGTCGCGCTCGGACTGGAGCACCGCGCGCGTCTTCTTGTAGCCGAGGAACACGGTGGCGTTGCCGCGACCGTCGGCGAAGTTGCTGCCCATGGTGAGGGAATAGTCGGATTCCTCGCCGTCCCTGCTGATGTCGCCGGGAACCTTGAACTGGCGGGGGTTGGTCGCCGCGCGGGCCGCGACAATGCTGGCGACCGAGCTGTCCTGTTCGTGGTTGTAGAAGCTGTAGTTGATCTCGCCCTGAACGCCCTGGAACTTGTCGTTCATGATGAAGTTCACCACGCCGGCGACGGCGTCGGAGCCGTACACGGCGGAGGCACCACCGGTGAGCACTTCGACGCGGCGGATCAGCGCGGCCGGGATCTGGTTCAAGTCGGCTGCGTACGGGCCGCGCGGCGAGCCGGCGGGGAGGCGGCGGCCGTTCACCAGCACCAGGGTGCGGTCGGCGCCGAGGTTGCGCAGGTTGACGGTGGCGGTACCGGATGCGCCGTTCGAGACGTTGCCGCCCTGGTCCGCGAACACCTGCGGCAGGTTGTTCAGCAGGTTCTCGACGTTGCGCACGCCTTCGAGCTTGATGTCATCGGCCGAGATCACGGAGATGGGGCTCACGCTCTCGACGTTGGGCGACGGCACGCGGGTGCCGGTGATCTCCAGCTTCTCGACCTTCTCCGCGGTCTGCGGGGCGGCCTGCTGCGCGAAGGCCAGGGGTGCCGCCATCAGGGAGATCGCGATCTCCGTGGCGATCACGCACGTCTTCCTCCTGAAGGATTTGGCCGACTGCTTGTTTTTGCTCATCAAGGGCTCCTCAATAGACAAGGTTTATGCGAAACGTCCCATCCAACTCGGTCGATCCCGGCATGCTGCCGTAACGGCGGGTGTTACCTGCCCGGCGACATCCCGGAAATCATCGCGCTCCCCGGGGTTTTTGAAACTCTTTTGGATACAGGGGCTTGGATGAAAAAAAGCCGGCCCTAGAGCCGTCCGGACGCGATTGATCGCCGGATAATAGCCACAGTCTTGTGAAACATCCAACAATTTTCGACTTTTGTCGCATTTCCGCAACGCGGCGGGCTCGCCGGAAGCGCACAAGGGCCCGTCGACGAGACGGGCCCTTTGCGTTTTGCGTCCGGTGAGTACGGCGGTCCGCCTCTGCCGCGGGCACCGCGTAAGTTCAGCCGTCGTTTCGGTCTCGAGGCCTACAGGCCCTTGGCGCCGCAATCGCGAACCAGGTAGTCCTCGATGATGCGCAGCTGGTCTCCCATGATCTTGCGGGTCCATGCCGGGCCGTGGCCGTAGTCGGCGATCTCGTGGTAGACCACCGGCCGCTTGGCTCCCCTGGCCTTGGAGACGAACCAGTCCGACTGCTCCAGGGGCACCGTCTGGTCGCGATCGCCGTGGTAGACCATGATCGGGATCTGCAGGTTGTCGGCGCGGTCCACCGGATTGAGGCCGTCGACGGTGGGCGCCTGGCGCTCGCGGAAGAAGGGGTTGGTGTAGAACTGCGCCCAGATCCGCTTGTGGTCGGACACCCCGGCGCCGGCGATGGCGCACTTGTAGGGCCCGTTGGGGCGGACAGACGCGGCCATCGCGGAGTAGCCCCCGTACGAGAATCCGAAGATCGCGATGCGATCCGGCTTGGCGATGCCCTGGTCGACCAGCCACTTGGCGCCGTCGTCCTTGTCGTCCTGCATCTTCTGGCCCCATTCCGCGTCGCCGGCCTTCCAGAGCCTGCGGCCCCACCCCTGCGAGCCGCGGAACTGCGGACGCAGCACCGCGTAGCAACGCGAGGCCATCAGTGGCACCCACATCGACCCGTCGAATCCCATGGTGTCGCGGGCCCACGGGCCGCCGTGCGGGTGCACGACGGCGGGCCAGGGCGCGGGCCCGCAGAGCTCGACGCTCGGCGTGGTGACGAATGCGGGGATGTCCAGGCCGTCACGCGCCTTGTAGTAGACGACTCGGGTCTTGCCGAGCGCGGCAGGATCGATGTCGGGGAAGGCCTTTGCGAGCATGGCGAGCTTGCCGTTTCGCAGGAGGTAGAACTCCGGCGGACGCGAAGCGCCGCTCACCTGGAAGACGACGGCGTTGAGGTCCGGCGTCCAGGAGGTGATGGTGTAGGCAGACTCCAGGTCGTAGTCCATGTCGGCGCTCTCCCCGGTGGCGGGATCCGTCACCCGGACGGGCTGGCTCCGCAGCCCCAGGGCGTCGCGGATGCCCTTGTCGAGGGCCTTGGCCTTCGGCGAGGTCCACTGCATGTCGGTTCCGGAGCCGCGCGGGCCGTTGTAGGGGATCCCGATGATGTCGCCCAGGACCACGTCGCCGGAGCCCTTGTTGCGGCTGATGAGGACCCCGTCCGCGTCGAAGAAGCGGTGCTTGAACAGGATCTCCTTCTGCTTGCGCGCGGCGATGTCGTATTCGTAGATGACCGTCTTGTCGAGCCCGACGTTGCTCAGCACGAAGGCGACGTTGGGGTCCTTGGCGAAGCCCACGATCTGGACGGCGTCGCGCTCCTTCACGTACGAGCGGAAGTGCTCGACCCAGTTCCCGCTGCCGGACTCGCGGATCTCCGCGGCGATGAAGGCGCCCTTGGTGTCGACGTCGGCCCGCGTCCTCGCGCGAAGGTTCCCCTCCAGGTCGGTCACGTAGCCCGCGATCTTGTCGTCGGCGCGATGGATCCGCTCTGCGCGGTTGGTGCGCACGTTCACCTTGAAGACGTCGCCCGAGGTGCCGAGCTCGTCGCTGATCACCAGGATGTGGTCGGGATCGTTCGGCAGCGCGTCGAGGATCGCCGGGTTGGCCAGCGCGCTCAGCTTGTCCCCGACGCGGCTCATCGCCCGCTCCTGGGGCAGCGGCTCGTGCCAGTTCTTGCCCGCGAGGTCGGTGATGAACAGCTTCGTGACGAACGTCTTCGTGATCCTGTCGAGGCGGGAGTCGTAGGGCTGCCACATGGTGACGCCGAGCAGGTCGCTCTTGATGAACTGCACGCGCTGCAGCTTCATCCGCGAGGCGCCGATCGCGGTCGGCGGCTTGTCCAGCTCGTCCGTCTTCCACACCAGGATCACGCGGTCCTCGCCGCGCGCCTCGATTGCCGCGAGGTGCCTGCCGTCGGGCGCTATCGTGAAGCTCGCCATCCGCGGAAAGGCGGCCAGCTGCGAGATCGAGGGCGCCGCGGGCTTCGCGTGGGCCGCGCCCGCCGCCAGCGCGAGAAAGACGAGGGCCGCCCTCCAGGGGCGGGACTTGGTCAGCATGATCGACCTCCTGAAAGAAAAAGCGCCAC
>JAMPXV010000240.1 GCA_023700985.1 Lysobacter sp.
AGCACCGCCACGCGCAGCGACTGGTTCGCGGCCCCCTGGCCCTGCGGCCCCGTCCCCACGCCGCGGGCATAGCGCCCGTCGAGAGCCACCCAGGTCACCGGCATGCCCGAGGCCTTGCCCTTCTCCACCTTCGGCGTGGCGGGCTTTCCTGCTTCGGTCAGGAACTGCGAGGCCCAGCGATCGATGTTTTCCTGCACCGTGCCCCCGCCTGCGAGGCCGAAGTGGAACACCGCGGCGTCGGCGCTGCCTTCGCGGGAGCCGGCGGTGAACTGGGCCAGGCGCATCGGGCTCGAGGGCACCTGCGGCGTCCACCCGGCGGGCACCGGGATCATCCAGTCGAGCACGCGCACCGCCTTGGCGGAGGAGGCGATTGCGGAAACGCTCGCCGCGACGAGCGCGGCCGCCAGGATCGCGGTGCAACGCTTCGCAAGCGCGCTCATGTGTACGCGAGCAGGCGCCCGCAGCTGATGATCGCGATCCAGAGGACGATCGACGCGGCCACCGAAATCTGCGCGGAGACCGGCGCGCGCGTGCCGACATCCCAGTGCTCCACCGTCTGGTACGGCCCGGTGCGGAAGATGACCGCGTTGATGCCCGCCGTCATGAGGAGGGCCATCTTGAGCTGGAAGGTGCGGTTCGCGAGGAAGTCGGTGGCGTGCGTCATGAACATGAGGAAGCCCGTCGGCACGATGAGGAAGAGCGCGGCGAGGCTCCACGGCAGCAGGTGGCGCGAAAGCGCCCGCACCGACAGGTTCTTCGAGAGCCCCAGCACGCGCAGGTCGAACATCACCACGCTGCCCACGAGGATCACGAAGCCCACGATGTGGATCGTCTCCACGATGGGGTACGCCCACAGCGACTCGCGCATCATCCGCGCGAGCGGCAGCGCCTCGATGGGGTTGGCGGGCGTCAACGGCCGGGCCTAGCGCAGCTCGACGGTCTTGCCGGCGGCGGTGATGCGCTCGGCGCGCGCTTCCTCGGGCTTGGATCGGTTGGCGTAGGCGACGACGGTCACCGTGGAGCCCACCTTGATGTCCTCCCGCGGCAGGCCGCGGTTCTGCATGCGCGAGGGCGGGGCCAGGATCACGCGCCAGGTCTTGCCCGGCGCTTCGAGCGTGATGTGGCCGTGCGGGTGCTCGTAGCCGGATTCCTTCACCTTCCCCGTCAGCGTGAGGGGCTTTTCCTGGTCGTATTCGCTCCACCCGTGGTGGGCAAGCGCGGGCAGGGCGCAGAGGGCAGCGGCGATGAGAAGTCTCTTCATGGTCAGTCGTCGTCCTGTCGTCGGATGAATCGGTCGAGCTTGCGCCGGTCCTGCTTGGTGGGCCGGCCCTTGAACACCGGCGGCGGCATGGACTTCAGTTCCGCCGCCACCGCGTCGCGCTTGGCGCGGCTTTCGGGCGTTTCCTCGTAGAGCTTCTGCGCCTCGGACGCGGGCCCGCGCCGGTCCGAGACCCCCAGCACCTTCACCACGTGCTCGAAGGGCGGGCGGCGGATCTCCAGCTCGTCGCCCGGCTTGACCATCTTTGACGGCTTGGCGCGCTCCCGGTTCACGCTCACGCGGCCGGCGTCGATCGCCTCCGCGGCGAGCCCCCGGGTCTTGAAGAAGCGCGCGGCGACCAGCCACAGGTCGGCGCGAACCCGGTCCCCTCCGTTCACGTCGGCCAGCCCCACCTAGGCGGGGTCCCCCGCCGCGATGGTCACCGAGTGCATGGACATCGGCAGCGCCGTTCCCGTGTCGAATTCCGCGCCGGCCTCGACGCCGATCCTCGCCACCTGCTCCGGGGTCTTCGCGCGCTGGTACGACACCCACATGGCGCCCAGGGCGAAGTCCCGGCCCGAGCCGATGGCCCAGTAGCGGTCGAACTCGAACACCTCGCGCATCGAGTACACCGCGAAGATGCCCGAGGGGTTGGCGATCATCACCGTCATCTGCGACGACTCGTACGGGTCGTCCTCCTCCTCCTTGGGGTTGAGGAAGGCCTCGTCCTTGAGCAGCGGGTGCAGGCGACGGAAGGTCTCGTAGATCGCCTCCTTGCCGTGCAGCGCCAGGTCGGCATTCCTGCTGAGCAGGTTCTCGAGGACGAGCTGGTGGGCGGCGCTGCCGGCCACGCCGATGAACGAATCGGCGAACTGGATGATCTTGTGCGGGCTCCGGTCGTACGACGGCGCGAGCCGCGTGGTCCCGAAGGTGGTGAGGGAATCGGCCGCGATGACGGCCTGGTTGCCCTTGCGGACGACGACGATGGTGGTCATGGTCCCCCCATTCTAGCGCCGCGTGACGAGGGCCACCCCGACGGCGGAGACGGCGAGCCCGGCCAGCGCCACCGCCGGCAGCTTCTCCCCGAAGAGCAGGAAGGCCATCACCGCCGTCACCGGTGGCGTGAGGAAGAAGAGGCTTGCGACGCGCGAGGCTTCCCCGTGGCGGATCATCGTGAAGAGGAGCCCGATCGCGCCGAAGGAAAGCACGAGGACGAGCCAGCCCAGGGCGAAGGCGAACTGCGGCGTCCAGGCCACGACCATCGTCTCGGTGGCGTACGCGGCGGCGATCGTCACCGTCCCGGCCGCGGCGTACTGGATAACCCCGCCGGTGAGCATCGGCACGGCGCCGCAGAAGCGCTTCTGGTAGAGCGTGCCGCCGGTGATGCCGAAGAGCGCGAAGACGAGCCAGGCGTAGGCGGCGGCGTCGGCCGAGGCGCCGGTCCACTTCCCGGAGACGACGAGCACCACGCCGCCGAAGCCCAGCGCGATGCCCAGCCACTGGCGGCGCGAGAGGCGCTCGCCCAGCATCGGCCCGGCGGCGATCGCGGTGAGGACCGGCTGCAGCCCCACGATCAACGACACGGTCGCGAGCGGCATGCCCCGCGCCACGCTGCAGAAGACGCCGGAGAGGTAGGCGCCCTGGACCAGGAGGCCCGCGACGGCCGCGTGCCCCGCCACGGCGGGCGAGGCGGGCCATGCCGCGCGCGTGAGGACGGCCGCCCCGAGCAGCAGCGCCACGGCCGCGACGTACCGCCACGACAGGAAGGTGAGCGGCTCGGCGAACGGCGCGCCCAGCTTGCTCCCGATGAAGCCGGTGCTCCACAGGAAGACGAACAGTGCGGGCGCCCAGCGCAGCCAGGCGGGCGGGTGTTTCTCCATCCCCCCGAGTCTAATCGGATTAGCTTTTCTAATCTGATTACGGATTAGACTTTGCGGGATGAACGTGGCGTTGTGGCTGGCGCGGCATGCGCGGACGGATCCGGCGCGGGTAGCGGTGTTCGTGGGATCGTCCGCCTGGAAGACCTGTGCGCGGCTCGCCGCCGACGCGGCCTCGCTTGCGCGCGGGATGCGCGAGAAGCTGGGGCTCGCGCCGGGCGACCGCGTGGCGCTCGTCATGGCCAACTCGCCGGAGTACGCGGAAGTCCTCCTCGCCGCGTGGTGGGCGGGACTCGCAGCGGTGCCAGTCAACGCGAAACTGCACCCGCGCGAGGTGGCCTTCATCCTGCAGAACTCGGGCGCGAAGGCGGTCTTCGCCACCCCCGGCTGGGTCGCGGGGCTGGCCGAGGCGTGCGCCGGGCTCGACCGGCCGCCCGACGTGATCGAGGCGGGGAGCGTCGGCTACAACGCGCTATTCGGCGAGCCGCTGTGCCTCGAGCCTGTCGCGGACGATGCGCTCGCGTGGCTCTTCTACACCAGCGGCACGACGGGCCGGCCCAAGGGCGCGATGCTCTCGCACGCGAACCTGCGCGCGATGGCGCAGGGCTACCTCACCGACGTGGACACCGTGGGCCCCGGGGACTGCCTGGTGCACGCGGCACCCATGTCGCACGGATCGGGCCTCTACCTCGTGCCCTACCTGCTGGCGGGCGCCGCGCAGGTCGTCCCGGAGTCGGGCGGCTTCGACCCGGCGGAGGTGTTCGACCTCGCGGCGACGCATCGCGGCGCCGGCCTCTTCGCCGCGCCGACGATCGTGCGCCGCCTCGTCGAGCATGCCGCGGCACACGCGCCACCGCTCGAAGGCCTGCGCACGGTGGTCTACGGCGGGGGACCCATGTACGTGGCGGATCTGCTGCGCGCGCTCGACGTGATGGGCCCGCGCTTCGCGCAGATCTACGGGCAGGGCGAGAGCCCGATGACGATCACCGCGCTGGCCAAGCGCTTCGTGAACGACCGCGGCCACCCGCGCCACCTCGCGCGCATCGCCTCCGTGGGCGTGCCGCAGAGCGGTGTCGAGGTGGCCGTGCGCGACGCTGCCGGCCGCGACCTGCCGCCGGGCGAGGTGGGCGAGGTGTGCGTGCGCGGCGCCGTCGTGATGCCGGGCTACTGGGAGAATGCCGAGGCCACGGGCAAGGCGCTGCGCGACGGGTGGCTGTGGACGGGCGACCTGGGCACGTTCGACGAGGAGGGCTTCCTGACGCTCAAGGACCGCAGCAAGGACCTCATCATCAGCGGCGGCTCGAACATCTACCCCCGCGAGGTGGAAGAGGCGCTCCTCGCGCACCCCGGCGTGGCGGAAGTCTCCGTGGTGGGCCGCGCCGATCCGGAATGGGGCGAGGTGGTGGTCGCCTTCGTGGTGGCGCGCGAGCCCGCACCCACGCCCGCCGAGCTGGACGCGCATTGCCTGGCCGCCATCGCGCGGTTCAAGCGTCCGAAGGAATACCGGTTCGTGGCCGACCTGCCCAAGAACAACTACGGCAAGGTGCTCAAGACCGAGCTTCGCGCCCTGCTCGACAAATAGGGTCAAAAAAGGGGTCAGATCCCTTTATTGGGACGGTTCTGTAGAACCGTCC
>JAMPXV010000241.1 GCA_023700985.1 Lysobacter sp.
GGGCGCCGGAAGACCTCGAGCCCATGAGCAAGGCGACGGTGCGGCTCTCCAACGAACTCGCGGCTGCCCAGCGCGAACTGGCCGATGCCCGCCGCGCGCTCACGCAGCGCGACGAGCAGGTTCGGGTGTTGTCCTTCGTCGACGGCGTGACGGGGCTCGGGAACCAGCAGGCCTTCTCCCGCACGCTCGACGCGGAAATCCACCGAGCCGGACGCTACGGCGGGCCGCTGTGCCTGGTGCTGGCCGCCATCGACGGGCTCGACGGCGTGGCGCTGCACCTGGGAGGCGACCAGGCGGAGGTGGTGCTGCGCTGCTTCGCGCGCGTGGTGGGCGGCGCGCTGCGCAAGTCCGACCACGTGTGCCGTGTCGGCGACGACCGCTTCATGCTGATGCTCACCCACACGCCGCTCGCGCGCGCCGCGGCGATCACCGACCGCATCCGCACGGCCTTCGCGGCGGCCGCACCGGGCATGGTGGCGGCGAGCGTCGCGGCGAGCTTCGGCAACGCCGCCTGGCGCGAAGGCGACGACGCGGCCTCGCTCGTCGCGCGCGTCGAGATGGCGCTGGAAGCGGCGCGGGCCGCCGGGGGCGGCCGCGCCGATAGCGCCTGAGCCGCGCTACTCCGTCTTGATGCCGGCGGCCTTCACCACGGGGCCGTACTTCGCGAGGTCGGCCTTCATCTGCTCGCCGAACTGCTCGGGCGTGCCCGGGGTGGCGACGATGCCGAGCTTGGCAAGCCGCTCGATCACTTCCGGCGAGGTGAGGAGCGCGTTCATTTCCTTGTTGAGCCGGTCGATGACCGGCCGCGGCGTCTTCGCCGGCGCGAGGATGCCCACCCAGGAGCTCGCCTCGAAATCGGCAACGCCCGCCTCGATGAAGGTCGGCGTGTTGGGCATCGAGGGAGAGCGCGTGCGCGAGGAGACGGCGACGGCGTGGAGCTTGCCGGCCTCCACGTGCTTGATGGCGCCGGCCACCGCCGTGTAGACGAGCGGGATGTTGCCGCCGAGCGCGTCGCTCATCGCCTGCCCGCCGCCCTTGTAGGGCACGTGCACGAGCTTCGAGCCCGTCTTCATGTTCAGCAGCTCGCCCGCGATGTGCGGCGTGCCGCCGATGCCCGAGGTGCCGTAGGAGAGGCCCTTGGGGTCCTTCTTCGACATGTCGATCACGTCCTTCAGCGTCTTGCCGGGAAAGGCGGGGTGCGACACGAGGATGAGCGTGGCATCCCCGATCTTGCCGACGGGCGCGAAGTCCTTGAGCGTGTCGAAGGGGATGTTCGCGAAGACGTGGGGGTTGATGACCATGGTGCCGTCGAAGGCGAGCACCAGCGTGTAGCCGTCCGGCGGCGCGATGGCCACCGACTGCGTGCCGATGTTGCCCGAGGCGCCGGGCTTGTTCTCCACGACCACCTGCTGGCCGAGGCGGCGCGACAGGCCCTCGGCGATGACGCGGCCGCTCGTGTCGGTCACGCCGCCGGGGGCGAACGGGACGATGAGCTTCACGGGGCGGTCCGGCCAGGTGCCCTGGGCCCATCCTGCGAGCGGGATGGCGAGGGCGGCGAGGGTGGCGAGCAGGCGTTTCTGGATCATGGGCGGTTTCCTCCGGTTGTCCGCGGGCCGTTCAGTCCGCGTGGTTCTTGTCGAATTCCCAGACGTCCTGGAACCCCATGAGGAGCGACAGGTCGCCGAAGTCGTAGAGCGGCTGCGGGCAGCCGGCGGTGGAGCCCGTGGCCTTGAGGTGGCCGTAGACGCCGGCCATCGCGCGCACGGAGGCGAGCATGGCGGCGATGGGGAAGATCGCCAGGCGGTAGCCGATCGCCTCCAGGTCGGCCTTCGCGAGCACGGGCGTGCGCCCCGTTTCCACCATGTTGGCCACGAGCGGCAGGTCGAAGGCGCGGCCGATGGCGCGCATCTCCTCCTCGCTTTCGGGCGATTCGATGAAGAGGATGTCCGCCCCGGCCTTCGCGTAGGCCTCGCCGCGGCGCAGGGCCTCGTCGAGTCCGAGCGCCGTCCTCGCGTCGGTGCGGGCGATGATGAGGAAGTCTTTGGACGAGCGCGATTCCGCCGCCACGCGGATCTTCCTCACCATGTCCTCGATCGGGATCACGCGCCGCCCGGGCGTGTGGCCGCATTTCTTGGGAAACTCCTGGTCCTCGAGCTGGATCGCGGCCGCGCCTGCTTCCTCGTAGCCGCGCACGGTGTGGCGCACGTTGAGGAGCCCGCCGTAGCCGGTGTCGCCGTCCGCGATGAGCGGGGCGGCCGCCTGCGATGCGAAGGCCTTCACGCGCCCCACCATGTCGGTGTAGGTGGCGAGCCCCGCGTCGGGAAGCCCGAGATGCGAGGCCACGGTGCCGTAGCCCGTCATGTAGAGGGCGTCGAAGCGGAAGGTGTTGGCGAGCCGCAGCGACACCATGTCGTGGATGCCGGGGGCGACGAGAAGCTCGCGGGACCGGAGGCGCTGGCGAAGGGGGGGCATGGCGTCATCTTCCCATGGCGGCGCCGTCGCGGCGGGGGTCGGCCGCGCCGGTCCATCCCGCCTCCGTGCGCTTGAGGAACCCCAGCCCGCTGAGAAGCGGCGCTTCCTCGACGGTGTGGCCCAGGGCGGAAAGGGCGGGTGCGAGGCGCGTCGCGGGCGTGCGCGTCTCGACCTGGACCTTGCCCGCCACCGCCGTGCTCAGGTGCCCGCGCGCGAGCGCCTCGGCCGGCGTGCGGCCGTTGGCGAGCATCTCGATGAGGCTCGAGGCGATGTAGTCGACGATGGGGCCGCCGCCGGCGGATCCGCCCACCACCACGGGCCGGCCCTCGGCGTCGAAGACGATGGTGGGCGCCATCGAGGTCACCGGCCGCTTGCCCGGGGCCATCTGGTTGGCGATCGTCTCGCCGGGCTTCGGCGCGGCGGAGAAATTGGTCAGGGCGTTGTTGAGCATGAAGCCGTCGACCATGAGGCGCGAGCCGAAGTTGAGGTTGGTCGTCGTGGTGATGGACAGCGCGTTGCCGGCCCGGTCGGCGATGGCGATCTGGCTGGTGGCGGTGACCGGATCGCTCTCGTCGGGGGCAAGTGCTGCCACCCGCGCGGCCGGGACGCCCGGCTTCACGTCCTGCGCGGCACGGGTCATGTCGATCGCGGCGGCGCGCGAGCGGGCGTAGGTTGGCGCGGCAAGCTCGGCCAAGGGCACCTTCACGAAAGCGGGGTCGCCCACGTAGCGGCGCCGGTCGGCCTGCGCGAGCTTGCCGGCCTCCGCGTAGAGGTGGGCGAAGGCCGGGTCGTCGAAGTCGAAGCGTCCGCCGGCGCGGGCCTCCACCATCTGCAGCACCTGCAGGACGATGAGCCCGCCGAAGGAGGGCGGCGCCATCGCGCACACGCGCCAGGCGAGGAACGGCGCGCACACGGGGTCGCGCTCGACGGCGCGGTAGTCGCGAAGGTCCTGCTCGGTCATGAGCGTGGGGCGGAAGCCGCGCTGCGCGGCCTCGACGATCGCCGTCGCGCCGCCGCCTTCCAGGAACCCCGCGGGGCCGCCGAGGGCGATGCGCCGCATGGTCTTCGCGTAGGCGGGGTTGCGCACCGTGGCGCCCACGGGAAGCGGCGTGCCGTCCGCGGCGAAGTAGAGCGAAAGCATCTCGGCGTGGTTCTTCGCGGCGTCGGGAAGCGAGAGGATCGAGTGCATGTAGCGCGGCATCGGGAAGCCCTTCTCCGCGATCTCGATGGCGGGCTCGAAGAGCTCGCGCCAGGCGAGTCGGCCGTGGCGCGCATGTGCCATCGCCAGCACCGCCACCGTGCCGGGCACGCCCACGGTGCGGCCGCCGCGTTGCGAGGGCTCGCTCGGCAGGAGCTTGCCGTCAGTGTCGGTGCGCAGGCTGGCGGTGACGCGCGCGGGCGCGGCGGCCAGGCCGTCGTAGGAGGCGAGCCTTCGCGTGGCTGCATCCCAGTGCATCACGAGCGTGCCGCCGCCGACGCCCGAGGACTGCGGCTCGACGAGCCCCAGCACCATCTGGGCGGCGATGGCCGCATCTATCGGCGTGCCTCCCTTGTCGAGCATGGCGAGCGCGGCCTGGGTGGCCAGCGGGTGCGCGGTGACCGCGAGCTGCGCATGGGCGGTTTCGGGCCGGGGCGGGGGAAGGCGGGAATCGGGGACGAGGGCACAGGAGGCGAGGAGCAGGGCGAGCAGGACGGCGGAAAGGCGGTTCATCGAGGGGGCGTGATCGTTTAGGGGGAGCCCGGAGAATCTCCCGGAGCCCGCCGATTGGCAATCACGCCGGGCAAGAAATTGCTTGCAGATAGGAATCATTCGCAATAAGATCAGGTCTCGTCCCTGCCGGAGGCCCCATGCCCGAGCCGTTCGACCACCCCGAATCCGATGCCCTCGTCGCAGGCACCCTGT
Organism: Lysobacter sp.; assembly: GCA_023700985.1. Taxonomy (GTDB): domain Bacteria; phylum Pseudomonadota; class Gammaproteobacteria; order Burkholderiales; family Usitatibacteraceae; genus FEB-7. The sequence continues at coordinate 4,376 of JAMPXV010000241.1, forward strand.
GCCTGATGAGCTGCCCCGACTCCGCCGCCGCGCCCCTCTTCGTGCGGCGCATCGTCGCCAACCTGGAGAAGCTCGCCGCCCACCCGCGCGTGACGGCGGAAATGCGCACGGTGTGCCGGCGGCTGGCCGCCCAGTGGGAGCGGCGCCTGGAGGCGAACGGGACCTGCCATGGACCGGCATCCCTTCACTGACCACGTCGACGCGGCGGCCGGCGCCGACTGCCTGCTTGCCTCGACGATCTACCTGATGAGCCGCCACGCGGCGGAGCCCTGCCCACGGCTTGCCGCCTTGGTGGACAGGCACCTGGCCGCGCTGGCGGCGCACCACGGGTGCGGAGTGCTAGTGCGCGAGACTTGCCGGCGTCTCGAGGGCGAGTGGTCGGGGA
>JAMPXV010000032.1 GCA_023700985.1 Lysobacter sp.
AGCGCGAACACGGTGAGGCAGGCGAGCTTGGTGTCGATGTGGCGCGGGTTCTCGCCCTCGCTCGCGGCGATGTCCGCGATGGAGCGCAGCATGAGGGTCGTGGACAGCGGCAGCTCCCACGAGAGCGCGGCCAGGCCGAAGGCGCCGCCCGCCGCGCCCGATGCCGCCGCGGCCATGCGGTGGAACCGGTCCTGCGAGGACGACCGCGCCCGCTCGCCGAGCGAGGTCACGGCCACGTCCAGCGCCTTCATGAGCGCCGCCTCCGTCGCCTTGTGCACGCCCTTCTGCCACGACGAGGGCAGCATCTTCATGCCCTTTTCCACCGGCGAGCCCAGCATCGAGGAGAGCTTCGCGGCGAGGCCGGGGTTCTCCAGCAACGCCTTGGCGCGCCGCAGGTCCGCGAGTTCGTCCTTCGAGAGCGTGCTCATGACCGGGAGAATAGCCGTTCCGGCAGCGACCGGATGCGCTCGAAGAGCTTGGCGCCCCAGAGCGAGGTGCGCGCCTGCAGGCTCTCGACGGGCGTCTGGCTGCGCACGAGGTCGGGGCGCTGCTTGAACGCGCGGTACTTCACGAGCGCCGCCTCGACGTGGCCGCGCAGCTGGCGGACGTGGATGGGCTTGTTGAGGAAGCGGAAGATCTGCGCCTGGTTGATGAGCTCGATCACCAGCTCGGAGTCCGAGGCCTCGGTGACGAGGATCGACAGGATCTCGGGGTGCCCGGCCTTGAGCAGCTTGAAGAGCGTGATGAGCCCGTCCTGGCCCACGGAGAGGTCGGCCACGATGAGCGCCACCTCCTCGGCCTCCAGGGCCTGCAGCGCGTCGTCGGTGCTCGCCACGTGGCGGATGGGGGCCACGTCGCCCAGCACCGACTTGAGCCCCTCGGCGAGGGCGTCGGAGGAGTCGATCACCAGGATCGACGCCCGGAGCTTCTCGAGCGGCGCGGTGGGCGCGGGCGGCGCCACGGCCAGCTCCAGGGCGATCGCCACGGCGTCGGCGAGGGTCTTCTGCATCTCGGCGTTGTCCCACGGCTTCTTCACGAAGCGGAACACCTCGCCCTCGTTGATCGAGCCCACGATGGCCGCGAGGTCCGAGTAGCCGGTGAGCAGCATGCGCACCGAGTTGGGCGAGAGCTCCTTCACCTGCCGCAGCAGCTCCACGCCCGTCATGTTGGGCATGCGCTGGTCGCTCACCACGACGTGGATGCCGAAGCGCTTCACGAACTCGAGCGCGAGCGCGCCGTTCTCGGCGGTGAACACGTGGTACTGGCCGCGGAAGAGCGTGCGCAGGGCGTTGAGGATGCGCTCCTCGTCGTCGACGAAGAGCACGCGGGCCTTCTTCGTGTCACCCCCCACGGCGAAGGTGGAAGCCGGCGCGGGAGCGGCCCCGCTCATCACGCCGGCATCCTTGGCGCCCGCGATGAGGCGCGCCTTGTCCATGAGGCTCGTGGCGCCGGTGGGCACCGAGGCGGGCGCCACCGCGGCGGCCGCGGCCGCGAGCGGCCCGCCCATGCTTTCCTCGAGCGCCGTCTTGACCGCCTCCGCGAACTCGCGGGCCGAGCCGAAGCGGTCGGCCGGGTCCTTGGCGAGCGCCTTCTGGACCACCCAGTCGAGCTGCCAGGTGACCTTCGGGTTGTGCGTGGACGGGTTGGCCGGCCTGTCGTGCATCACCCGGCGCAGGATCTCCACGTTGTTGCCCGTGAAGGGGCGCGTGCCGGTGATGAGCTCGTAGAGCATCACGCCGACCTGGTAGAGGTCGGTGCGGGGCGTGGCCTCCAGGCCGCTGAACTGCTCGGGCGCCATGTAGTGCGGCGTGCCCACGACGTCGCCCATCACCGTGAGCGTCGAGGTGTCTATCCGCGCCACGCCGAAGTCGGTGATCTTGATGCGGCCGTCGTCGTTGATTAGGACGTTGCCGGGCTTGAGGTCGCGGTGGATCACGCCCTGCCCGTGGGAGTAGGCCAGCCCGTCGAGGATCTGGCGGATGATCTCCCAGGTGTCCTTGAAGCCGTACTGCGTGACCTCCTTGATGTGGTGGGCCAGCGACTTCCCGTTCACCAGCTCCATCACGATGCAGGCGATCTCCTCGGTCTCGATGAAGTCGTAGATCGCGGCGATGCGCGGGTGGGTGAGCCGGCCCACGGCCTCGGCCTCGTGGCGGAAGCGGCTGATGACGTAGTCGAGGTCGGCCGGGTCGAGCAGGCTCTTGGTGATCACCTTGAGCGCCACCGGCCGCTTGATGCCGGGGTCGAACCCGCGGAAGACGAGCCCCGTCGCCCCCTTGCCGAGGATCGACTGGACGACGTACTTGCCTATCCGCTCGGGGATCTGCATGGACTCAGGCCCCGCCCGCGGCGAGCTCTTCGGGCGGCTTGACGGGCAGGACCACGGTGAACACCGTCCCCTTGCCGGGCTGCGACTTCACGTCGATGCGCCCGCCGTGCTGCGAGACGATCTTGTACGCGATCGAAAGGCCCAGCCCCGTGCCCTTGCCGACCTCCTTGGTCGTGTAGAACGGGTCGAAGATCTTCGGCAGGACCTCCGGGGCGATGCCCTTGCCGTTGTCGGCGACCTCGACGGCGATCGCGTCCGCGCCCTCGCGCCGAGAGGTGACGACGATCGCCTTCTGCGGCTTGTCGAGCGCCTGGGCGGCGTTGGCGATGAGGTTGAGGAACACCTGGTTCACCTGGGAGGGCGAGCAGGTGATCGACGGGATCTCGCCGAAGCGCTTCTCGACGGCCACGCCGCGAAGCTGCGGCTTGGAGATGAGGAGGGTGGCGATCAGCCCCTCGTTCACGTTGAAGCTCGCGACCTTGCTGCGGTCGAGCCGCGAGAAGTTCTTGAGGTTCACCACCAGGTCCGAGATCTGCTCGATGCCGTGCAGCCCGTCCTTGGAAAGCGACCCCAGGTCGTCCAGCACCTGGTGCTCGCGAAGCTGCGCCAGGCGCGAGTTCACCGCCGCGAAGACCCTTTCGAGCTCGGCCTGGTCGGGGGAGGCGGACTGCAGCAGCGCCAGCAGCCGCTCGGCCTGCGCCACCGCGTCCTCGAGCTCGGGCAGGCGGTCGCGCAGGGTGGCGACGCTGTTCTTCACGTAGGCGAGCGGCGTGTTGATCTCGTGCGCCACGCCCGCCACCATCTGGCCCAGCGAGGACATCTTCTCGCTCTGCACCAGCTGGGCCTCGGATTCCTTCAGCTTCACCAGCGCCTCCGAGAGCTCCCTCGTGCGCAGGGCGACGCGCTTTTCGAGGCTCTCGTTGGCCTCCTTGAGGGCGGCCTGCGCGGCGAAGACGCGCGCGACGAGGTAGCCCACGCCGATCAGCAGGGCGGCCGCGTAGAAGAACAGGTAGACGCGCCAGCGCTCCTTGTCCTCGAGGGCGGCCTGCACCGACCGCGAGATGGTCTGCGCAAGGAGGTCGACCCGGCCGCCGACGGTGAGGAAGCCGAACTTCTGGGTTGCCTCCCGCTCCGCGATCCGGGCGGCCAGCAGGGCGCGCAGCGCCTGCTCGGCCCTGGCGGCCGGCTCCCCGAGCCCCGGCGCGGCATCGACGGCGGCCTCCCGCAGCGTGGCGAGGCGCGCCTCGACGGGGCCGCCCGCGGCCTCGGCCGAGCGCACGGCGGCCAGCAACGCCTGGGACTCGGCGGCGAGCGCAGTGAAGCGGTCGGCGCGGCGGGGATCGCTCAGCCGCATGAAGGTGGCGGCATTGGCCAGCGCCGCGGTGGCGGCCTGGGCCGCGGCCAGCGCCTCGCCCGACCGGGCGTGGTGCGCCTTGAGCGCCCCCCAGGCGGCCGTCTTGCCGGCCATGCCTTCCCTGATCGCGGGAAGCGCGTCGGCCACCTCGCGGCGCGAGGGGCCGCGCTCGAGCTCGCGCAGGATGCGCGCCAGCACCGGGCCGCGATCGGGAAGGGCCGTGCCGGGGACGGCCGCGGTGGCGAGCTGCGTGGCGTCCGCGTCCCAGCGCATGTCGAGCTCCTTCAGCTCGCGCAGCAGGTCCAGCGTCTGCGCGTCGCGCTTGAAGTCGATCGCTTCCGTGCGCGAGTAGAGGAACGCGAGCACGCCCAGCAGCACGATCGCGAGGAGGCCTACGAGGACGCCGCGAACGGCCCGGGAGGATGTCATGGGGAGGTCAGGGTTTCCAGGATTCGGGGGCCGTACGCGAAGGCCCGTTCTCGCGCTCTTGGTCGTTGCTCTTATTCTGTGGGGCCGCCGCGGGCGAAGTCTGTGCGTCCCGTCACGCGGCGATTACAAGTGTAGCCGCAAATTCCCCGCCTCCCCGGGGTCATTCCCCGAGGTACGCCTGGCGGACCTGCGGGTCGTGCAGGAGGGCCGGTGCCTCGCCCGAAAGGGTCACCAGGCCGCTCTCCAGCACGTAGGCGCGCCGGCTCGCCTCCAGCGCGAGCCTCGCGTTCTGCTCGACCAGCAGCATCGTCACCCCCTCGGCGGCGATGAGCCGGATCACCTCGAAGATGCGCTCCACCATGAGGGGTGCGAGCCCCATGCTCGGCTCGTCCAGCAGCAGCAGGCGCGGCCGGCTCATGAGCGCGCGGCCGATGGCGAGCATCTGCTGCTCGCCGCCCGACATGGTGCCGGCCGTCTGGCGGCGGCGCTCCTTGAGGCGCGGGAAGAGCGTGAAGACGCGGTCCACGTCGGCGGCGATGGCCTCGCGGTCGCTGCGCGTGTAGGCGCCCATCGCGAGGTTCTCCTCGATGGTGAGCTGCGGGAACACGCCCCGGCCCTCGGGGACGAGGGCGATGCCCTTCCTCGCGATCTCGTGGGGCTTCGCGCCCGCGATGTCCTTGCCGTCGTAGATGATCCGGCCGCCCGCGTGGGCGAGCCCGGTGATGGCGCGCAGGGTCGTGGTCTTGCCCGCGCCGTTGGCGCCGATGAGGCAGACCAGCTCGCCCTGCTCGACGACGAGGTCGATGCCCTTCACGGCGCGGATGCCGCCGTAGTGGACTTCGACTTTCTCCAGGGCGAGCAGGGGCATCAGGGGCTCACGGATGCGAAAGTCCTTGGAACGCCGATGAACGCCGATGTCCCGCCGATGAACGCCGATGATTCGAGATGGATATGGAACGTGAAAGTGAGTTCACGCTCCGTCGATCGCATTGCCGCCTTGAATCCATCACTCAGGCATTCGGCGTTCATCGGCGGGACATCGGCGTTCATCGGCGTTCCAAAGACTTTCATCAGCATCACTCGACAGCGGCAGCGTCGTGGTGCTGCGCGCCCAGGTAGGCCTCGATCACCTTCGGGTCGCGGCGCACGTCGGCGGGAAGGCCCTCGGCGATGCGCCGGCCGTAGTCGAGGACGAGGACGCGGTCGCACAGCCCCATCACCAGGCGCATGTCGTGCTCGATGATGAGGATGGTGGTGCCGTCGCGGCGGATGGACTCGAGGAGCTTGCGCAGGTCCTGCTTCTCCGTGGCGTTCATCCCGGCCGCGGGCTCGTCGAGGGCGAGGAGCAGCGGGTCGGTCGCGAGCGCGCGGGCGATCTCGAGGCGGCGCTGGTCGCCGTAGGCGAGGTGGCGCGCGAGCTCGTTGCCGCGCGGGCCGATGCCCACGTAGTCCAGGAGCTCCCGGGCGCGCTTCACGATCGCCGCCTCCTCGGCGCGCGTGGCCGGGTTGCGGGCGATGGCGCCGAAGACGCCCGCCTTCGTGCGCACGTGGCGGCCGATCATCACGTTCTCCAGCGCCGAGAGGTTCGCGAAGAGGCGGATGTTCTGGAAGGTGCGCGCGATGCCCAGCGCGGCGATGCGGTCGGGCGTGGCCTGCTCGAGCGGGCGCCCCGCGAAGCGGAACTGCCCCTCGTCGTGGCGGTACAGGCCCGTGAGCACGTTGAAGAGCGTGGTCTTGCCCGCCCCGTTGGGACCGATGAGCCCGTAGATCTCGCCCTTCGCGATGGTGAAGCTCACCCCCGAGAGCGCGGTGAGGCCGCCGAAGCGCTTGGTGACGCCCTCGATCTCGAGGAGCGGCGCGCGCCCCGGCGCCTCAGGCGTCGTCGCCATCGCCTTCGCGTCCCGTCGAGAGCTCGCGCTTCCTCACCGCCGAGGGCAGGATCCCCGCGGGGCGGAACAGCATCATCACCACCATCGCCAGGCCGAAGAGGAGCATGCGGATCACCTCGGGGTCGATGAGCGAGCGGCCGAAGAGCATGCGCTGCACCGGCTCCACCGTGTAGCGCAGGATCTCCGGCACGAAGGAGAGCAGCACCGCGCCCAGCACCACGCCCCAGATGTTGCCCATGCCGCCCAGCACCACCATGGCGAGCACCATCACGCTCTCGTTGAGGATGAAGCTCTCGGGGCTGATGAAGCCCTGGATCGCCGAGAACATGCCGCCGGCGATGCCGCCGAAGGAGGCGCCCATGGCGAAGGCGAGGAGCTTCATGCGCGTGGTGTTGATGCCCATGGAGCGCGCGGCCATCTCGTCCTCGCGGATCGCCTCCCACGCGCGGCCGATGCGCGAGTCCTGCAGGCGCAGGTTCACCACGATCACGACGACCAGCACGGCGAGCAGGAAGTAGTAGTACTTGATGGTGCCGGAGAGCGCGAACTCGCCGATGCGCGTGGCCGAGGAGAAGTCCAGCCCCATGAAGCGGATGGGGTCGATGGTCGCGATCCCCTTCGGGCCGTTGGTGAGGTTGAAGGGCTCGGAGAGGTTGTTGAGGAAGATGCGGATGATCTCGCCGAAGCCCAGCGTCACGATGGCGAGGTAGTCGCCCCTGAGCTTGAGCGTGGGAGTTCCCAGCAGCACGCCGAACAGGCACGCGACCGCCGCGCCGATGGGCAGGATCGCCCACCACGGCAGGTGCAGCCCGAAGTGGGGCGAGGCGAGGAGGGCGTAGACGTAGGCGCCGACGGCGTAGAACGCGATGTAGCCGAGGTCCAGCAGCCCCGCGAAGCCGACCACGATGTTCAGCCCCAGGGAAAGCAGGACGAAGAGGATGGCGAGGTTCGTGATCCTCACCCACGCCGTGCCCGCCATCGCCAGGACGAACGGCAGCGCGAGGAGGGCGATCGCGATGAGGGCCAGGCCCGCCCACTTGAGGCGGGGGTCTTCGCGATATCGAGACAGAGTGCCCATGGTCACGAAAGGCTTTGGAAACGCCGATGAACGCCGATGCCCCGCCGATGAACGCCGAAGTTCAATAGCGCCAGACGATTCGTCTCACTTCCAGGCGGGGTCGCCCGAAATTGATCAGCAGGCAAACGCGAAGACCCGTTGACCGCAGGTAGTTGATGCATTGCAGGCGATGGATGTCCTCGAGGGCCGGGGTTGCCTTGATTTCGACCAGCATTTCGTCCGATACGAGCAAGTCCGGAACGTAGTCGCCAACGACTCGCCCACCGTAGTGCACATGCACCGGCTTCTGTTGTGCCACCTCGACCCCGGACTCCTGAAGCTCGAGAACCAGCGAATTCTCGTAAACCTTCTCGAGAAAGCCGACCCCGAGTGCGAGGCTCACTCGTTGTGCCGCTCCGATGACCTTCCTCGACAGGACATCCAGCCTTGCCCTGTCCTTCTCGGCGTTCATCGGCGTTTCCAGAGCCTTTCGCTTGGATAACTCGATCGGCCGTTCTCTCTCCATTTCGGCGTTCATCGGCGTGACATCGGCGTTCATCGGCGTTTCCAAAGACTTTCGGTTGGATAACTCGATAACGCATGACTAGGCCCGGTCGCCGACACGCTCGCCCAGCAGCCCCGAGGGCCGGAAGACGAGCACGAGGATGAGGACGATGAACGCGTACACGTCCTTGTAGTTGCTGCCGAAGAGGCTCGACTCGGGGCTCGCCTCGCACACCGCGGAGAAGCCCGGCAGGAAGCGGTCCAGCAGGCACACGTTCGTGAAGTCGCCCACGTAGCCCGCGCCCAGCGCCTCGATGAGGCCCATGAGGATGCCGCCCAGCACGGCGCCCGCGAGGTTGCCGATGCCGCCCAGCACCGCCGCGCTGAACGCCTTGAGCCCGAGGAGGAAGCCCATCTGGTAGTGCGCGATGCCGTAGTAGGTGCCGACCATCGCGCCGGCCACCGCGCCGAGCGAGGCGCCGATCACGAAGGTGGCCGAGATGACGCGGTTCACGTCGATTCCCATGAGGCCCGCCACCTGCGGGTTCTGCGAGGTGGCGCGCATGGCGATGCCCAGGCGCGTGCGGTAGACCAGCAGCAGGAGCCCGGCCATCATCGCGATCGACGTGGCGATGATCGCGAGCTGGATGTTGGAGATGGCTGCGCTCGTCTCCGAGGAGCCGAAGTGGAAGAGCTTCAGCTCGATGATCTGCGGGAAGGCGATGATGTTGCGGCTCCAGACGAGGAGGGCCAGGTGCTGCAGCACGATCGACACGCCGATGGCCGTGATGAGCGGGGCGAGGCGCGGGGCGTTGCGCAGCGGCCGGTAGGCGATGCGCTCGACGGCGAAACCCACCGCCATGCAGGCGGGCACGGCGGCGGCGATGCCGGCGCCCACGATCACGAACGGGGGCAGCCCCGTGGGGGCGAGCGCGACGATCACCGAGAAGGCGACCATGCAGCCGATCATGACCACCTCGCCGTGCGCGAAGTTGATGAGCTGCACGATGCCGTAGACCATCGTGTAGCCCAGCGCCACGACGGCATACACGCAGCCGAGCGTGAGGCCGTTCACCACCTGCTGGATGAAGGTATCCAGGTCGCCGCTCCTCGAGGTCCAGGGGGGATTTTACGCAGGTCGGCGCAAGGAAAACGGGGCGGCCGTGGCCGCCCCGTCTCCTGGCGCGCCAGCGCGCGGGGCTCGACCCGCGCGCCGGGCGATCAGCAGCCGCCCTTCTTCTTCTTCGGCTCCTCGACCTTCTTCGCGGCTTCCGTGGCGCCCGCTGCCGGGGCTGCGGTGGGCGCGGCAGGCGGCATCGGGGCGCCCGAGGCGGCCGGCGCGGCGGCGGGTGCGGCCGGCGCGGCGAAGGGCGTGGAGACGCCGTTCTTCACCACGGCCAGCGGCTTGATGTTGCCGTCCTGGAGCCGGAAGATCGTGATCTCGGCATCCTTGCGGTCGCCCTTGGCGTCGAACTCGACCTTGCCCGTGGCGCCCGTGAAGGACACGTTGTACATCTCCGGCGTGAACTTCGCCGGGTCGGCGGAGCCGGCCTTCTTCATCGCCTCGATCACGGTGAGCGTGGCGTCGTAGAAGTACGGCGCGTACTGCTTGATGTCGCCGTACTTCGCCTTGAAGGCGTTCTTGAAGTCCGCGCTGGCCGCCTCGGCGGGCAAGCCCGCCTGCGAGCAGATCAGGCCCTCGGCCGCCGCGCCGGCGAGCTTGGCCATCTCGTTGGTGCAGGCGCCGTCGCCGAAGGAGAAGGCGCTCTTGATGCCCAGCTCCCTCGCCTGCTTGAGCATCGGGCCGCCGGTGGCGTCCATGCCGCCGTGGAAAACGACGTCCGGGTTCTTCGCCTTGATCTTGGTGAGGATCGCCTTGAAGTCGGTTTCCTTGTCCGTGGTGCGCTCGCGACCGACGATGGCGACCTTCTTGCCCTTGAGGTACTTCTCGACCTCGTTGGCGAGGCCCTCGCCGTAGGCGGTCTTGTCGTCGATGATGGCGACCTTCTTCGCCTTGAGCTCGGTGGCGATGAAGGCGGCGATCGCGGGCCCCTGCTGGTCGTCGCGGCCGACGGTGCGGAAGACGCCCTTCAGGCCGCGCTCGGTCAGCGTCGGGTTGGTGGCGGAGCCGGAGATCACGGGGATGCCGGCCTTGGTGTAGATCTCGGAGGCGGGGATCGTCACGCCGGAATTAAGGTGCCCGATGACGGCGGCGACTTTGGCGTCCACGAGCTTCTGGGCGACGGTGGTGCCCGTCTTCGGGTCGGCCTGGTCGTCCTCGCTCATCATCCTGAAGGTGACGGGCTTGCCGTCGAGCGTGAGCTTCTGGCCGTTCGCCTGGGCGATGGCCAGCGCGACTCCGTTCTCGTCGTCCTTGCCGAGGTGGGCGATCGAGCCGGTGAGCGGGCCCGCGTGGGCGATGGTGACGGTGACGCCGGCCGGGGCGGCGGGCGCGGCGTCGGCCTTCTTCGGCTCTTCCTTCTGGCCGCAGGCCGTCACGCCCAGCGCGAGGGCGACGGCAAGGGCGAGCTTCGTGGAACGGTTCATGGTGGCTTCTCCTGGGGGAATGGGGTGGGAGGGACGGGGAAGGGGTCGAGCGCGCGATTATAGGACGTTCCAAAAGAAAAAGCCGGCGCGAGGCCGGCTTTCCCTTGTAAGCGGGCGCTTACATTACTTCGTCGCGAGAACCCACTTCACGAGCGTCGCGATGTCGGCATCCTTGACGTTGGGGTTCGGGGGCATCGGAACCTGGCCCCAGGTGCCCACGCCGCCCTTCTTGACCTTCTCGATGAGCAGGGCTTCGGCCTTGGCGTTGCCCTTGTACTTGGCGGCGACATCCTTGTAGGACGGGCCGACGAGCTTCTTGTCCACGGCGTGGCAGGCGGTGCAGGCCGACTTGGTCGCGAGCTCCAGGCTGGCGAGCGCCGGCGCGGCGGTGAACGCGAGGCCGAGGGCGGCGATGATGAGACCGGACTTCTTCATGACTGACTTCTCCTTAGGCGGAACGGTTTCGGGTAGGCGCGGAACCCCGGATTTTCAGGGGTTTCAAGGTTTCGCGCAATTGGCCCGGCTCCGCGAGGGGGGCCAGACACTTAACGCCCTCGCACACCCATGCGTTGACCGACGGCCCGGCGGGCTTGGCCAGCGGCGGGGGTATGCCGGCCGTGTCCCCCACGAAAACGACCAGCGTGGAGGGGAGGTAGTCGTGCCGCAGGGCCTCGCGCCAGGGGCCGAAGGCGGCCGGCGGCCCGTTCACGATGACCGTGGTCGGCGGGGAAATCATTTCCTCCAGCGCCGCAAGCAGGCTCCCGAAGCCGCCCGGGGCCCGCTCGATGGCGGGCCAGAAGAGCGCCACCGTGCCCTCGGCGGCGTCGCGGAAGCGCATCTCGCCCGAGAGGAAGGCGAGGCGGTTGAGCGCCCAGGCCGCCACGCCGTTGCCCGAGGGGGTGGCGTTGTCGTGGCCGGGCTTGGGGCGCTGGATGAGGCGCTCATGGTCGTGGGAAGTGAAGAAGAACCCGCCGCCGGCCGGGTCGTGGAAGGACTCGAGGAGGGCATCGCCGAGCGCCTCGGCCCAGGCGAGGTCCGCGGACCGGAAGTCCGACTGCACCACCTCGAGGAGGGCCGCGAGCAGGAAGGCGTAGTCGTCGAGATAGGCGTTGAGGTGCGTCTTCCCGTCCTTGTGCGTCGCGAGCAGGCGCTCGCCGTCCCACATCGTGTCGCGGACGAAATCGAGGGCGCTACGCGCGGAGGCGAGCCAGTCGTCGCGGCCGAGGACGCGCGCGGCGTGCGCCATGCCGCCGATCATCAGCGCGTTCCACGAGGTGAGGATCTTGTCGTCCCGGCCCGGTCGCACGCGCCTGCCGCGCGCGGCGAGGAGCTTCGCGCGGGCCGATGCGAGGCGCATGGCGGCTTCGTCCCCGCCGATCGCGAGCCGCGCGGCGATGTCGGCGAGCGGTGTGGCCACGACGGGGTTCCAGGCGCGGCCCTCGAAGTTGGGGCGGCGGTCGAGGCCGTAGTGCGGGATCGCGACGGCCGATTCTTCCGGGGTGAGGGCGGCGTGGACTTCCTCGCGCGTCCAGACGTAGAACCTGCCCTCCTCGCCTTCCGAGTCGGCGTCGAGCGAGGAGTAGTAGCCGCCTTCGGGCGACTGCATCTCGCGCATGACCCAGGCGGCGGTCTCCTCGACGGTGCGCGCGAAGAGCGGCTCGCCGGTCAGCGCCCAGGCGTCCGCGTAGAGGCGGACGAGCTGGCCGTTGTCGTAGAGCATCTTCTCGAAGTGCGGAATGGCCCAGTCGTTGTCCGTGCTGTAGCGCGCGAACCCGCCGCCCAGCTGGTCGAAGACGCCGCCCCCGGCCATCCGCGCAAGCGTCGTGGTCGCCATGGCGAGGGCGCCCTCGTCGCCGGTCCTCGCGAAGTGGCGAAGGCAGGCCTCGATCGCGTCGGGGTGCGGGAACTTGGGCGCCTGGCCGAAGCCCCCGCGCTCGTGGTCGAAGGTGCCTTCGTGGAAGGCGATGGCCTCGCGAAGCGGCCGGTCGGAAAAGTCCGAGGCATGGGCCGCGCCGCGCGGCTGCGTGCGCGCGAGGGCCGCGACCAGCTCGCCGTTCTGCGCCTCGATGTCGGCGCGCTGCCCGTCGTGGAAGGCGCGCACCCGGCGCATGACGTCCACGAAGCCCGGCAGGCCGTAGCGCGCCTCCTTCGGGAAGTACGTGCCCCCGAAGAAGGGCACCTGGTCGGCGGTGAGGAACATCGTGAGCGGCCAGCCGCCGGCGCGCTGCGTGAGCATCTGCTGGGCGGCCTGGTAGATCTGGTCGATGTCGGGGCGCTCCTCGCGGTCCACCTTCACGTTCACGAAGAGGTCGTTCATCACCTTCGCCACCTCCGGGTCCTCGAAGGACTCGTGGGCCATCACGTGGCACCAGTGGCAGGCGGAGTAGCCGACTGACAGGAGGATCGGCTTGCCGGTTTCCCTTGCGGCGCGAAGGGCTTCTTCCCCCCAGGGATACCAGTCGACGGGGTTGTCCGCGTGCTGGAGAAGGTAGGGGCTGGTTTCCTGGGATAGCTTGTTCGGCATGCGGGCATGCTAGCGCATGCGGTAAGGCGGGGAACGCCGATGAACGCCGATGACTGCACGCCGATGAACGCCGATGAATCAGGAATGGGATTCGAACTGCATGAGTTGTGGCTTTGACAGACCCGACGTGCCACCTCAGTACGATAGAAATCCCTGCCTCAATCGGCGTTCATCGGCGTGCAGTCATCGGCGTTCATCGGCGTGCAGTCATCGGCGTTCATCGGCGTTCCCCGCCTTACCCCGCGGAGCGGAAAGGAATGCGCAGCAAACCGAGCGCCAGCGCGCAGCCCAGGAGCACCGTCGCAGCGCCCGCAACGCGCCCTGCCGTCAACGGTTCGCCGAGAAAGGCGACTCCCCAGAGGATGCCGAAGACGGGAATGAGCAGCGTCACCGTGGTCGCCCGCACGGGCCCCAGGTCCGCGATGAGCCGGTAGTAGAGGATGAACGCGAAGCCCGTGCACACCACGCCCAGGACCGCGATGGCCGCCCACGCCGATGCCGGCACGGCGGCGGTGGCCATGGCCCAGGGCGTGAAGGGGGCCATGACCGACGCGCCCACGAGGCAGCTCGCCGCCGACAGCGCCGCCGGCGGCGCGTCCTTCAGGTGCACCTTCGTGAACACGCTCGCGAAGCCGTAGCACGCGCAGGCCGCGAGCGAGAGCGAGCATGCGAGGAGCTCCGCGCCCGTCATCGGCTTCGGGGTCCACCCCACCAGGATCGCGATGCCCGCCATCGAGATCCCGATGCCCGCCAGCTTCTCGGCGGTGAGGCGCTCGCGGATCCAGGCCGCCGCGACGATCGCCGAGAAGATGGGCGAGGTTGCGTTGAGGATCGCGGCCGTCGACGCGTCGATCGTCTTCACCGCCGTGCCGATGAGCCAGAAGGGGATCGCCACGCCGACCGCGCCCAGCACCAGGTAGCCGCGCCAGTGCCTGCCCACGGCGGGCTTCGTGCGCGTCGCGGCGAGATAGGCGAGCATGACGAGGCCGCCGGCGAGGGTGCGGCCCTCGGCCATCCACTCGGCGCCGACGTGAGGCACCGCGATGCGCATGAAGAGGTAGGACGCGCCCCAGATCGCGGCGAGGAGGAGCAGCCGGCCGAGGTCGGCAGGCCTCAAGCCGCGGCTTCCTCGGGCGCAGCCGCGCCCTCCAGGGCAAGGAGCCGCTCCTTGCGCGCGATGCCGCCGGCGTACCCGGTGAGCGAGCCGCCGCTCGCGACGATGCGGTGGCACGGCACGACGATCGCGAGCGGGTTGCGGCCGGTGGCCGCGCCGGCGGCGCGCGCGGAGCCCGGTGCCCCGGCCCGCCGCGCGAGCTCCGCGTAGCTGATCGTCACGCCGAAGGGCACCTTCGCGATCTCGCGCCACACTCGTTGCTGGAAGGGCGTTCCGCCCGGCGCGACCGGGAGGTCGAAGCACTGGCGTTTTCCCGCGAAGTAGTCGGCGAGCTGCTCGGCGCACTCGCGAAGCGGCGAGGCGTACGGGTCCTCGCGCCACTCGGGCGCGATCGGCGGGGCGTGGCGGCCGCCCTCGAAGTGCAGTCCCGTGAGGGCGCCGCCGGCGGCGATGGCCACCAGCGTGCCGAGCGGGGTCTTGAGGCGTGCGAATCGGGTCATGGGTCGGTCCTCTTCAAGCCAGGGATTTCCAGAGGTGCAGCACGGCATAGGCGCGCCACGGGCGCCAGGCGTCCGCCCGCGCGGCCGCACGGCGCGCGTCGGTTTCCTTCATGGCCTTCAGCACGGCGACGTCGGGGTGCGGGAAGGCGTCCGGCCAGGCGAGCGCGCGCATCGCGATGTACTGCGCCGTCCAGGGGCCGATGCCGGGCAGCCTCTCCAGCGCGGCGAGCGTCTCCTCCACCGGGGCGGAGGGCACGAGACGCAGTGCGCCCGACTCGACCTCGCGTGCCAGGGCGACGATGGCGCGCGCCCGCGACGCGATGATGCCGAGCGCGGCGATGTCCGATGGCGCCGCGGCGGCCACGCGCGAAGCCGGCGGGAACAGGCGGTCGAGCCCGGCGTGCGGCGTGTCGATCAGGTCGCCGAGGGTCCTCGCGAAGCGCCCCGCAATCGTCGTGGCGGCGGCGACCGTGACCTGCTGGCCCAGGATCGCGCGCACCGCCACCTCGAAGCCGTCGACCGCTCCCGGCAGCCGCAGCCCCGGATTGGCCTCGGCAAGCGGGCCCAGGGCGGCCGCGATCTCGTCGGGACGGCAGGCGGTGTCGAGGAGCGACTTCACGCGCGCGAGGAGCGCCGGCACCGCGCCCGCGAGCGATGCGCTCGCCGTCACGCGCAGCGCCGACTTGCGCGGCGAGGGCGCGACCTCGATCCACCCCGTCACGAACGCCTCGTCATTCCTCGCGATGCGCACCGTGCGCCGGTAGCGCCGGCCGTCGACCGCCTCCACGCCCGCGATGGCCCGGCGCCCGAGGAATTCGAGCATCGCGGGCCAGTCGTAAGGCGGGCGGTAGGCGAGGTCGAAGGCCATCCGGTCCGCCTGTGCCCGGGCCGGCGCGGACTTGCGCAGCTCCCCCGGCGTCATGCGATAGCGCGTGCGGAAGAGGTCGTTGAAGCGTCGCAGGCTCGCGAAGCCGCTCGCCATCGCCACATCCACGACCGGCATCGCCGTGTCGGTGAGCAGCCGCTTGGCCAGCAGCAGCCGCTGCGTCTGCGCGTAGTCCACGGGCGAGACGCCGAACTCCTGCTGGAACACGCGGCGCAGGTGCCGGTCGGTGACGCCCAGCGTGGCCGCGAGGTCGGGGAGGCTCGCGTCCTCCAGGCGGCCGTCCTCGATGAGCCCGGCGGCGGCCTGCGCGAGGCGCCGGTTGGCGTCCACGGAGGCGTAGCCCGGCGCCAGCTCCGGCCGGCAGCGCAGGCACGGCCGGTAGCCGCCCGCCTCGGCGGCGGCCGCGCTCGGGAAGAAGGTGCAGTTCCTCTCGAGGGGCGTCTTCGCCGTGCACACCGGGCGGCAGTAGATGCCCGTGGTGCCCACGCCCACGAAGAAGCGCCCGTCGAAGCGCGCGTCGTGGGTGCGAAGGGCACGGTAGCACTGGTCGGGGTCGAGGATCATGGCGGCATTATCTGCCCGGGCGACCGCGGTCGCTCGCCGTTTTCGGACATGGATTTCCATCTCGCCGGACCCCGCCGCCGAGGGGCTTTCCTTGCCCGCGCGCAGCGGGTTCCCCGGCCGGGGCTTGCCGATGTGCCAAATGGCAAGTAAGGTTATGCCATATGACCAAGGCCGCCATTCACCCCTACCCCGAAATCGCCGCCCTGCTTGGCGGCCGCGGGTTGCTCGGTGTCGAGCCCGATACGCGACTCGGGTTCGCCGACAGGGTCGCGAAGGGCCTTCCGGCCGGGTCGGTGCTGCGCCTGAAGGAGGCGCTGGGCGTCACCGAGGCGGAGCTCGCGAGGCTTCTCGGCGTAAGCCCGCGAACCCTGGCGAGACTCAGGCTCGGCGTCCTGAAGACGGCCCCTTCCAAGGGCGCAATCCGGGGTTCGGATGCCCTGGCTCGGCAACTCATCGATCCCGCGCTCTCCGACCGGGCATACCGCCTGGCCTATCTCCTGACGCAGGCCAGGCAGTTGCTCGGAGAGGACGGGGCCGTGCAATGGCTCAAGTCGCCGCAGCGCGGGATAGCGGGGCGAGTGCCACTGGACCTTGCCACCACGGAAGCCGGCGCCCGGGAAGTCGAGGCGCTTCTGCACCGCATCGCGCACGGGGTCTACGCCTGACCCTGAGGATCTTCCGGGTCTGTCCGGCGCGCCACGCGGAGACGGCACTTTCCGGCGAAGGCGCAAGGGCCTTCGGCGGCCGCTGGAATCCACCCGGGACGCGAGCCGTCTACTGCGCCGAAAACCGGTCGCTCGCCGCGCTGGAGGTCCTTGTCCACCTGCGCGGCGTCGAGGTCATCCCGGACCTCGCGATCTTCGAGATCCGGATTCCCGCTTCGGTGTCCGTCTTCGCGCCCCGGCAGTTGCCGCAGGGATGGGACGCGGAGCCTGTCTCGCGCGCCTCCCAGGACGTGGGGGCCGCCTGGATCAAGTCGGGACGCAGCGCAGTGTTGCGCGTCCCGTCCGCCGTGGTGCCGGAAGAGCACAACTTCGTGCTCAATCCGGAACATCCGGACTTCGTGAAAGTCGCGATGTCGAAGCCCGAGCCGTTCGTTCTCGACCACAGGTTGCTGAAGCGCTGACGGGCGGCGGCCTGCGCGAGGCGCCGGTTGGCGTCCACGGAGGCGTAGCCGGGCGCGAGTTCAGGCCGGCAGCGCAGGCATGGCCGGTAGCCGCCCACCTCGGCCGCCGCCGCGCTCGCTGTTTTCGGACCTGACCCCTTTTTCCCTTTCCTGCTTCTCCTGCTCAGCCCTCGAGGATCTCGGGGGCGTTGTCGACGGGGAAGTTGACCGAGTTGGCCACGAAGCAGTGCTCGTGCGCCTTGGCGTGCATGGCGCGGGCGTCGTCGAGGTTCGTGCCCTTCGCAACGGTCACCTTCGGCCGCAGCTGCCCCGAGAGGATCTTCATCTTGCCGAGGGCGGGATCCTTGCCCAGCACAACGCTCGCGTGGTCCTCGTAGGCGATCACGGCCACGCGCTTCTTCGCGGCGAGCGCCAGGTAGGTGAGCATGTGGCAGTGCGCGAGCGCCATCGCCACCAGTTCTTCGGGGTTGTAGCGCGTCGCCTCGCCGCCGAAGACGGTGGGCGACGACCCGGGGACGTCGGCGTGGCCGGGGCTCCCGAGAACGGCGTTGCGCGAGAAGGCCGGGTCCGGCGGCAGCTTCTGCGCGGGGTCGGCGGGCCAGCGGACGGTCGCTTCGAAAGTGTGGGTATCGCTCATCGTCGTCATCTCCAGGGTCAGGCGGCCGCGGCCGCGCGGCGCTTCAGCGCCAGCCAGAGCGCCGCCGACCCCGCGATCACGAGGAAGGGCAGCGCCACGTAGTTGAGGGTGTTCCAGCCCGCCGCGTTCACCAGCACCCCGGAGGTGAAGGACGAGGTGGCCGTCGTGCAGAAGACGAGGATCTCGTTGGCGCCCTGCGCCTTCGCCTTCTCCGCGGGCCGGTAGGCCTCGGTGAGGAGCGTCGTGCCGCCCACGTACATGAAGTTCCAGCCCACGCCCAGCAGCACCAGGGACCACCAGAAGTGCACCACGAGCTGGCCGGAGAGGGCGATGGCCACGCAGGCGAACATGGCAGCGACACCTGCCAGCATCACGTTGAGCACGCCGAAGCGGTGGATGAGGGAACCGGTGAAGAACGACGGCCCGAACATCGCGACCACGTGCGCGGAGATCACGCTCGCCGCCGCCGCGTAGGGGTGGCCGCAGAAGCCCATCGCGAGCGGGGTGGAGGTCATGAGGAGGTTCATCACGCCGTAGCCCAGCGCGCCCACGACCACGGCGACGACGAACACGGGCTGCGCCATGATCTCCTTCAGGGGCCGCGTCGGGCCGTGCGCCTCGGCGTCCTTCAGGTCCGGGATGCGGAGCCCCGCGAGGATCGCCATCGTCACCAGGCAGAAGCCCATGAGCGAGGCGTAGGAGGCGAGGAAGGTGGGCTGCACCAGGTCGCGCGTGACCTTGCTCATCTCCGGGCCGATGATGCCGCCCACGAGCCCGCCGGCCATCACCAGCGAGATGGCCCTTGCCTTCCAGTGCACGGGTGTCGCGTCCGCGGCCGCGAAGCGGTAGTACTGCCCGAAGGCGTTGTAGGTCCCCAGCACGAGGGTGCCCAGGACGAGCGTCCAGAAGCTCCCGAGCCAGATTCCCAGCGTGGCGATGGCGCCCCCGGCCATCCCGAAGAGCGTCCCGGTGAGGAAGCCGTTGCGGCGCCCCACGCGCTTCATCCACAGCGAGGCGAAGTAGGTCGACAGCGCCGCGCCCACGACGTAGCCCGTGACGGGCAGGGTGGCGAACGCCTTGTTGTCGGCCAGCGCGAACCCCGCCAGGCCGTTGAGCGAGATGAGGGTGACGTTGTTGGTGAACAGCAGCGCCTGGCAGCAGGCCAGGAGGAAGACGTTGCGCCGCGCATGTTCCATCAGCGCATTCTAATGCACGCGCCGCGCCCGCTCCCGCACCGGCAGGCAACGCGCCTGCAACGGCCCGCGCGCGTGCCCCCGATCGCATTGCGGGATAATGCCTTCCTCCACGAACTCCTCGAAATCCGACCATGAACTACAAGCGACTCGGCCGCGCGGGCCTCAAGGTGAGCGAACTCTCCTTCGGCTCGTGGGTGACCTACGGCAACCAGCTCGACACGAAGGCGGCGATGGACTGCATGGCCGCGGCGTGGGACCTGGGCGTCAACTTCTTCGACAATGCCGAGGTGTACGCGGCGGGCGAGAGCGAGCGGATCATGGGCGAGGTGCTCAAGAAGCTTGCCTGGCCGCGCCTGAAGTACGTCGTCTCCACGAAGTTCTTCTGGGGCATCACCGACGGCCCCAACGAGAAGAACACGCTCAACCGCAAGTACCTGATGAACGCGATCGACGGCTCGCTCAGGCGACTTCAGCTCGATCACGTGGACCTCGTGTACTGCCACCGCCCCGATCCCGAGACGCCCATCGAGGAGACGGTCTGGGCGATGCACGACATGATCCGCCAGGGCAAGGCGCTGTACTGGGGAACTTCCGAGTGGAGCGCCTCCGAGATCATGGCGGCGTGGCAGATCGCCGAGCGCCACCACCTCGCCAAGCCGGTCGTCGAGCAGCCGGAGTACAACCTCTTCCACCGGCGGCGCGTGGAAAGCGAGTACCGCCACCTCTTCCACGACATCGGCCTGGGGCTCACCACCTGGAGCCCGCTCGCCTCGGGGCTCCTCACGGGCAAGTACCGCGCGGGCGTGCCGAAGGACAGCCGCGGCGCCATCCCGCGCATGCAGTTCCTCGTGCCCGGGCTCACCGATGCGAAGAAGAACGCCGCGGTGGGCGAGCTCGAGTTCGTGGCGAAGGAACTCGGTTGCACGCTGGCCCAGCTCGCCATCGCCTGGTGCGCCAAGAACCCGCACGTCTCCTCGGTCATCACCGGGGCCTCGCGCGTGGAGCAGGTGAAGGAGAACCTGAAGGCGCTCGAGGTCATCCCGCGCATCACGGCACCCATCCTGGAGCAGATCGACAAGATCGTCGCCGGGCACGCGGACTGACGCCGGCCCCGGGGCGTCAGCGGCCGCCGGCCTCCTTGATCCTCGTCAGCACGAGGCCCGCGAGCCTGCGCCCTAATGGAACACTGCCGGAGTGCGCCCTTGTTCACGCTCTTCCAGATCTTCCGCGACAGCCCCTACTACCCCAAGTTCGCGGGCGGGTTCCTGTTCCTCGTCGTCGTGCACATCCTCGGCACGCTGGGCTACCTCGCCATCTCGGGGTGGCAGGCGCCGTGGATGGACGCGCTCTACATGACCTTCAACGTCGTGACGACGCTGGGGTTCGCCGAGACCGTCGAGGCCGCCCGCGGCACCGGCGGGCGGCTCTTCACGATGGGGGTGGCCTTCTTCGGCATCGCGGGCACCTGGTACCTCTTCTCCACCTTCACCGCGTTCATCCTCGAGACGAACCTCAACCAGGCCTACCGGAGGCGCCGCATGGAGCGCACCATTTCCGCCCTGAACGGGCACTACATCGTCTGCGGCATCGGGCGCGTGGGCGGCTACGTGGCCGACGAGCTCCTGAAGACCGAGCGCGAGTTCGTGGTGATCGACACCGACGCGGCCGCCCTCGAGGCCCACGAGGAGCGCACCGGGCACCGCCTGCAGCTGCACGGCGACGCGGCGGAGGACGCGGTGCTCGCCCGCGCCGGCATCGCGCGCGCAGCGGGGGTGTTCGCGGTCACGAGCGACGACTCGAGGAACCTCGTGGTGAGCCTGTCGGCCAAGCAGCTGAACCCGGTGGTGCGCGTCGTCGCCCGCGTGCACGACCGCGGCAACGTCGACAAGACGCGCCGCGCGGGCGCCGACGAGATCGTGTCGCCCGACTTCACCGGCGGCATGCGCATCGCCTCGGCCATGCTGCGGCCCAACGCCGTGCACGTGATGGACATGATGCTGCACACGGAGGAGAACCTGCGCGTGGAGGAGGTCGTCGTGCCCCGCGCGGCGGCCGGCGCCACCGTCGAGGCGCTGGGCCGGCGGCGCGAGTGGCTGCTGGTGGCGATACGCGACGCGCAGTCGCGGTGGCATTTCAATCCCGGGCCCGAGACGAAAATCGCGCCGGGCGATACCATCGTGGCGATCGTGAGCCCGGAGGGGCGGCGGTTGCTGGAGCTGGCGCTTGGTGCGCCTTCGGCTGGGTAAGGCGGGGGACGCCGATGAACGCCGATGCCCCGCCGATGAACGCCGATGATCATTCATGAACGCAAGTTGCAGACAAGAGACCGGAGACGAGGGATGACACGCTGGATCAGATTCGAGCAGGAGGGGCGGGCGCAGTTCGGCACGCTCGAGGGCGACACCATTCGCGTGCACGAAGGAGACATGTTCGCCGGTCCGAAGGACACGGGTCGGAGCGTGGAGCGTGGCTCGGTGAAGCTGCTCACGCCGTGCGTGCCCACCAAGATGGTCGCGCTGTGGAACAACTACAAGGCGCTGGCCGAGAAGCTGGGCCAGGCCACGCCGCCGGAGCCGCTGTGGTTCCTCAAGGCCAACAGCTCGTTCCACCCCGGCGGGCAGCCGATCCGCGTGCCGGCCTCCTATGCCGGGAAGGTGATCTACGAGGGCGAACTGGGCATCGTGATCGGCAGGCGCACCTCGCGCGTGTCGGAGGCCGACGCCCCCGCGCACATCTTCGGCTACACCTGCATCAACGACGTGACGGCCGTCGAGCTCCTCAAGAAGGACGCGACGTTCGACCAGTGGTCCCGGTGCAAGAGCTTCGACACCTTCGGCGTCTTCGGGCCCGTGATCGCCACGGGGCTCGACCCCGCCCCGCTCGCGATCCGCACGGTGCTGAACGGCCAGGAGCGGCAGAACTACCCGGCCTCCGACATGTTCTTCCCGCCCGCGAGGCTGGTCTCGCTCATCTCGCAGGACCTCACCTTCGAGCCGGGCGACGTGATCTGCTGCGGCACCTCGGTTGGCGTGGGATCGATGAAGCCCGGCAGCGACGTGGTGGTGTCGATCGAAGGGATCGGGGAGCTGGCCAACCGCTTCGAGTAGGGAGCCCTCGCGCCTACTTCACCACCGCGCCCGTCTCCCGCGCGCGTCGCTCGATCATTTCCCGCGCGTCGCGCGGCAGCTGCGCGGTGGGAATCGTGCTGTAGACGTCCTTGCCCCACACGAGGATCCACAGGTTGTCGAAGCGCCACACCCCGAGGAGGGACGGCCAGGCGAGGGCGCTCTCGCCGAGGCTGCTCTTCTGGCCGATGAAGTCCTCGGTGAGGGTCCAGGTGCTCACGGGCGGGTTGAGCGCGGCGAGGCCCTGCAGGGCGCGCAGCCAGTGGATGAAGAAGTGGGCCGCGCCGAGGACGGCGAAGACGCCCACCGCGATCATCAGCGCGATCTCGAGCCAACGGTACGGCCCCTGGGTGGCCAGCACGAGGAGGCCCCCGCCGATGGCGAGCTCCAGCGCGTAGCGATACCCCAGGCGCCTCTGCCAGAAGCGCCAGGCGGAGGCGAGGCAGTGCTCCTTCGTGTAGCGGACGGTGAAGACGATGGGCTGCGCCCCGCCCTTCTCCCCGGCTGCTTCCTCGACCATGCGCGGGCCCTAGTCCGTGACGGCGCCCCTGGAGGCGGTCCCCACCAGCTTCGCGTACTTCGCGAGCACCCCGCGCGTGTAGCGCGGCGCCGGCTGCTTCCACGCGGCGCGCCGCTTCGCGATCTCCGCCTCCGGCACGTTCAGCTCGATGAGCAGCTTGTGCGCGTCGATGGTGACGGAGTCGCCTTCCTGGATGAGCGCGATCGTGCCGCCCTCGTAGGCCTCCGGCGCCACGTGGCCCACCACCATGCCCCAGGTGCCGCCCGAGAATCGCCCGTCGGTGATGAGGCCGACCGATTCCCCGAGGCCCTTGCCGATGAGCGCGCCCGTGGGCGAGAGCATCTCGCGCATGCCGGGGCCGCCCTTCGGGCCCTCGTAGCGGATCACGAGCA
>JAMPXV010000033.1 GCA_023700985.1 Lysobacter sp.
GGCGGTGCCCGCGAGGAAACCGAGGGAAAATAGGCGCAAGGCAGGGACCTCCGCGAACCGCATCGTCGCGGCGGTCCGGTGCATGCACCGATTAACGCGCCAGGCGCCGCTTCGCCGACACGGCGCCGGTCAGGCGCGGCCCTTCGCTACCGGATCGACTCGGGGGCCACCGGCTCGTGCGAGAGCACGCAGAGGCCGTGCTTCATGTCGAACAGGTAGACGGGCTGGCCGTTGCGCCCGTTGCGCCGCAGGACGTGGGCGCCCGGGGGCACCTCGGCGAGGCTCACGCCAGCCTGCTCGAGGACGAGTCGGCCTTCCTGCCAGCAGCGCAGCGTGGGCGCCTCCGCGCCCTGGCGCCGGCTCACGGCCGCCGGCAGGTCCTCGCGAGGCGGCGAGATGGCCGTGCCCGCGGACGGCTTCGCGGGCGCCTGGACGATCTCGCCCGAGGCACCCGCCGCGCAGACGGCGAGCGCGAGCGCCGCGAAGAGGGGCCTAGCGAACGACGACATCGATCATCCTTGTCGCGACGGCCGCGTTCGGAACCGCCTCGAAGGCCTTCGCCACCTCGTCCAGCGACTGCACCGGCAGACGGTCGAAGTCGTTGCCCACGACGCGCGACGGGAGGTCGCCCAGGAGGTCGCGCGCCGAGGCCACGCAGAGGATCCGCTCGTTCAGGCCCTTGCGGTTGGCCACCAGCTTGAAGGGCATCGAGCCGGGGACCTGCAGCGCGCCTCCCGCCTGCACCTGCGCGGTGCGCGAGAAGCGGTTGGGGAAGAAGCGCGCCACGGCGCCCGTCTCGTCCTGCGAATAACAGGCGATGTAGGCGGCGCGGTTCACGCCCACGGTGAGCCGGATCTCCTCGCCGCGCCGGAAGTGCCAGTCCGCGGCGTTGCCCGAGAGCGTGATCGCCACCGGCGCCTCGGCCTGCGGCGCCGGCATCGGCGCGGCGGCGGGGGCGCTGGCCACCTGGGGTTGCTGCACGGCGGGCTTGAGCCGCGACGGCGAGCGTGGGGCGGAGGCGAGAATGCCGCGGGCGACACCGCCCGCCGCCGCGTGGTCGGCCTTCAGGTAGGCGGCGAAGAATTCCTGGTCCAGTCGCGGCGCCGGCTCGAGGCCGAGCGCCCTGCGGTACGCGCTCACGCCGTCCCTCAGCGACTCGTCGGGCTCGCCGTCGATCTCGCCCTCGTAGAGCCCGCGCACCTTGAGCTGCCACTGGAAGTAGGCGACGAGCGCACCGGGGCTGCCGTACAGCGCGTAGTACCAGTCGGTGATCTCGTTCGCCACCGCCTCGTTGGAGGCGTCGGCGCCAAGGCAGGTCCAGTAGGGGATCTTCAGGAGTCGGCCGAACAGTTCCACGGACGCGAGCTCGATCAGGCCGCGAAGCGCCTGCGCCGTGCCCTCGTTCCGCTCGAGGCCGCGCTCGAAGTTGATGCTCAGGCCTTGCGAGTGCCACGACCCGCTCGCATTCGCGTCTATCCCCTGCCCCTGGCGGACGATGACCACCGAGTTCCTCGAGGCGACGCCGGGCACGACGGAGAGATCCTCCGTGCGGATCATCGTGAGGTCGACGGCGAGCACCTGCGCGGCGCCCATGTTGGAGCGCCCGCCCCCCACCGGCCCGATCTGCAGGCCGAGGTTGTCGGTGCGGCGCGCGACGTTCTCGTCGAGCTGCGAGATCGAGCCGCGGATGCCGTAGTCGGGCACGTTCTGGTAGGCGGACTTGCGCTCGGCCTCGCGGAGGAACCCGATCGTGTTTGCCGAGTCCGCGCCGTAGGCCACGAGGCGAACCGCGTTGCTGCGGCGTGTCATGTCGGACACCGCCGAGATCAGCATGTCGCGGGTTCCCGCGTTCACCTTCTTGGTCGCGTCCTGGAGATCCTCCACGAGCGCCGAGACGCCCTTCACGCCGTAGGTGACCATCAGGTTGTCCATGCAGCGAAGCGCCGGCGTGAACGACGTGAAGGTCTTGCCCGGCGCGACCTGCGGGCCGGCGCCCACCTGCCTGGCAGTGGCCACCACGTCCTGGCGGATCTCCTCGCCCTTCTCCTGCGTCGACGCGCACGCACCCGCCAGCGCGCAGGCAACGGCGCCCGCCAGCCGCCGTACCGGAACGCCCGCGATCAGCATGGCGCGCCTACTTGCACTTGCCGAGGTTGATCACCGGGCCGGTGATCACGACCGTGTTGTCCCGGGGCGAGGCGACCTTGCCGGGGCCCTTGCCGGAGTCGACGTTGCCGATGTTGATCCCGCACTCGCCCCTGCCGGCGGTGGCGGCCTTGCCGGCGTTGGCGTTGCTGCCCTTGGCCGCGCCGGCGGCGCCGGCCTTCGCCTTCTCCTTGGCCACCTTCGCGGCGAGGATCGGGTCCAGGTCCAGCATCTCCGTGCCGGCTGCCTGCGCAGCCGCAGGCAGGCCGGCGATGACGAAGCCGAGGATCGCGACGATCAACCCCTTGCCGCGCATCACGGCCTCCTTTCCGGCACGCGGGACCCCGTGCCTCACTTCACGTTGCCGATGTTGGTCTGCTGCGTGTTCTTCTCCCCGCTCTGCGTCTGCGTGATGCCGCCGGGGATCTGCACGTTGGAGGTGCCGCCGCCCGTCACGTTGCCGACCTGCAGCCCCTGCACGTTCTTCGTGCCCGCCTGGGTCTGCGTGATGGGGCCGGTCACGACGTTGCTCTTGCCGGCGCCCACGACGTTGCCCACGCCCATCTTCTGGTGGCTCTGCGCGCCCTGCTGCGTCTGCAGCACGTCGCCGGTCCTCACGTCGGACTTGCCCGCGCCCTGCACGTTGCCGAGCTTCATCTCCTGGGTGCTGTCGGTGCCGTCCTTCTGCGACTGGGTGACGGTGCCCGCGGTCACCTTGGACTGGCCCGAGTACTTGACGTTGCCGATCTGCATGTCCTGCTGGGCGCGCGTGCCGCCGGTCTGGGTCTGGCGGATGGCCCGGGTGGTCACGTCGGACTTGCCCGTGCCGGCGACGTTGCCCACGCCCATCGTCTGCGTGTTGCCCCGCCCCTGCAGCTGCTGCTGCGTGATGTCGCCGGTCTTCACCTTCGAGGAGCCGGTGCCCGCCACGTTGCCCACGCCCATCCTCTGGGTGTTGCCCGTGCCCGACTGCAGTTGCTTGACGGTGCCGGCCTTCACGTCGGACGAGCCCTTGCGCTCGACGTTGCCGAGGTCCATGTACTGCTTGTTGTCCTGCCCGACCTGTCGCTGCTCGACCTTGTCGACCTTCACCTTGCTGGAGTCCGCTGTCTGCGCCTGGGCCCCCACCGCGAAGGCGGCGGCGATGACGGCGACGATCAGCTCGAGGGATTTGCGGGACATGTTCTGCTCCTGTGTGTGCGCGGGACGGATGGTTTCGCGTTTTCGCCTCAGGACTTCCCCTCCACCACGACGCGAACGCGGCGGTTCGCGGCGCCGTAGGGGTCGCGGGCGTCGGCGGGCTCCGTCTTGCCCTTGCCGATCGCATGCACCTTGCCCGGGACGATCCGGTGCTTCTGGATGAGGTACTGCCGCGCCGACTGCGCGCGCAGCAGCGACAGGGAGTCGTTGTAGGCGTCGCTGCCCTTGGCGTCCGTGTGGCCCTCGAGCGTGACGCGCCCCACGTCGGCCAGCTCGCTCGAGGCGAGCGCGCCGCCCAGCGAGTCGAGCACGTCGCGTCCGTCGGCCGTGAGGCGCGCGGAGTCGAACTCGAAGAGCACCTCGAGGTCGATCGCGCGCTTGGCCGGCGCCTGCGGCGCCGCGGCCGCGCCGGGGTTCAGGACGATGCCGCGCTGGAGCATCACCGGCGGCGCCTCCTGGGGAGCCAGCGCGCGGGCGATTTCCTCCTTCGTGGGCTTGCCGCGCAGCGCCGGAACGCCCTCCTGCGCGGAGGTGTGGATGGCATGACCTGCGAAGCACAGCAGCACCAGGAGAACCGGACTGAACTTCATCGTCTTGACCCTGCTCCAATGACCCGATTCCAATCTATGCCCTGCTCCCTCCAACTGGTTGATTCAGGTCAACGGCCCCCGTACGGCCGGAATTGCATCCGTAACGGCGGCGCGCGGGTGACATCGGGCCCCGCATTGCCCACAATCGGGGGGCCGCTCCCCGACGGCTACGCGCAAGGCCCCCGCAAGGCATGATCCGACGCAGGCTCAGGAAGGCATTTCCCTCGCCCGAGAGCATCCGCGGCCACCGCTGGCTGCAGTGGTGCGCGCCCCTGATTTCGCACCCCCGCCTGTGGCACCTGCATCGCCGCGCCGTGGCGCTCGGGGTCGCGATCGGCCTGGTGACCGGCCTCATCCCCGGGCCGGTGCAGATGCTCGCGGCGGCGATCATCGCGATACCGCTGCGCGCCAACATCCCGGCCGCCCTCTTCACGACGCTCTACACGAACCCCTTCACCTTCGTGCCGCTCTACATCCTCGCCTACAACATAGGGCGGCTCGTGACCGGCGACGGCGCGCCGCTCGTCATGCCGCCCGACCTGGCGTGGAACTGGGAGGGGCTCCGGGACGCCTTCCCGGGCATCCTGGCGTGGATCGCCTCGATGGGCGACACGCTGTTCGTGGGGCTCGCCATCCAGTGCACCGCGTTCGCGCTCGGCGGCTACGCGCTCACGATGCTGGCCTGGCGCGTGATCGTGACGCGCGCCTGGCGCACGCGGCGCGAGCGCCGCGCGAGGGCCCGCCTGTGAAGCCGTCCTACTGGGACGAAGCCGCCGCGCACCTCGCGCGCCGCGACAAGGTCCTCAGGCGGATCATCCGCGCGCACCCCGGCGCCAACCTGCGGACGCGCGGCGACGCCTTCCAGACGCTCGCCCGCTCCATCGTGGGCCAGCAGATCTCGGTGAAGGCGGCGCAGGCCGTGTGGGATCGTTTCGAGGCGCTGGCCGGGCGCGTGGCGCCGCAGCACGTGGTGGGGCTCGACGACGACGCGATGCGCGCCGCCGGCCTGTCGCGCATGAAGGTCGCCTACCTCAAGGACCTCGCCGGGCGCTTCCACGACGGCCGGCTGCGGCCGCGGCGCTGGTCGCGCATGGACGACGAGGCGGTCATCGCCGACCTCGTGCAGGTCAAGGGCATCGGCCGCTGGAGCGTCGAGATGTTCCTCATCTTCCACCTGATGCGCCCGGACGTGTTCCCCGTCGCGGACATCGGCCTGCAACGCGCCGTCGAGAAGCATTACAACGACGGCGAGCGCCTGGACCGGGCCTCGCTGGGCGAGATCGGCGAGGCCTGGGCGCCGTTCCGCACCGTTGCCACCTGGTACCTGTGGCGCTCGCTCGACCCCGTGCCGGTGGAGTACTGAGTTGACCGGCGGACCGCGCCTCGCGGCCCCGTCGGCCGCGTGGAAGGACTCCTACCGCGCCTACGTGAAGGAGCTCGAAGCGCGAGGGGAAGAGAAGATCCCCTTCCCCCTCGGCTTCCCGAACGAGAACTTCGCGGCCTTCCTCGCCCACATGGCCGGCTGCGGGCGCGGCATCGGCCTCCCGCCGGGGTTCGTGCCCCATTCGACCTTCTGGCTGCTGCGGGGCGACGAGGTCGTGGGCGTTTCCAACCTGCGCCACCGGCTGAACGACCAGCTCCTCGTCGAGGGCGGCCACATCGGCTACGGCATCCGCCCCGGCGCCCGCGGCCAGGGGCTGGGGCGGGAGATCCTGCGCCTCACGCTGCACGAGGCCGCGCGTCGCCGCATCGACCGCGTGCTCCTCACCTGCGCGAAGGACAACGCCGCCTCGTCCGCGGTGATCGCGCGCAACGGCGGGCAGCTCGAGTCCGAGGCCTGGGTCGAGGCGCGCGGCCGTGTCGTGCAGCGGTGGTGGATCGGAATGGAAGCCTAGACCTGCGCCGGCGCGAGCCGGCCGTCCGCGATGCGCATCTGGCGGTCCATGCGCCGCGCGAGCTCCGGGTCGTGGGTCACCATCACGAAGGCCGTGCCGTGCTTCTCGTTCAACCTCACGATGAGGTCGAAGACCTGCGAGGCCGTCGCGCGGTCGAGGTTGCCCGTGGGCTCGTCGGCCAGCACGCAGGCAGGCTGCGTGACGAGCGCGCGCGCGAGCGCCACGCGCTGGCGCTCGCCGCCGGAGAGCTCCCCCGGACGGTGGGCCAGCCGGTGGGCGAGGCCCACCTCCGCCAGCATGTCCGCGGCGCGCGCCTTCGCCTCCGCGTCGCCCAGGCGACGGATGGCGAGCGGCATCGCCACGTTCTCGAGCGCGGTGAACTCCGGCAGCAGGTGGTGGAACTGGTAGACGAAGCCCAGGCAGCGGTTGCGCAGCTCGCCCTGCCGGCGCGCGTCGAGCGCGAGGAGGTCCTCGCCCGCGAGCCGGACGGTGCCGGCGCTCGGCCGGTCCAGCCCGCCCAGCAGGTGCAGCAGCGTGCTCTTGCCCGACCCGGAGGCGCCCACGATGGCGACCGACTCGCCGGCCCGCACCTCGAAGTCGACGCCCTTGAGGACCGGCACGGCGATCTCGCCCAGCCCGAAGGTCTTGGCCAGTCCCGCGCAGAAGACCACGGGGTCACTCATACCGGAGCGCCTCGGCGGGGTTGACGCGCGCGGCGCGCCAGCTGGGGTAGAGGGTCGCCAGGAACGCGAGCGCGAGCGCCACCCCCGCCACGGTCCACACGTCGCGCCAGACGAGCTGCGAGGGCAGCTCGCTGATGTAGTAGACCTCGCGGGAGAGGATCTGGAAGTCGAAGGCGCGCTCGATCGCCGGCACCACGACGTCGATGTTGAGCGACAGGACCACGCCCAGGAACACCCCGAGCGCCGTCCCGATCACGCCGATGAGCGTGCCCTGGACCATGAAGATCTTCATGATCGCCGCGGGCGAGGCACCCAGGGTGCGCAGGATCGCGATGTCCGGGTGCTTGTCGGTGACCACCATCACCAGCGTGGAGACGAGGTTGAAGGCAGCCACGGCGATGATGAGGGTGAGGATGATGAACATCATCCGCTTCTCGATCTGGATGGCGCGGAAGTAGTTGGCGTTCTGCTGCGTCCAGTCGGTGATGTAGGCGTCGGCGGAGATCGACTTCGCGAGCTCGCGCGCCACGCGCGGCGCCTCGTAGAGGTTGGCGAGCTTCAGGCGCACGCCGCTGGCCGCCTCGCCCATGCGGTAGAGCGCCTGCGCGTCCTCCATGCGCACGAGCGCGAGCCCCGAGTCGTATTCGTAGTGGCCCACCGAGAAGATGCCCGTGACGCGGAACTGCTTGAGGCGCGGCATGAGGCCGGCGGGGGTGACCTGGCCCTGCGGCGCGATGAGCGTGACGCGCTCGCCCAGCTGCACGCGCAGCGCGCGCGCGAGGTCGGCCCCGAGCACGATGCCGAACTCGCCCGGCTGCAGGTCCGCAAGCTTGCCTCCGCGCATGTGCGAGCCGATGTCGGCCACCTGGTCCTCGAGGTCCGGGACGATGCCGCGGACGATCACGCCGCGCACCTGCGCGCCGGAGGACAGCAGCCCCTGCGCCGCGACGAAAGGCGCGGCCCCCACCACCTGGGGGTTCGCCTTCGCCTCCGCGGCCGCCTTGCGCCAGTCCGCGAGCCCGCCCTCGATGGCGAGCACCTGCACGTGGGCGGCCACGCCGAGGATGCGCGAGCGGATCTCGCGCTCGAAGCCGTTCATCACCGACATCACCGTGATGAGCGCGGCGATCCCCAGCGCGATCCCGAGCATCGAGACCAGCGATATGAAGGAGATGAAGTGGTTGCGGCGCTTGGCGCGGGTGTAGCGAAGGCCGACGAAGAGCTCGAATGGCTGCAAGAAAGCGGACCGGGACGGGAATGGGGGTCTGACCGCGTTTATTATCCATGGTTGCCCGCCATGCCGCTCACCCTCCTCGTCCCCGACCTGCTGCCGCCCGCCGGCGCCCCCTCCGCCATGCGCGGGCTGCGCCTGCCCGCGCTCGAGAAGTGGCTCGCGCGCGCCGAGGCCTCGCGCGAGCCGGGCGGGGACAGCGCCTGGATGCTGCGCCAGTGGGGCCTGGGCGAGGACGCGCCGGTGGCCGCGCTCACGCTCGCGGCCGACGGCGGCCCGCGCGAGGGCGCGTGGCTGCGCGCCGACCCCGTGCACCAGCGCCCGGACCGCCACGCCCTCGTGTTGTACGACGCCTCCGTGCTGGACCTGGCGCGGGACGAGGTGGAGGCGGCTCTCGCCGGGCTGAACGGCTTCTTCGCGGTCGACGGGCTGGAATTCGTCGCCCCCGCCGCCGACCGCTGGTACGTGCGGGTGCCGCCGCAGGAACTGCCGCGCACCACGCCCCTGGAAAAGGCGGTGGGCCGGAACCCCTTCGGCATGCTCCCCGAGGGCGACGGGCGCCTGCGCTGGCCGTCGATCTTCAGCGAGGCGCAGATGCTGCTCGCGAGCCTGCCATTCAACGCCGCGCGCGAGGCCGAGGGGCGCCCGGCGCTGAACGCCCTCTGGTTCTGGGGAGGCGGAGTCTTCCCGGCAAGCCTTGCGCGGCCTTTCTCGAGCGTGGCGGCGGCCGATCCCCTTGCGCGCGCGCTCGCCCTGGCCAGCGGGTGCGCGGTCCAGGCGCTCCCGGCCGGGCTCGCGCAGCTCCCTTCGCGGGAGTCGGCGAACTGCCTCGCGGTGGCCGACGGGCTGCGCTCGCCGCTTCGGCGCGGCGAGCTCGATGCCTGGGCGGACGCCGCGCGGGCCCTGGACCGCGACTGGTTCTCGCATCTCGGCGATGCGCTGGCTGCCTTCGGGCGCATCCGGCTCGTCCTGCCCGGGGACCGCGACACCGCCGTCTTCGACCTCTCGCCCGGCGCCCGGTGGCGGCTGTTGCGTCGCGCCCGGCCGCTGTCCTCCCATGCCTGAGATCGTCGCGCGCACCGTCGACGAGGAGGCGTGCCGGCGCCTCGTCGCGGGCGGGATGGAGCCGCGCCTGGCGCGGCTATTCGCCGCGCGCGGCGTGCAGGACGCGCGCGAGGTGGCCTCCTCCCTGCCCGGCCTCGTGCCGCCGGACCGCCTCGACCAGGTCGGCCAGGCGGCAGGCCTCCTGGCCGACGCGATCGCCGCCGGCCGGCGCATCCTGGTGGTCGCCGACTACGACGCCGACGGCGCCACCGCCTGCGCCGTCGCGCTGCGGGCGCTGCGGGCGATGGGCGCGAAGGCGGATTTCCTCGTGCCCGACCGCTTCCGCTTCGGCTACGGGCTCACGCCCGAAATCGTGCGCCTGGCGGCGGAGCGATCGCCCGACCTGCTGGTGACCGTCGACAACGGGATCGCCTCCGTCGAGGGCGTGGCCGAGGCCAACCGGCTGGGCATGCGCGTGCTGGTGACCGACCACCACCTGCCCGGCGCCGAGCGGCCCGACGCCGCGTGCATCGTGAACCCCAACCAGGCGGGCTGCGGCTTCCCGAGCAAGAACCTCGCGGGCGTCGGCGTGATCTTCTACGTGATGACGGCTCTGCGCGCGGAACTGCGCCGTCGCGGCGCCTTCGCCGGCCGCGCGGAGCCGAACCTCGCCGCCCTCCTCGACCTGGTCGCGCTGGGCACGGTGGCCGACGTCGTGAAGCTCGACGCCAACAACCGCATCCTCGTGGCGCAGGGGCTCGCGCGCATCCGCGCGGGCGAATGCTGCGCCGGCATCCGCGCGCTCATGGCGGTGGCGGGGCGCGAGCCGCGACGCGCCGGCGCCTACGACCTGGGCTTCGTCGTCGGCCCGCGCCTGAACGCCGCCGGCCGCCTCGACGACATGACCATCGGCATCGAGTGCCTCCTCACGGACGACCCGGATGTTGCAGAGGGGTTCGCCCGGAAGCTCGACTCGCTCAACCGCGAGCGGCGCGAGATCGAGGCGCAGATGCAGGATTCGGCGCTGGCCATGCTTGCGGGCGTCGATCCCGGGGACGGCTGGTCGCTCACCGTGCACCGGCCGGAGTGGCATGCGGGCGTGGTGGGGCTTCTCGCCTCGCGGCTGAAGGACCGCTTCCACCGCCCGGTCTTCGCCTTCGCGGTGGAGGCCGGCGGCCGGCTCAAGGGGTCGGGGCGCTCGATCGCGGGGCTGCACCTGCGCGACGCGCTGGACCTCGTCGCCAAGCGCAGCCCGGGCGTCATCGAGCGCTTCGGCGGGCACGCGGCCGCGGCGGGCGCCACGCTGCACGCCGGCCGGCTCGGGGAATTCGGCGCCGCCTTCGAGTCGGTCGCCCGCGAGCTACTCACCCCCGCCGACCTCGAGCAGCGGCTCGAGACCGACGGCGAGCTTGCGCCCGGGGACATCAGCTTCGAGTTCGCCGCGGAGCTGCGCCGCCACGTCTGGGGACAGGGCTTCCCGGAGCCGCGCTTCTCGGGGCGCTTCGCCATCGCCGGCCATCGCGTCGTGGGCCAGAAGCACAGCCGCCTCACCCTCGGCCTGGGCGGCCGGCGCTTCGCCGCCATGCGCTTCGGTGAACCCGGGCCGTTCCCGGCCGAGATCGACGCCGTCTACCGCCTCGACGTGAACGAGTTCAACGGATCGGAGACCCTCCAGCTCATCGTCGAGCACTGGGAGAGCGCGGCATCCTCCTGATCTGGTTGCTTCCCGCCCTTAATCTGATTACTTTCGTGGCGGGGAAGCATCCTCGCGCGGGTAAGTAATCAAATTAAGGGGGGGGAAGCAACCAGATCAGGAGGATGCCGCCTCCCCCGCCCGGTATAATTCGTGGTTTACCGAAAGCCGCCCACGCAATGGAAGCCGACCAGCTCAACGCGATCGAAAACTCCCTCTCGGACCTGGCCAGCCGCACGGTCGAACTCCGGAGGTATCTTTGACTACGACGCGAAGAAGACCCGCCTAGCGGAAGTCAGCAAGATCCTCGAGGACCCGGGCATCTGGAACGACGCCGCCCGCGCCCAGGAGCTGGGGCGCGAGCGCTCGGCCCTCGAGGGCATCGTCAACGTGATCGGCCAGATCGAGTCGTCCCTGAAGGACTGCGACGAGCTCTTCGCGCTCGCCAAGGCCGAGGGCGACGACGACACCCTCGCCGCGGTCCGGGGCGACACCGCGGGCATCGAGAAGCTGGTCGCCGGGCTCGAGTTCCAGCGCATGTTCTCGAACCCCATGGACCCGAACAACTGCTTCGTGGACATCAATGCCGGCCAGGGCGGGACCGAGGCGCAGGACTGGACGCAGATGCTCCTGCGCATGTACCTCAAGTACTGCGACAAGAAGGGCTACAAGGTGGAAGTGCTCGAGGAGAGCGACGGCGAGGTCGCGGGGCTCAAGAGCGCCTCGCTCAAGGTGAACGGGCCCTACGCCTACGGGTACCTGCGCACCGAGACCGGCGTCCACCGGCTGGTGCGCAAGTCCCCCTTCGACTCCAACGCGCGCCGCCACACCTCGTTCGCGAGCGTGTTCGTCTACCCGGAGGTCGACGACTCGATCGAGATCGAGATCAACCCGGCGGACCTGCGCATCGACACCTACCGCGCCTCCGGGGCGGGCGGGCAGCACGTGAACAAGACCGACTCGGCCGTGCGCATCACGCACCTGCCGACCAACACCGTGGTGGCCTCCCAGAACGACCGCTCCCAGCACCGCAACCGCGCCGAGGCGATGTCGATGCTGAAGGCGAAGCTCTATGAGCTGGAGCTGCGCAAGAGGAACGAGCAGAAGCAGGCGCTCGAGGACACGAAGACCGACATCGGCTGGGGGCACCAGATCCGCTCCTACGTGCTCGACCAGTCGCGCATCAAGGACCTTCGCACCAACCACGAGGTGGGCAACACGCAGGCCGTCCTGGACGGCGACCTCGACGACTTCATCGCGGCATCCCTCAAGCAAGGCGTCTGACCATGAACGACACGAACACCGCCGCCCCGCCCGCCGACGAGAACCAGATCATCGCGGAGCGGCGTGCCAAGCTCGCCCGCCTGCGCGAGAAGGGCAACGCGTACCCCAACGACTTCCGCCGCGGGCACCTCGCCGCCGACCTGCAGGCCGCCCACGGCGCGGCCACCAAGGAGGACCTCGAGGCCGCGCCCCCGCGCGCCTGCGTGGCCGGGCGGATGATGCTCAAGCGCCTCATGGGCAAGGCCTCCTTCGCGACGCTTCAGGACATGAGCGGCAGGATCCAGGTCTACGTGAAGGCCGACGCGCTCGGGCCCGAGGCCTACGAGGACTTCAAGCACTGGGACCTGGGCGACATCGTGGGCGCCGAAGGCACGCTCTTCCGCACCAGGACCGGCGAGCTGACCATCGAGGTGACCTCGATCCGCCTGCTCGCGAAGTCGCTGCGGCCCCTGCCGGACAAGTTCCATGGCCTCGCGGACATGGAGGCGCGCTACCGCAACCGGCACCTCGACCTGATCGTGAACCCCGAGTCGCGCGACACCTTCATCAAGCGCTCGAGGCTGGTGCAGGCCATCCGCGAGTTCTTCGTCGCGCGCGGCTACCTCGAGGTCGAGACGCCGATGCTCCACCCCATTCCCGGGGGTGCCGCGGCCAAGCCCTTCACGACCCACCACAACGCGCTCGACATGGACATGTTCCTGCGCATCGCGCCGGAGCTCTACCTCAAGCGCCTCACCGTGGGCGGGCTGGAGAAGGTCTTCGAGATCAACCGCAACTTCAGGAACGAGGGGATCAGCACGCGCCACAACCCCGAGTTCACGATGATCGAGTTCTACGAGGCGTACCGCGACTACCACTACCTCATGGACCTCACGGAGACGCTGCTGCGGGAGTGCGCGCAGAAGGTGCTCGGCACGACGGCGCTCGCCTACCAGGGCGAGACGATCGACCTCGCGAGGCCGTTCGACCGCCTGACCATGGCCGAGGCGATCGCGAAGTACAACCCCGCGCACCCGCTGGCCGAGCTCTCGAAGCCCGGGTACCTGAAGGCGGCGCTCGAGCCCTTCGCGGTCGAGGTGTTCCCGACCGACGGGCTGGGGCTGCTGCAGCTGAAGCTCTTCGAGGCCACCACGGAGTCGAAGCTCGTGCAGCCCACCTTCATCGTGGCGCACCCGACGGACGTCTCGCCGCTCGCGCGCGCCAGCGACGCGAACCCCGCGGTCACCGACCGCTTCGAGCTCTTCATCACCGGCCGCGAGATGGCCAACGGGTTCTCCGAGCTGAACGACCCCGAGGACCAGGCGGAGCGCTTCGCGGAGCAGGCGCGGGCCAAGGAGGCCGGCGACGAGGAGGCCATGTACTTCGACGCCGACTACGTGCGCGCCCTCGAATACGGCCTGCCGCCCACCGCGGGCGAGGGCATCGGCATCGACCGCCTGGCGATGCTCTTCACCGACAGCCCCTCGATCCGCGACGTGATCCTCTTCCCGCAGCTGAAGAGCGTCGAGGCGGGCTGAGGCCCTTGCCGAGAAGACCATGGCCCAGCCCGTACCCGGCGACGAGAAGACCGACTTCGAGGACGACGTCCGGGAGCTGGCGGGCCTGTACCTCGAGGCGCGCCGCGCCGACCTCGCGCGCCTCGACGCCGCCCTCGCCGCGAACGACCTCGCCGTCGTGCGCGCCGTGGGCCACGCCTTCCGCGGCTCCTCCGCCCCCTTCGGCTTCCCCGAGGCGGGGCGGCTGGGCGCCGAGCTCGAGGACGCCGCGGCCCGTGGCGACCGCGCGGCCGTCGACGGCCTCGTGCCGCTCCTTCGCGCCGCCCTCCCTTCCTCCGGGCCGGGCCGGGACTGACCCATGGCCGGGATCCCGTTCAGCCTCGTCGACGCATTCCTGCTGGCCATCCTGCCGGTCGCCGCGGGCCTGCTGGCGACGGCCTTCTACATGCTGCGCCGCCGGCAGCGCGCCCTGGAGCTCGCGAGCGCCGAGCTCGCGCGCGAGCACGACCGCGTCCGCCTCGCGCTGGCGGGCTCGTCGCTCACCATCTGGGACTGGGACGTCGCCTCGGACTCCATCTGGCTCAACGCCAACTGGCGCGAGATGCTGGGCGGCACGCCGGAGGAGACGCGCGGCCCGATCGCCGGGGTCTTCGCGCTCGTCCACCCCGACGACGTCGAGCGCGTGCACGGCGAGGCGGTCGCGGCCCTCAAGGGCGAAGCGGAGCGCTTCGACACGGAGTACCGGATCAAGACCCTCGACGGCGGCTGGCGCTGGATCCGCAGCCTCGGCAAGGTGACCGCGCGCGACGCCGCCGGCCACGCGCTGCGGGCGAGCGGCACCAACGCGGACATCACGTCGCGCAAGCTCGCCGAACGCTCGCTTGCCGAGAGCGAGGCGCGCTTCCGCGCCCTGACCGAGCTCTCCTCCGACCTGTACTGGGAGCAGGACGAGCAGTTCCACCTCGTCACCTGGTCCGCGCCGGCCTGGTCGCGCCGGCGCGACTCGCTGCTGCCGCGCCCCACGCTCGATGCGCCCGAGCTCACCGGGGCCGACTGGGAGGCGCATCGCGCCGTGCTCGAGGAACGCCGGCCGTTCCGCGACCTGGAGATCCGGCAGGTCGGTCCCGACGGCCACGAGTCGTGGCTCTCGGTCGGCGCCGTGCCGGTGACGGACGAGCACGGCCGGTTCCGCGGCTACCGCGGGCTCGCCCGGATCATCACCGACCGCAAGCTCACCGAGCAGCGCCTGCGCAAGAGCGAGCTGCAGCTGCGCCAGCTCGTCGAGTTCATGCCGGCGGCCATCGTGTTCGTGAACCGCGAGCAGCGCGCGGTCATCCACAACAAGGCGTACGCCGAGCTGCTGGGGCTCCCGGGCTACGAGATCAACGGCCGGCTGGTCCGCGACATCCTGGGCAAGGAGCGGTTCGAGGAGGTCGTGCCGAACCTCGAGCAGGCGCTGGCGGGCGTTCCCACGCACTACCCGACGCGCCGCCCCGGCCCCGGCGGGCGCATGGTCGACCTCGACGTGCTGCACTGGCCGCTGCGCGGGGCCGACGGCGAGGTCGAGGGCGTCATCGTGATGGGCATCGACGTGACGCGCCTCAGGGAGGCCGACCGCATGAAGGACCACTTCGTGTCGGTGGTGAGCCACGAGCTGCGCACGCCGCTCACCTCGATGCGCGGCTCCCTGGGGCTCCTCGCCGGCGGCGTCGCGGGGGAGCTCCCGGACGAGGCGAAGCCCCTGGTGGACATCGCCCTGCAGAACTCCGACCGCCTGTGGCGCCTGGTGAACGACCTGCTCGACATCGAGAAGATGTCCGCCGGCCACATCGACTTCCGCGTCGAGCCGCTCGCCTGGCGCTCGCTCCTGCGGGAATCCGTGGAGTCGAGCCGCGGCCTGATGCAGCAGTTCGACGTCTCCTTCGAGCTGGAGCCCGTCGAGGACCTGCAGGTGCTCGGGGACCCCGACCGGCTCTCGCAGGTGCTCTCGAACCTCATCCTCAACGCGGCGAAGTTCTCGCCCGCCGGCGGCGTCGTCTCGGTGGGCGCCGGGCGCCTGCCGGGCGGCGTCGTGCGCACGCACATCCGCGACCACGGCCCCGGCATCCCGGAGAGCTTCCGCGCCCGCATCTTCCAGCCCTTCTCGCAGGCCGAGTCCGGCGACAGCCGCGCCACGACCGGCACCGGCCTGGGACTCGCGATCAGCCGCGAGATCGTCACGCGGCTCGGCGGCGCCATCGGCTTCGAGGACGCGCCCGGCGGCGGCACGGTCTTCTGGTTCGACCTTCCCGAGCCCCCGGTGGCACAATAGCCGCATGTCGAAGGCGCCTTTCAGCCGCATCCTTCACGTGGACGACCAGCCGGACATCCGCGGCATCGTGAAGCTCGCGCTCGGGAAGCTGGGCGGGTTCAACGTGCTGAGCTGCAGTTCCGGCGAGGAAGCCCTCGCGGCCGCGCCGGGCTTCGCCCCGGAGCTGCTCCTCATCGATATGAACATGCCCGGCATGGACGGCATGGCGCTCCTCACGCGGTTCCGGGAGGCGGGCGTGGGCGTCCCCGCGATCTTCTTCACCGCGCGCATCAATCCGAGCGACCTCGTGCGCTATCGCGCGGCCGGCGCGATCGGCACCCTCTCGAAGCCCTTCGACCCGCTGAAGCTCGGCCGCCAGATCACCCAGATCTGGATGGAGAACCAACCGGCCCAGGAGGGCAGAACATGAGCACGCCGGACCCCTCGGACCTCGACTTCACCACGCTCGTGGAGGAGACGGCCCCCGCGCCCGTCGTCCGCGAGACCCCGACCCCGGCCGAGGAGGAGGAGGCCCTCATCGGCTCGCGCCACCTCGGGGCCGAAGGCTTTCACATGATCGCGGCGCGGCGCTCGACCAGCGTTGCGCCCGCGGCCGATCCCTCGACGCAGGTGGTGCTCGTCGTGGACGACGACCTGCCGACGGCGGAGCTCGCCGCGCGCGTGCTGCGCCGCGCCGGCTACCAGGCCGCGGTGGTGGGCAACCCGCGCGACGCGGCGCGGCACATGACGAAGCTCGGCCCCCCCGCCCTCGTGCTCCTCGACGTGGAGATGCCCGGCATGGGCGGGTTCGACTTCCTCGCCCGCATGCGCGGCAACAAGTACCTGAAGGACACGCCCGTCATCCTCTTCACCGCCCTGAGCGAGCGGCGCCACATCGTGCGCGGCCTGCTGGCCGGGGCCGACGGCTACATCGCCAAGCCCATCTCGGCCTCCGCCCTGGTCGCCGCCGTCAAGACGGTGCTTCAGCCGTAACTTCCGCCCCCGGCGACGCCGGAGGGGCGTGCTACCATTTCCCTCTGGAACGGATGCTTTTTCCCGGAGGATTCCCATGAAAAGATTCAGCCTCAAGGTGCCCGCCACCGCGACCGCGGCGGGCCTCTGCCTCGCCCTCGCCTTCGCGCCGTCCGCAGGGGCGGCCTGCCCCACCTGCGGCACCGTCACCGACGTGAAGACGGTCAAGAAGGAAGGCGAAGGCACCGGCGTCGGCGCCGTGGCCGGCGGCGTTCTGGGCGGCGTGCTGGGCCACCAGGTCGGCAGCGGCCGCGGCAATACCGCCGCGACGATCGTCGGCGCCGGCGCGGGCGCCTATGCGGGGCACCAGGTCGAGAAGAACCAGAAGTCGACCACCTCCTACCAGGTCGTCGTGAAGATGGAGGACGGCAAGTCGCGCACCTTCAACTTCTCGAAGGAGA
The DNA here is from genome assembly GCA_023700985.1 of Lysobacter sp. Lineage (GTDB taxonomy): Bacteria > Pseudomonadota > Gammaproteobacteria > Burkholderiales > Usitatibacteraceae > FEB-7. The sequence goes on from JAMPXV010000033.1 coordinate 16,985, forward strand.
CCAGCTACCGGGTCGGCGACAAGATCAAGGTCGTCGACGGCAAGCTCACGCGACAATAAGGGGCCGGCCGGCGGCGCGACCGGGCCGCCTGCGGTCGACCATGGTCAGCAAGCCCGCACCCGCCCACCCCGAGGATCCCTTCGACCTCGACTTCACGTCGCTCGTCGATGGGCCGTCGGAACCTCCACCGCCCCCGCCGACCCCGGAGGTCCGCGAGAACGCGCTCATCGGCACGAGCGCCCTGGGCGAGGACGGCTTCCACGTCGTGCTCGTGCGTCCCCGCTTGGGCAGCCGGTCGAACCACGTCGTCTTGATCGTGGACGACGACGCGCCCACGGCGGAGCTCGCCTCGCACGTGCTCAGGAAGGCGGGCTACCAGACGGTGGTCGCGCTCGGGGCCCGGGACGCCGCGCGCCTCATGTCGCGCGTGGGCGCGCCGGAGCTGCTGCTCCTCGACGTGGAGATGCCGGACATGAACGGGCTGGAGTTCCTGCGCCGCATCCGCCGGCACAAGCGCCTCTTCGACACGCCCATCGTGCTCTTCACGGCCCATGCGGAGCAGGACGACATCGTGCACGGGCTGCAGGCCGGCGCGGACGGCTACATCGCCAAGCCGATCACCGCCTCGGCGCTGGTGGCCGCGGTCCGGACGGTGCTGGGACACTGACACCGCCCGCCGGGCGGCGGGACTTCAGGCCGCAACGGCCTCGAGGTCGTGGTCGCCGGAGGCGGTGACGCGCACCCTCAGGAACTCGCCGGCCCGCGCGCCCTTCGCGCCCTTCACGCGCACGATGCCGTCGATCTCCGGCGCGTCCGAGCTGCTCCGGGCGAGGGCGATGCGGCCCTCGACGTCGTCGACGAGGACATCGATCTCGCGGCCCACCTTCTCCGCGAGGCGCTCGCGGCTCACCCCGGCCTGGACCGCCATGAAGCGCGCCAGGCGCTCCTGCTTCACCTCTTCCGGCACGGCGCCGGGAAGCCCGTTCGCCTTCGCGCCCTCGACGGGCGAGTAGGTGAAACAGCCCACGCGGTCGAGCCTCGCCTCGCGCAGGAACCCGAGCAGTTCCTCGAACTCCGCCTCGGTCTCGCCGGGGAAGCCGACGATGAAGGTCGAGCGGATGGCGAGTTCCGGGCACTCGCGGCGCCAGGCGCGGATGCGCTCCAGCGTCTTCTCGCCGGCCGCCGGCCGCTTCATGAGCTTGAGGATCCGCGCGCTGGCGTGCTGGAAAGGCACGTCGAGGTAGGGAAGGATGCGCCCGCCGGCCATGAGGGCGATCACCTCGTCGACGTGCGGGTAGGGATACACGTAGTGCAGGCGCACCCACGCCCCGAGCCCGCCCAGCGCCTCGCAGAGCTCGGTCATGCGCGTGCGCAGGGGCTTGCCGCCCCAGAAGCCGGTGCGGTACTTCACGTCCACCCCGTAGGCGCTCGTGTCCTGGGAGATGACGAGGAGCTCCTTCACGCCCGCGCGCACCAGGTGCTCGGCCTCCTGCATCACCTCGCCCACGGGCCGGCTCACCAGGTCGCCGCGCATCGAGGGAATGATGCAGAAGGTGCAGCGGTGGTTGCAGCCCTCGGAAATCTTGAGGTAGGCGTAGTGGCGCGGCGTGAGGCGGATGCCCTGCGGCGGCACGAGGTCGGTGAACGGGTCGTGCGGCTTCGGCAGGTGCGCGTGCACGGCCGCCATCACTTCCGGGGTGGCATGCGGGCCCGTCACCGCCAGTACCCTGGGGTGGGCCTCGCGGACCACGTCGCCGCGGGCGCCCAGGCAGCCCGTGACGATCACCTTGCCGTTGGCGGCCATCGCCTCGCCGATGGCGTCCAGTGACTCCTGCACCGCGGCGTCGATGAAGCCGCAGGTGTTCACGACGACGAGGTCGGAGCCCTCGTAGCTGGGCGCGATGTCGTAGCCCTCGGCGCGCAGCTGCGTGAGGATGGACTCGGAATCGACCAGCGCCTTGGGGCAGCCCAGGGACACGAAGCCGACCCGCGGCACGCGCGGCGGCGCCGCGTCCTTGGGAGTGCGCGCCGCCAAGGCCGGCTACTTCTTGCGGGCGCGCGGCTTGCGCGGCGCGGCGCGCCTGGCGCGCGCCGGCTTCGCGGGCTCCGGCTCCGGCGCGGGCTCTTCCCCGCCGGGCGCGGCGCTGTAGGGGAATCCGGAGAAGAGCTTGAGCGCCTGGCTGCGCAGCTCGTCCTGCATGTCGATCACCGCCTTGGCGCCCTTCTCGAGGTAGCCGCCCATCACGTTCGGGATCTGCGTGCCGCCGGTCATCATGTTCGCGAACGCGTCGGCGGGCACCTTCGGGATGAGCACCTGCGCCTGCTCCTGGAAGCGCTTCTGCGCCTCGTGGAAGGCGTGGATCGAGCGCTCGAGGTAGGAGCCCATGAGGCCCTGCATCGAGTGGCCGTAGTAGCGGATGATGTTGGCGAGCATGTCGGTGGAGAACATCGGCACGCCGCCGGACTCCTCCTCGAGGATGATCTGCAGCAGGATGGCGCGCGTGAGGTCCTCGCCCGACTTCGCGTCCTGCACCTGGAACTCCCGGTACTGCAGCACGAGGTCCTTCACCTCGGCGAGCGTGATGTAGGTCGAGGTCTCCGTGTCGTAGAGCCGGCGGTTCGGGTATTTCTTGATGATGCGGGGGGTTGCCATCGCGGGATCCTCGTCGATGTTGCGCTACATCAATCGGCCATTGTGCGGCGCCGGCGCAGGTTTCATCGGAAACGTACCAAGTACTTCATTTTATTACAGTTTGGGCATTTGCGGCAGCGCAATCGGGCAGCGTTGGTGCAGTGCAATATTATTGCCTTGACAGCCCCGTTCCGCCTTCCTAAAATGGGCTTTGTTGCGGCGCACAATTTCCTGCGCGCCCGAGTCAATGGATACGACGACCATGGTCAACCTCGCCGAGCAGATGTCCGAACTGAACAACGCCGCCGTGCTGTCGGCCGCGCGCCTGTCGAAGCTCTCGCTCGACAGCGCCGAGCGACTGCTCGCCCTGCAACTCGCGTTCGCCAAGTCCGCCCTCGGCGATGCGACCCGCTCCGCGCGCGCCGCCGCCGGCACGCAGGATCCCCAGCAGTTGCTGGCGCTGCGCACCAAGGCCGCGGAGACCGCGATGACGCAGTGGCTGGAGTATTCGCGCAGCCTCTACGAGGTCGCCTCCGATGCCCAGTCCGAGCTCGCCAAGCTCGCCGAGGAGCGCCTGGCCGACGTGCAGCGTTCCGTCACCGACACCGTCGAGCAGGCCGCGAAATCCGCGCCCGCCGGCAGCGACGTGGCCGTCGCGGCGATGAAGTCCTCGCTCGCCGCCGCCACCGCCGCCTTCGACTCCTTCAGCAAGGCCGCCCGCCACGCCGCGAGCTTCACCGACGCGAGCGTCAAGGCCGCCACCGCCCCGCGGGGCCGCAAGTAGCGCGAGGCCCGACTTCGCAACCGTCTCCTCCTCCTTTATCGCAAATTCTCCAATTTGGATAAAGGTTCCAACCCCAGGCTCAAGCCTGGGGTTTTTTTTTGACCCGGCATCCGTCTCAACCTGAAGGGCAGCAGACATGGAAAAGAAGATCGCACTCGTGACCGGCGGCGTCGGCGGCATCGGCGCCGCCATCTGCAAGCGGCTCGCGCAACAGGGCCATTTCGTCCTCGCCAACTGGATCATCCCGGGCACCGAGGCGAAGTACCTCGAGAAGATGGCCGCGGCCGGCTTCGGAAGCGATGCGACCGCCACGGCCTTCGGCGACGTGTCCAGCTACGAGGCGATGGGCGAGATGACCGCGACGATCGCGAAGGACCACGGCCCCGTGGACATCCTCGTGAACTGCGCCGGCATCACGCGCGACGCGACCTTCCGCAAGATGACGCCCGAGCAGTGGCGGCTGGTGATCGACACCAACCTCAACAGCGTCTTCAACGTGACGCGCCACGTGGTCGACGGCATGTGCGACCGCGGCTGGGGCCGCATCGTCAACATCTCGAGCGTGAACGGCATCCGCGGCCAGTTCGGCCAGACCAACTACTCCGCCGCCAAGGCGGGCATCCTCGGCTTCACCAAGGCGCTGGCCCAGGAAGTGATCCGCAAGGGCGTGACGGTGAACGCGGTCTCGCCCGGTTACGTGGAGACGGAGATGGTGGCCGCCATCCGCGAGGACGTGAAGCAGCAGATCGTCGCGCAGATCCCGGCCGGGCGCCTCGGCAAGCCCGAGGAAATCGCGGAGATGGTGAACTACCTCGCCTCGGACGGCGCCGCCTACATCACCGGCGCGAACCTGTCGATCAACGGCGGGCTGCACATGTACGCCTGACGGGCGCCCGCGGCTGCGCTACGCAGGTCGGTAGTGCCGCCCCAGGGCGCCCGCGATGTCCTCGCGCGAAGCGAGCACCGCATTGACCGGGGTCCCGAGCGCGGACTCGATGTCCTCGACGGCTTCCCACGACACCGGGTTGGCGAGCGCAACCGCAAGGCGCGACCCGGCGCGATACAGCGGCATCGCGAAGTGCCGGCGCGCGAGCTCCGCAGGGAAGGCCTCCACGACGCCGCGCTCGAACGCGAACCCGTCCAGCGCCACCCAGGGCAGCCCGAACTGGTCCGCGAGCGCCTGGCGGATCGCCTTGCGGCTGACCACGCCCATGCGCACGAGGATCTCCCCCAGCGGCATGTTCCTCTCCGTCTCCTGGTCGGCAAGCGCAAGGTCGCGCTGCGCGGCCGTCAGCAGGCCCCGCTCCACCAGCAGCTCGCCAAGCCTGCGCTGGACCTGCGCCTTCTGCGCGGCCAGGCAGGCCTCGACCTCCTGCGGGGTGACCAGGCCACGCCGGCAGAGGTACTCCCCGAACCGGGACTCGCGTTGTTGGCGCTGCCGCGCGAGCCCCGCGTCGAGGTCCCCCTGGGTCAGGACGCCGCGTTCGACGAGAATCTTGCCGAGCGGGTCGCCGATCCGGTAGCCCGCCGTGGCATCCGAGGGCATGAACCACCGGAAGACGCTCCCGGCCTCGTCGGCGAGGTAGGGAAACAGCCCGAACCCGCGCGCGACGACTCCCGCAATCCGCGCCGAGAGTTCGGTGCCGTCCTTGAAGCGGATGGTGAAGCGCGGCCCCGACGCCGACGGCAGGGCCTCGATGTTCCCCGCCGGGATCGCGAGACGCACGGCGCCCAGCTTCACGGGCCGCGCCAGTTGCAGGCTCTTGAACCCGGAAAAGGGGACGACCCACGGCTTCACTTCGCCGTCCGGCACGAACTCGAGCATCCGCCCGTCGCAATCCAGGCGAACGGCCCGCCCGGAAAGCGCGCGCCCGTCGGTGAGGTGGACCGACGCTTCCTCCGCCTCTCCCGGCACGGCCTCCGAAACGACGGTGAAGTGCCCCGGAGCCGGCCAGCCCTCGACGCCCGCGACCCGGACGCCGACCCCTTGTTCCATCAACCGACCCGGCATTCGCGAACCCCGCTTCGCGTCGGCCCGCGGGTCACAGTGCCCGCGGCAGCCGGCGAATGCGGAATCTTAACCCCGCCACGCCCCGGTTCCGCGGCGCCCTGGCGTTTCATCCGCAACCGACGCGGCACGCAGGGCGGTGACCCGGGTGCACGCCGGGGCGGGTTCGGGAGAGAATAGCCGCCATGCACCTGCGCGCCGCCCTCGCCGCGATCAACCCGTTCACGAGCGTGGCCGGGATGCTCGTGATGGGCATCCTCCTCGTCGCGACCATCTTCCTCACCA
>JAMPXV010000242.1 GCA_023700985.1 Lysobacter sp.
GCGCAGGGCCACGAGGTGCTCGTCGAGCGCGGCGCCGGGGCGGGCATCGGCGCGACCGACGCCGCCTACGGGAAGGCGGGCGCGCGCATCGTCGCCGGCGCCGAGGAAGTCTTCGCGGCCGCCGACCTCGTCGTGAAGGTGAAGGAGCCGCAGCCGGCCGAGACCGCGCGCCTCCGGCCGGGGCAGGTCCTCTTCACCTACCTGCACCTCGCGCCCGATCCCGCGCAATGCAAGGCGCTCCTCGCGAGCGGCGCGGTGTGCATCGCCTACGAGACCGTGACGCAGCCGGGAGGAGGGCTGCCGCTTCTGGCTCCCATGTCGGAAGTCGCCGGGCGCATGGCCGTGCAGGCGGGCGCACACTGCCTCGAGAAGGCGCACGGCGGCATGGGCATCCTCCTGGGCGGCGTGGCCGGCGTGCCGCCCGCCAAGATCGTGATCCTGGGCGCGGGCGTCGTGGGCGCCAATGCCGCGCGGACCGCGGTGGGCTCGGGGGCGCTCGTCGTGGTGATCGACCGCAACATCGACGCCCTCAGGCGCATCGAGAACACGCTGGGCGCGCGCGCGATGACCGTCTTCTCGAACCGCGACAACATCGAGCACCATGTGCTTTCGGCCGACCTGGTGATCGGCGGCGTGCTCATTCCAGGGGCGGCGGCGCCCAGGCTGGTCACGCGGGAACTGGTCGCGCAGATGAAGCACGGCTCGGTGGTGGTCGATGTCGCGATCGACCAGGGCGGCTGTTTCGAGACCTCGCGCCCCACGACCCACGCGGAGCCCACGTACGTCGTCGACGGCGTCGTGCACTACTGCGTGGCCAACATGCCGGGGGCGGTGCCGCGCACCTCCACCTACGCGCTCAACAACGCGACGCTCCCCTTCACGATGCAGCTCGCCGGGCAAGGGTGGCGTCGCGCGCTCGCGGCCGACCCCCACCTGATGGCCGGCCTCAACGTGTGCGAGGGCAAGGTCACGCACCCCGAGGTGGCCGATGCGCTGGGCATGCCCCACGCCGACCCGCGGCCGCTCCTGGCGGACTGAACCGCGGTGACCACCCACCTGGCCGACACGCCGCCTTCTCCCTGGGTCACCCGCTGGGCGGGCCTGATCCGGCCCGGCGGCGAGGTGCTGGACCTCGCCTGCGGCGCAGGGCGCCACGCGCGCTACCTCGCGGCGCAGGGGTTCGAGGTGTGCGCCGTCGACCGCGACCCGGCGCTGTTCCCGGAACCGCCGGCCGGCGTGACGCTCGTGGGCGCGGACCTCGAGGCGGGGCCCTGGCCCTTCGCGGGCCGACGCTTCGACGCGATCGTGGCCACCAACTACCTGCACCGGCCGCTCCTGCCCTTGCTCGTCGGCTCCCTGGAGCCGGGTGGCGTGCTGGTCTACGAGACCTTCGCCCGCGGCAACGAGCGCTTCGGCAAGCCCTCCAACCCGGACTTCCTCCTGGCGCCCGGGGAACTGCTCGAGGCGGTGCGTGGAAGGCTGCGGGTGGTGGCCTACGAGGACCTGGTGGTGGCGGCACCCCGGCCCGCTGCGGTGCAGCGCCTGTGCGCGCGCCGGGAGGACGGAAGTTGAGGCAGGCCCGTGGGGAGGGGGGAATGCGGTAAAATCCCGCTCTTCTCCGATGCTTCCCGCCCCTGCAACCATGCTCACCGGCAGCCTAGTGGCAATCGTCACGCCCATGCAGGCGGACGGCTCGCTCGACATCCCCGGCTTCAAGGCCCTCCTCGACTGGCACGTCGCCGAAGGCACCGACGGCATCGTCGTCGTCGGCACCACGGGGGAATCCCCCACCGTGGACGTGGACGAGCACTGCCTCCTCATCCGCACGGCCGTGGAACACTGCAAGGGGCGCGTGCCGATCATCGCCGGCACCGGCGGCAATTCCACGCGGGAGGCGATCGAGCTCACGAAGTACGCGAAGGAAGTCGGCGCGGACTACTCGCTTTCCGTGGTGCCCTACTACAACAAGCCCGCGCAGGAAGGGCTGTACCGGCACTTCAAGGCCATCGCCGAGGCGGTGGACATCCCGATGATCCTCTACAACGTGCCCGGGCGGACGGTCGCCGACATGGCCACGGACACGACGCTTCGCCTCGCGCAGGTGCCCGGCATCGTGGGCATCAAGGATGCGACCGGCAACCTCGACCGCGGGGCCGACCTGCTGCGCCGCAAGCCCGCGCAGTTCGCCGTCTATTCCGGTGACGATGCCACGGCGCTCCCGTACATCCTGCTGGGCGCGCACGGCGACATCTCCGTCACCGCGAACGTGGCGCCGCGCGCGATGCACGAGATGTGCGCCGCCGCGCTCGCCGGGGACGCCAAGCGCGCCATCGCCCTCAACCAGAAGCTCATGGGCCTGCACCAGAAGCTCTTCGTCGAGGCGAACCCCATCCCCGTGAAATGGGCGCTCGCGCGCATGGGCCGGATCGGCGAGGCCATCCGCCTGCCGCTCACCACGCTCGCGCCCGCCTTCCACGAAACCGTCACCGCGGCGCTGCGCGAAGCGGGCTGCCTCACCTGAACCGGACACCGCACCCATGAAACGCCTCCTGCCGATCGTTCTCGTCCTCGCACCGCTCGCCCTGGCCTCGGGCTGCGGGATCTTCAAGACCGAGGAGCAGCAGCGCGCCGCCCGCTCGCGCGAGAAGCCGCTCGAAGTGCCGCCCGACCTCACCCGGCCGGCCACGGACAACCGCTACGCGGTGAACGACCCCCGCGCCACCACCAGCCTCTCGCAGTACAACCGCGACCGGGCCGGCGCCCCGCAGGGCACCCCCACGGCCGCCACGGCGTGGCCCGGCGGGGTCCTGCCCGCGGTCCCCAACGCGCGCATCGAGCGCGGCGGCGACCAGCGCTGGATCGTCGCGAAGGCCGAGCCGGCGCAGGTCTGGTTCATCGTGCGCGAGTTCTGGCTGGACCTCGGCTTCTCGCTCGCCCGCGAGACGCCGGAGGCCGGCATCGTCGAGACCAACTGGTACGAAACGCGCGCGAACGTGGAGACCACGGGCCTTCGCGGCGTGCTCAACCGGACACTGCCCGGCATGTTCTCCACGGGCGAGCGCGACCGCTTCCGCACCCGCATCGAGCGCGGGACCGAGCCCGGGACGACGGAAATCTACGTGAGCCACCGCGGGCTCGAGGAGGTCTTCCTCAACTCGCAGGACACGACGCGCTGGGCACCGCGCGGCTCCGACCGCGACCTCGAGGCCGAGATGCTGGGGCGGCTCCTCGTGAAGCTGGGCGAGCCGACGCGGAAGGCCACGCTGGCCGACGGCGGCAAGCCCGGCGCGCCCTCCGGGGCGGCCGGCGCGACGCCGAGGACGCCTGCGCCGGTGAACGCCGTGCTGCAGAACAACGGCGCCGGCCCGCTCGTGGTGAACGACGGCTTCGACCGCGCCTGGCGCCGCGTCGGCCTCGCGCTCGACCGTTCCGGCTTCACCGTCGAGGACCGCGACCGCTCCAAGGGCGTGTTCTTCGTTCGCTACATCGATCCGGATGCGGACGCCAAGCAAGGGCAGAAGCCGGGCTGGCTGGACACGCTGGCCTTCTGGCGCCCAACCGCAAAGGCCCCGCAACCGCAGTTCCGCGTCGTCGTGACCGAGTCCGGCAGCCAGTCCCAGGTGGTGGTGCAGAACGCCACGGGCGAGCTCGAGACCTCGACGACCGGCAAGCGCATCCTGTCGGTCCTCTTCGACCAGCTCAAGTAGGGCCGGAGGGTCCGCCCGCGCGCATGGCGCTTCGATTCGCCTCCCTCGGGAGCGGCAGCTCGGGCAACGGGCTGGTCGTCGAGCGGGGCAGGACGCGGGTCCTCATGGACTGCGGCTTCACCCTGGGCGACACGGCCTTCCGGCTCGGCCGCCTGGGGCTCGCGCCGACGGACCTCGCCGCGATCCTGGTCACCCACGAACACACCGACCATCTCGGAGGGGTGGCGCGGTTCGCCAGGCGGCATGCCATCGTCGTGCACCTCACGCGAGGCACGGCGCTCGCGCTGCCGGTGGACTTCCCGGCGAGCCTCGTGCGCCTCATCGACCCGCATGCCACCTTCGAGGTGGACGACCTCCTCGTCGACCCCTTCCCCGTGCCCCACGACGCCCGCGAGCCGGTGCAGTACGCGTTCTCCGACGGCGCCGTGCGCCTCGCGGTGGCGACCGACCTCGGCATGTCCACGCCGCATGTCGAGGAGAAGCTCACCCGGTGCGACGCCCTCGTGCTCGAGTGCAACCACGACCCGGACCTCCTGGCCGGCGGGTCCTACCCGCGCATGCTCAAGGAGCGCATCTCCGGGCGCTTCGGGCACCTGGACAACGCGGCGGCGGCGGGCATCGCCTCGCGCATCGACGCCTCGCGCCTGAAGCACGTGGTGGCGGCGCATCTCTCGAAGGAGAACAACCGGCCCGACCTCGCCCGGGCAGCGCTCGCCGGGGCGCTGGGCTGCGAGGACTCCTGGATCGGCGTGGCCGGCCAGGAAGACGGCTTCGACTGGCGGGAGGTCTGAAAATGGGGTCAGATCCCTTTATTGGGACGGTTCTACAGAGCCTTTTTGGGACGGTTCTACAGAACCGGTCTATTCAGCAATTGTTGCACTGACCTCGCCGATCACGGAATAGACCGGTTCTGTAGAACCGTCCCAAAAAGGCTCTGTAGAACCGTCCCAATAAAGGGATCTGACCCCATTTTCAGACCTCCCGCCAGTCGAAGCCGTCTTCCTGGCCGGCCACGCCGATCCAGGA
>JAMPXV010000243.1 GCA_023700985.1 Lysobacter sp.
GGCAGGCGACGAAGAGGCCGTGCACGTGGAAGAGCGGCAGCATGTGCACGAGGACGTCGCCCGGACGGAACCCCCAGAAGGCGTGCAGCACCGTCGCGTTGGAGGCGAGGTTGCGGTGCGTGATCATCGCGCCCTTCGAGCGCCCCGTCGTCCCCGAGGTGTAGAGGATCGCCGCGAGGTCGTCGGCGCGGCGCATCACGGTCGCGAAGGCTTCCGGCGCGCCGCGCGCGGCCTCCACGAAGCTGCCGGCGCCGTGCTCGTCGAGCGAGAAGACGTGCCGGATGCCCAGGCGCGCGGCCAGCGGCGCCAGCCACGGCTGCGACTTCGGCTGCGCGACCACGGCGCCGGGCTCGGCGTTCTCGAGGAAGTAGCCCACTTCCCCTTCCTGGTAGGCGCTGTTGAGCGGCAGGTACACGAGCCCCGCGCGAAGGCACGCGAGGTAGAGGAGCAGCGCCTCCGGCGACTTCTCCACCTGGATGGCCACGCGGTCGCCGGGAGCGAGCCCGAGCCCGGCGAGGAACGACGCGAAGCGCGCGCAGGTGCGCTCGGCTTCCCCGTAGGAAAGCTCGCGCCCGTCGTCGAGGATCAGGAGGGGGCTCGCCCGGTCCGCGGGGAATCGCGACTCGAAAAGGGAATAGAGGTTCTCGTTCATGGCTGTCACCGTTGCGGCCGGCTGGCGCGCCGCCCCACGTTCAGGGCGGCAGGCCCAGTCTCAGCTCCTCGTCGGCCACGCCGGCCTGGCGGTACTCCGAGATGTCGCCCACCGCGTCGCGGTGAGCGCCCAGTATGCTCGCGACGGCCGCGCCCGGCAGCACCTGGATGTCGGCCCCGAACACGACCGCCACGCGCGTCGCCGCCGCGGCGAGGGCCACGTAGACGCCCCCGCCCGCGCGGTCGAGGATGGTCAGCTCGACATGGGTGCCGCGGGCGCCCAGCGCCGCGAGCGACACGCCCATGTCCACGATGTATTCCGTGAGCACGACCTTCTCGTCGTCGAGGCGGGCGGCGTGCGATTCGCAGTCGAGGAGCACCTCGAGGCGCGACGGCGCCTCGATCCCCATGCGCCAGGCGGCCTGGGCGAACCGCCACGCGCGCTCGGCACCCACGTGCGTGCTGCCGACGAGCCCCAGCACCTGGACCGGCGCGCCCTCGCGCGTCGCCTCGCCCGTGAGGACGCCGTCGCACTCCTGGGCCTTGTAGCCCTCCGGGAAGAGCTTTTCCAGCTCCTTGCGCCGCACGCCCTCGGGCTGGCGCGTCGTGAGGCCCTTCTCCAGGCGATCGCGAAGCGACTGGTGGCGCTTGTGGAAGGCTTCGAACGAGCCTGCGCCTCGCGAAAGCGCCTCGCGCAGCCATTCCGTGGGATCCATGCCCGGCGTCCACACCGCGTTGGCGTCCGTGGCCTTGGCGCGCGCGGCAGGGCCGATGGTCGCCTCGGCGATGGCGCGGAACATGTCGTCGAGCGCATTGGCGCCCGCCGCCTGGGCGAGGATGGAGGGCCCCGACATCGCGAGCTGCGTGTTGGGGCTGAAAAGCCGCCGGGGCGCCACGTGCGCCAGCATGCTCGCGCCGCCGAAGCAGTTGCGCCCGAGCACGACGGCGATCGGCGCGCCGGCCACGCGGGCGGCGATCGCCTCGCGGAAGAGGCGGCGGAACGCGCCCAGTGCCTCGAGCCCCTCGGAGACGCGCGCGCCCGCCGAGTCGAGGTAGAGGACCAGCGGCGACTTCTCGCGCGCGGCGATGGCGAAGAGCGGCACGAGCTTCGCCACTTCCGCCTTGCCGATGGAGCCGCTGGCGATGCGGTTCTCGACCAGCGCGAGGCGCAGCGGCCGGCCGTCGAGCTGGCCCTTGCCGAGCGTGAGGTTGCCCGCGGGGGAGCCCAGCGGCTCGAAGCCGACGGCGGCGCGCAGCGCCTCCAGCAGCGTCGCGCCGCCCGCGGCCGCGTTCATGGCGCGAGGCAGGCCGCGAGAGCGACGGCGGGATGCACCGCCGCGCGCGAGGCGCCGTGGTCGATCTGGTGGCGGCAGCTCGTCCCGGCCGCGACGACGACGGTGCCGGGGGCGGCGGCGCGGACGGCCGGCAGGAGCGAAGCCTCCCCCATCGCCATCGAGACGTCGTAGTGCTCGTGGCCGAACGATCCGGCCATGCCGCAGCAACTGGATTCCACGGCCGTCACGCGCGCGCCTGGCACGGCGCGCAGGGCGGCCAGCGTGTCGTCGAAGGCGCCGAAGGCCTTCTGGTGGCAGTGGCCGTGGACGAGGAACTCCGGGGCCGCGCCCTCGCGCCACGCGATGGGAGCGCCCTCCTTCACGCAACCGGCGACGAAGCTCTCGAAGGTCACCGCCAGGTCCGCGAGGGCCGTGGCGCGCGTGTCGCCCGGGTGCATGGCGAGGAACTCGTCCTTGAGCGAATACAGGCACGAGGGCTCCAGCCCCACGACCGGGACGCCCTTCTCGATCCAGGGCGCGAGCGCCTCGATCATGCGCCGCGACTCGGCCTTCGCGCGGTCGACCATGCCCGCGGAAAGGTAGGTGCGCCCGCAGCAAAGCGGCCGGGAATCCGCGCCGCGCGCCGGCACGACCTCGTAGCCCGCCGCCCGCAGCACGCGCGCGGCCGCGTCGAGGTTGCCGGGCTCGAGCCAGTTGTTGAAGGTGTCGGCGAACAGGACCGCCTCGCGCCCTCCCCGCGGCGCCTGCGCGGGCTGGCCCGCGAGCCACGAGCGCCCGCTGAACGAGGGCAGCGGGCGGCGCGCGTCGAAGCCCGCGAGCGCCTGGAGGGCCAGCGGCACCCCGGGCAGGCGCTGCAGCGCGTTCACCACCGGCGCGAGGCGCGAGGCCCACGGCGCATAGGCCGGCAGCATTCCGACGAGCCGGTCGCGCAGGCTGAACCCGTTGGCGGCGCGGTCCTGGTGCAGGAACTCGATCTTCATGCGCGCCATGTCCACGCCCGTCGGGCATTCGCGCCGGCAGCCCTTGCAGGAAACGCAGAGCTCGAAGGCCTCGCGCACGGTGTCCGAGACGAAGCCCTCGCTCCCGAGCTGGCCCGAGAGCGCCAGCCGAAGCGTGTTGGCGCGACCGCGCGTGAGGTGCATCTCGTCGCGCGTCACGCGGTAGCTGGGGCACATCGTTCCCGCGTCGAACTTGCGGCAGTGGCCGTTGTTGTTGCACATCTCCACCGCCCCGGGAAGCCCGCCCCACGCGCTCCAGTCGAGTACCGTGGCCGGCGCCACGGGCCGGTAATCGGGCTTGTAGCGGAAGAGCGAGCGGTCGTCCTGCTTCGGGGGGTTCACGATCTTGCCGGGGTTCATGAGCCCCCGCGGGTCGAACCACCCCTTGATCTCGGAGAGCGCGGCGGTGAGCCGCGGCCCGAAGAAGGGCGCGATCCATTCCGAGCGCACCAGCCCGTCGCCATGCTCGCCCGAGTACGCGCCCTTGTAGCGGCGCACCAGGTCGGCGGCCTCCTCCGCGATCGCGCGCATGCGGATGCGCCCGTCGCCCTTCATGTTGAGGACGGGCCGCACGTGCAGGCAGCCCACGGAGGCGTGGGCGTAGAACGTGCCCTCCGTGCCGTGCTTGCGGAAGACCTCCGTGAGCTTGTCGGTGTACTCGGCCAGGTGCTCCAGGGGCACGGCGCAGTCCTCGATGAAGGAAACCGGCTTCCCGTCGCCCTTCATCGACATCATGATGTTGAGCCCGGCCTTGCGGACCTCCCACAGTTCCTTCTGCTCGCGCGCCTCCAGGAGCTCGACCACCCCACCGGGGAAGCCCAGGTCCGCCATCAGCTCGACGAGCCGCTTCACGCCGCGCACCTGCTCGTCGCGGTCGTCGCCGGCGAACTCCACCAGCAGGATCGCGTCCGGGGCTCCCCGCACGTAGGCGTTGATCGTCGGGGCGAACGCCGGGATGGCGCGCGAGAGCTCGATCATCGTGCGGTCGACCAGCTCCACCGCGCAGGGACCCAGCTTCACGATGTGCTGGGCGGCGTCCATCGCGTCGTAGAAGCGCGGGAAGTGCGCCACGCCGAGCGCCTTGTGCTTCGGGATCTCGGCCAGGTCGAGGGTCAGGCGCTCGAACCACGCGAGGGTGCCTTCGCTCCCCACGAGGAGCTTCGCGAGGTTCTGGCCTTCCGCGGCGAGGCAGTCCAGGTTGTAGCCCGCCACGCGCCGCGACACCTTGGGGAAGCGCGCCGCGATCTCGTCCTTCTCCCGCTCCCAGAGTACGGCGGCGCGCGCCGAGATCTCGCGGATCACCGGGTGCGCGATCTCCGCCGCCGGGCCGAAGCGCCCGCGCGTGCCGTCCGCCAGCACCGCGTCGATGGCGCCGACCCGGTGGACCATGTAGCCGTAGGCGATGGAGCGCGACCCGCAGGAATTGTTGCCGGCCATGCCGCCCAGGGTCGCCTGGGCCGCCGTCGAGACGTCGACGGGGAACCAGAGCCCGTGCGGGCGCAACCGCGCGTTGAGGATGTCGAGCACCGCCCCCGGCTCCACGACCGCGCGGCGCGCCGCGGCGTCGACCTCGACCACCCGGTTCAGGTGCTTGCTCGCGTCGATGACCAGGGCTGCGCCCACCGTCTGGCCGCACTGCGAGGTGCCGCCGCCGCGGGGCAGCAGCGGCGTGCCGGTTTCGCGGGCCAGGGCGATGGCGGTGGCCACGTCGTCTTCGGTCTTCGGCACGAACACACCGACCGGCATGATCTGGTAGATCGACGCA
>JAMPXV010000244.1 GCA_023700985.1 Lysobacter sp.
TCGAAGGACGTATTTTCAGGCTGCATGTGTGAACCCCTCCTGGGCTTGCGATGGCCTCGCATCACGCCCGCCGGGGGGGCTACAGGCCCCTTGGCGGGCGGATCCTGTAGGACTTTGGTGACACTAAGGGTCTTTGGGGGGGGCCGGGTTGATCTGCCGCAATTCGGGCAGGGGTTTACCGCCGGGAGTACCGCCTCAGCCGCGGGTGGCGAGGCGCGTGCGCGCGGTTTCCAGCGCGGCGTCGAGGTAGGCGGAATAGAAGTCGGGAAGCAGCATCCCCTTCAGGGGGTCGGCCACCGGCAGGCCGGCGCCGTCCCAGAACGCGACCACCGGGGCCGACCGGACGTCGTGCGCCCGCGCGATGGCCTCGTGGGTGGTGCGCTCGCCCTTGAAGCCGGTGATCCGAAGGTCGCTGCCGACGTCGATCTGGCGGATGATCGCCCGCCCGGCCTGGGCCGGGTCGCGCAGCATGGGGTTCAGGTGCGAGCGGCGCACGATCTCGCAGTACGGGCAGCCCGGCAGGCTGAACAGGATGACGATGGGGATCTTCCGGCGTCGCGACAGGCGCCCGTCAGCGCCCAGGTCCGTGGCGAGCGGAACCTCGGTCTCGGCATCCGCCCGAACCCCCGCCGAAAAGGCCATGGCAGGGGCCAGGAAGAGGAACCGCCGGCGATCCATGGCGAGGCCCGGGGCCGTCAGGCGATCCCGGGGTTGCCCTCCATCCCGACCAGCTTGGGAAGGTTCAGCTTCACGGGGGGGATGGTCTTGCGGTCGCGCAGGTACTGCGTGACGACATCCCAGATCGGCTCGCCCTTCGCGCCCTCCGCCACGGGCGCCCAGCCGGCCACCTTGTAGCGGTGGTCGGCCGCGATGGGCTTGCCGTCGAGACGCATGTCCGAGATGCGTCTGCCCATCGCCTCGCGCGGGGTGCAGGTGTAGGTGAGGCCGCCGACCCGGACCATGTCGCCGCCCTGCTGGTAGTAGGGATCGGGGTTGAAGAGGTTGTCGCAGACGTCCTCGAGGATCGCCTTGATCGTCTCGCCGGTGAAGTCGTTCATCGTCACCTGCGGGTAGGAGATGGCCGTCCAGTCCATCACGTGGTCCAGCGTGATCGCCTGGCCGGGCAGGAGCGTCGTGCCCCATCGGAACCCGGGCGAGAAGGCGATGTCGGCGCCCTTCACCTTCAGGAGCGCGTCCAGGATCACCTGGTCCACGGTGCCGTTGAAGTTCCCCCGTCGATAGAGGAGGCCCTCCGTGACGGCGAGTCGTTCGGAAAGCTTCGCCTCGTGCGGGCCGCGGATTTTCGCGATGACCGCGGCCATGGCGGGGTCCGGCGCGAGGAGGTTGGCAAAGACCGGCAGCAGGCGGTACTTCCAGCCCGCCACCCTGCCGCCCTTCACGTCGAAGTCGAGCACACCCAGGAACTTGCCGTTGGAGCCCGCGTTCGTGACGAGCGTCACGCCCTTCGCGTTACCGACCTCGACCGGCTGCGGCACGCCGTCGTGGGTGTGCCCGCCGAGGATCGCATCGATGCCGGTGACTCGGCCGGCGAGCTTCAGGTCCACGTCCATGCCGTTGTGCGAGAGCAGGATCACCACCTGGGCGCCCTTTCCCCTCGCCTCGTCGACCGCCTTCTGCAGCTCCGGCTCGCGGATGCCGAAAGTCCAGTCCGGGACCATGTGGCGCGGGTTGGCGATGGGGGTGTAGGGAAAGGCCTGGCCGACGATCGCCACGGCCACCCCGTTGATCTGCTTGATCGTGTACGGGGCGAAGACCGGGTCGCCGAAATCGGCGGTCACCACGTTCTGTGCCACGAAGTCGACCGTGCCCTTGAAGTCCTTCTCGACGATCTGCTTCACGCGCTCCGCGCCCAGGGTGAACTCCCAGTGCCCGGTCATCACGTCCACGCCGAGCGCCTTGCAGGCGTCCACCATGTCCTGGCCGTTGGACCAGAGCGCCGTGGCGCTGCCCTGCCAGGTATCGCCGCCGTCGAGGAGCAGCGCGCCCGGCCGCGAGGCCTTGAGGTTCTTCACCAGCGTCGCGAGGTGGGCGAAACCGCCCACCTTGCCGTAGGTCTTCGCGGCCTGGGCGAAGTCGAGGTAGGTGAAGGCGTGCGCCTGCTCGCTGCCCCGCTTCACGCCGAAGGCCTTCAGGAGGTGCTCGCCCACCAGGTGCGGCGCCCTTCCCGCGGCGCCCGCGATGCCGATGTTCACGTTCGGCTCGCGGAAGTGGATCGGCATGAGCTGCGCATGGCAGTCGGTCATGTGCAGCAGGCTCACGTTGCCGAAACGCGGCACGTCGTAGAGCCTCGCCCCCTCACCCGCGGCCAGCGCCTCGCGGGAGGAAATCGGGAGCCCCGCCGCGGCGGCGATGGCGAGAACGTTCAGGAATTCGCGGCGGTCCATGGGGCTCCTTGTCGCGGGTCAGAATTCGAGGGAATCGGCGATCGCCTTGATCCCCGCGCGGGCGCAGACGTCGTCGGCATCGCCGCCGGGGGCGCCCGAGACGCCGATGCCCGCGATGATCGAGCCGCCCGCCTCGATCTTCATGCCGCCGCCCACCGCCACCACGCGCGGCAGGTTGCGGATGCCCGAGGACGGCTGCCCCGGCTGCGTGATCTTGGTGAGCTCGGTGGTGTCCGTGCGGAAGGAAACCGCCGTCCAGGCCTTGTTGGTGGCCGTCTCCGGGGAATGCGCGCCTGCGTAGCGGTCCCGGAGGACGACCTGCACGAGCCCGGACCGGTCGACGATCGCCACGGAGACCTGGAAGCCGTCGGCGCGGCACTTGGCGAGCGCGGCCTGGGCGGCCATCACGGCCGTTTCCGGGGTGAGGGACTTCAGGCTGAAGGTCGCGGGGTCGGCGGCGAGCGCGGATCCGGAGACGAGGGCGACGGCGGCGGCAAGCTTCGCAAGTGCATTAGACATGGCTAATGTTCCTCGATGAAAAAAGGGCGGGTTGGCACCCGCCCCTGGGTGGGTGGAAAGGCCAACCTAACCCTACTTGTTCACCGGGGAATTGGGGTCCATCAAAAGAGCGACGACATCCTTGATCTGCTCCTCGGTGAGGATTCCCCGGTGCCCGAACCGCGGCATGCTGGAGCAGGCGGCGAAGGCATGGGAGTTGTAGACCTTGTTCCAGGCGTACTTCTGGATCTCCGGCCCGTAGCCGCGCAGCTTGGCGAAGTGGTAGAGGCTCGGGCCGATCGTCCCGTAGGAGACCTCTTCCTTCGTGAGCTGGTGGCAGGCGTAGCAGTTGGCGCCCGAGGGCTGCTTCGGGTCGTCGTTGTACTGCCCGCCGCGGCCGGACTGGGCGATGCGCTCGCCCTTCTTGTGGTCGCCCAGGAACTTGCCGTCCGCCGGGTACTTGATGGTGGCGAGCTGCTCCTTCTCGATCTGCGCGGCCACGTCCTTGGGAATCGGGCTGGACTCGTAGCTGGAGCACAGCTTCTGCAGCCTGTCCTGGTCGATGCGGTCGACCTTGGCCTGGCCGCGATCCGTGAAGCCCGCCTTCATGAGGGAGACGGCCTTGGCGTAGTACTCGTCGTCGGATGGGGTGGTGGCGCATCCCGCGGCGAGCAGTGCGGTGGCCGAGAGGGCGATGAGCTTGATCTTCATGATTGTGTGTCTCCCAGTCAGCGCTTGATGGACGGCGCGTTGAACGGGGCGCCGTTGGCGTTACGCGCGAGGAACATGGTCAGCGCGACGGACGCCTCGGAAGTGAAATCCAGGTGCGGGAAGCGCTGCTGGCGGAAGCAGTCCTCGAGCCGCCACTGGAAGGTGCGCACCTCGCCCTGCGAGACGCGGTAGGCGGGCCAGGCGGTGTAGGCCTTCTGGGCGTCGGCCTGCTTGGTGAGGTTGGGCAGGTCCTGCAGGCGGATGCGGACGTTGTCCACGGCGTGGCAGGTGGAGCAGGCGAAGTCGTACGGACCGCCGCGGTGGAAGAAGATCTTCCTGCCGACCTCGAAGGCCTCGACCTCCTTCGGGTGCGACATCGGCACGTTCATCTTGATGCCGCGCGACTCCGCGGTGATGAAGGCGACGAGCGCGTCGTTGTCCGTCTTGCGGCCGGGTCCGCCGAAGGGGCTCTTCCTCGCCTCCTCGGGCGAGATGCCCTGCAGCGTCACGCGGCAGTGCACCAGGCGCGACTCGAGGTCCATCACCTTGTCCACGTCGGCGAAGTAGCGCGGCAGCTGGGCGTACGCGCCCTTGACCACGCCGGGCCCGAGGCCGAGGTCGCACCTCTCGAGCGACGCGTTCTTGGGGCCGGCCGCCTTCTTCCAGAGCCCCTCCCCGCGGGCTTCCCAGAGTTCGGCCGGGTTGCCGTCGCCGAGCGCCTGCCGGTAGCGCTCGATTTCCTGCACCGCGCTGCGGTCCTGCGCGAAAGCGCTCGCCGCGGACAGGGCCATCACTGCACAGGCGGTGCGGGCCGCCCCTTCCCAGGTTGGATTCACGTTGCTCCTCCGTAGTCTTCTTTTGTCCAGCGCTCGGTTGCTGCTAGGGCTTCAGGTAGGCGAATCCTTCCTGCGACTGGAGGCGACTGACCTCCGCGACGCCGGAAGGCACGATCTTCACGTCCTGAATGACTCTCTTGGGGTCGATCTTGTTGCGCTCCAGCGTGAAGCGGCAGAGGCGGAA
>JAMPXV010000034.1 GCA_023700985.1 Lysobacter sp.
CTGCTCCGGTCCCGGTTCGCGCGCGGGCTTCTTCTCGATGGCGCGCAGCAGCAACGGGGGCAGCACGGCGATCTCCGACTTCTCGCACTTGAGGTCCTGGGCCAGGTAGCCGATCGCGCTCTTCACGAGGCGGTCGTTGAACTCGCTGTCGCTGCGCGGGGAGCCGCAAAGGACGCCGGCATGGGTGCCGATCTGCCGGATCGAGACGAGGCGGATCACGCGGCCGGTATTGAGGGTGAGCGACCAGGCGGCCTTTCCGGCGTGGGCGCGGTAACCGTAGGGGCCGACGGGTTCGCGGGGCAGGTCCTTCCAGGCGAAGGGGAGAACCGGGTCCTCGTACTCGCTGAGTTCCGTGAGCAAGTGGCCAATGTCGTCGGGCTCGGGCATGGAGCCAGTGTGGGGGGTGGCGGGCTCAGGGCATGAGCCAGGGAAGTGCGCACCCTCACCCCCGACCCCTCTCCCAAGGGAGAGGGGAGACCTTTCTAGGGGATGCCGAGGACCTTGTGGGTTTGCAGGCTCAACCGCCATGTGGGGTGGGCCTTGCAGTATTCGACTGCAAGCTTCGTGTTCGTGCCCCGCTCCGGCCCATCCATCGGCTGCAGCGAGAACACGCGGAAATCGAGGCCCTCGAATTTCTGCGGCGGGGCATCCACCTGCGGATAGACGAGCTTCAGCTCGTCCCCGGCGGTGATCACCAGGGGCGCCGTGCTCTTCGGGCTCACGCACAGCCAGTCGATCCCGTGCGGGGGCTTCACCGTCCCGTTCGTTTCCACCGCCACCTCGAACCCTCGCACGTGCAACGCATCCACGAGCGCGTCGTCGAGCTGCAGCAACGGCTCCCCGCCCGTGCACACGACGAAGCGCTCGGCCCGCGACGCTTCCGCGGGAAACCGCGCGAGCACCGCATCGGCCAACTCGTCGGCGGTGGCGAACTTCCCGCCGCCCTCGCCGTCGGTGCCGACGAAGTCCGTGTCGCAGAACCTGCACACCGCCGTCGCCCGGTCGCGCTCCAGGCCCGACCACAGGTTGCATCCGGCGAAGCGCAGGAATACCGCAGGACGCCCCGCCTGCGCGCCCTCGCCCTGCAGCGTGTAGAAGATCTCCTTGACGGCGTAGCTCATGGCCTCAGATGGGCAACGCGGGCCCGTCCTCGCCCCAGGAGAGGATTGCGCCGCAGCCGCGGGTCTCGTAGAGGTCGATGCGGTCGAGCTGCGGGAGCCTGGGTTCGGCCTGCCCGCGAATCCAGTGCACGAGGCTCGCGGGGTCGTTGTCCTCCACCCCCGGCAGCTCGTGCAGCGGCTGGTGGTCGAGGGCCTGGAACACGGGCGCGAAGAGCTCCTTCACGTCGCCGAAGTCCAGTGTCCAGCCGCGCACGGCATCGAGCGACGCGGTGAGGTGGAGCCTCAGCGTGTAGGTATGGCCGTGGATGCGCCGCCTCGCGTCGTGCCCGGGCGCGCGGGCGAGCCTTACGGCGCTGTCGAGGGTGAGCTCCTTCCAGATGCGGTAGTGGCGGCCGTCGAAATGGGCGCCGGCGCTCGCGGTCTCGTACACCGTCACCCAGGAAAGCTCCGGAAGCCGGGGCTTCACGCGGTTCCAGATCCAGCTCCCGATCAGCTCGCTCGTCGGGTTCTCGAGGCCCGCGATGTCGTTGAGGCACGCGTGGTGAAGCTCCGCGTGGATGGGTGCCCACACGCCGTCCAGGTGGTCGTAGTCGATGCCGATGTCGCGCGCGCCCAGGTCCATGTTGGCGTGCAGGATCGCCTCGAACCCGTGCCCGTGCATGCGCCCGCACTTGTGGCCGTGCGGGACTCTCGGCAGGCGGTGGGCGCTCTCGAACACGTAGCGGCGCCAGACGTGGGCGTTCTCGCGGCGGTCCAGGTCCACACCTGCATCGCGCGTGCTCTGGATGCCGACCTGGTCGATGCCCGCGATCCCGAGTTGCTGGCGCACCCAGCGGGCCAGGTTTTCGTCGGTGGGATGCTCGAGGTGGTCGTTGAGAAGGCGGTAGTCGAGTGGCGCGACGCAGGCGGCGAGGCGGTCGTGGAGATCGGAGGCCTCGCTGCCCGGAAAGGTGGCCTGTTCGGGCGGGATCGAGGCACGCACCTTGGCAAGGTAGCTGTGGCCGTGCAGGCGCCGCGCGCGGTGGCCCTCGGGCAGCAGGTCGACGCGGCAGGCGGCTTCGAAAAGGGCAGCGGCGGTGAAGAGAAGGTGCTCGGGCATGGACCTATTCTAGGCCCACACCCCTGGCTCCTCCCCGGCGGGAGCGGGGAGACAGGAGAGCGGAGATAATCGCGTCATGAGGAAACCTGCCCCGATCGACCGCTTCATCGCCGCCCTCGCAGGCTTCTCGCGCCCGCGCGTGTTCAATCCCTGGGCGGAATTCGACCGCGCCAACGACTTCGGCCCCGAGGCCCCTGCCATCCGCCGCGACCACCTGCGCCGCTACCTCGCCGAGCGGGTCGGCCGCGCCCGGCTCCTGTTGATCGCGGAAGCCGCCGGCTACCAGGGCTGCAAGTTCAGCGGCATCGCCATGACGAGCGAGCGGCAGCTCGCGGCATCGCCATCCACGGGCAGCGACTTCTTCGAGGGCACGAAGCGGCGCACCAGCCGCGAGACCGTGCGCCCCGCCGGCTTCACGGAGCCGACCGCAACCATCGTCTGGGGGAAGATGCTCGAGGCGGGGCTGCAAGGACGGGACTGGGTCAACTGGAACACCTTCGCCTGGCATCCGCAGGGGGCGACGGCACTCGCGAACCGCACGCCGACGCCGCAGGAGCTGACGGCGGGGCTGCCGGCGCTGCAGATCTTTCTTTTGCTCTTCCCCGAGGTCCCGATCGTGGCAGTGGGGGACAAGGCGCGTGGGGCGCTGGAGGAGCTCGGCGTGCCCGTGGTGGCCGCGGTCCGTCATCCGGCAAACGGGGGGGCCACGAAGTTCAGGGAAGGAATCTCGCGAGTGCTCGCCAGCGCACCCTCACCCCCGCCCTCTCCCAAGGGAGAGGGGAGATAAGTGCTCCCTTCTCCCTCCGGGAGAAGGGCTGGGGATGAGGGGCTTGCGGACGCGGAGTCGACCCTCACCCCCGGCCCCTCTCCCAAGGGAGAGGGAAGAGCCGCAGCACGTACTGCTCCTGCTCCGGCGTCTCGATTGCTCCGCGCCGCGCCGCCCGTACCCGGTTGATGGCATCCCGCGGCGCGATGCCCAGCTCCACCAGCATCTTCGCGGCCACGAGTCCCGACCTCCCCAGACCGCCGCGGCAGTGCACGACGATTCGCTCGCCTCGGCGCAGCATGTCCAGTAGCGCGGGGCCCGACGTCTCCCAACCGGACTCGAACGTCTCCCCGGGGACACTCACGTCCCGGATCGGCAGGTGGTGCCAGTCGAGGCCCATCGCCTTCGCCTTCTGCCCGAGATCGGGAACGCGGAGCAGCTCGAACTCGTGAGTCTCGATGAGCGTCACCAGCGCAACGGCGCCCCAGTCGCGAATGGCCAGGAGGTCGGCTTCCAGGTCGCGCGCCCACGGGCCGGTCATGGCATGGGGGTCGTGCTTCCCTGGGCAGATGGTGAGCCCGATGATCCCCGGCGCCGCACCCGCTGCGATGCCGTCGATGCGCAGCGGGTCCGTCTGGCTCGTTCGCGCGTTTTCCATCGCCCGAGAATACGTCACGCCTGCGCCTCCACGGCTCTCCGCCGGATACCGAGCGTCGGAAGCCGGATCGACTGCCCCGTGAGCGACCTCGCGTCGTACTCCAGCCTTCCCGGGTGCCCGGCGCGGTGGACGTGAATGAGGGTGAGGACCGTCATCACCGCCACGTCCTCGACCGACACGGGCCGGGCGAGGTCGAGGTAGTAGTTGGACGAGCCGTCGAAGTCGTGCCCGAAGAATTCCGGCAGCCGCGTCGGCGCGTGCCAGCCCAGGTTCATCAGGATGCGGTAGTCCTCCTCGCCCAGATGGTCGTCCTCGGGCAGGTAGAAGTCCGACACCGACTCGGCCCGCAGGCCGAACGCGCCCTGGTCCATGATCTGCACGTAGCGGTCGGTGCCCTTCACCTGCAGGACCAGGAACTCGTCCTCCTCGAGGGCGCATAGCGTTACCAAAAGGCGGTCCGCGAACTGCCTCCACGCGTCCGGCGTGACAGGTTGCCTGGCTGCGGAATCCAGGGGGGACCTGCGCGAACGGGGCGGTTTGCGGTGTTTCGGCTTGGCGGTCTTTTCGGTCATCGGGATCCTCCATTTTCGCGGCCCTCCGGGGCGGGGCGGGCAGGCGCTGAATCCACGATTCAAGTGTAGGGAATGGGGGGCTCAGGGGATGAGCTTGGGCCAGCTGGCTACAAGTCATCCGGGGCCGCGTGCGGCGCGTTAGATGGGAATGACGCTACTGGAGCCAAAAGAAATGACCATTTATAATACGGAAATGGACATTTCGATCACCGAGTTCAAGCACCACTGCCTCGAGATCATTCGCGAGCTCGAGAAGACCGGGCAACCCGTCACCATCACGCGCCGCGGCCGGATCGTTGCGCGGCTGGTCGCGCCCTCGCTCATTCCCGCGGGCGACACGATGAAGCCCTGGGAGCGCCTTCGCGCCATCGGCGGGAGGTTGCTGGCCGAGCCGGAGGAATCCGTCCTTCGCGACGAGGACTTCGACGCGCTGCGATGAGCGTCCTGCTCGACACCCACGTTTGGATCTGGTGGCTCACGCCTGGCGACCGGCTTCCGGGGCGCGATCGGGCCCGCCTCGACGAGCTGGCCGCCCGGTCGGAAGTCCATCTGTCGGCCATCAGCCTCTGGGAGGCACAGATGCTCCATGCGCGCCGGCGGATCGAGTTGCCCGGGGGGTTTGCCAAGTGGATCGCGGCTGCGTCCGGCCCCGACGTGATCAACCTGGTCCCGCTCGATGCGGAGGTCATCGTCGCCCTCGATGAGCTTCCCGGGCGCTTTCACGGCGACCCGGCCGACCGGATCATCGCCGCGACGGCCCGCTGCAAGGGCATGCCGCTCGCCACGTGGGACAAGTCGCTCAGGCGGCTGCGGTCGATCGAGATCTGGCGGGCTTAGGGGTTGACCCGAACCGCCTTGCGGGCGGATTCGAACACGGGCTCCGACAACGCGCGGCGACAACGGGAGTAGCATCGCCCCACTGGCTCAATCGATGAGCCACCCCGGGGGGAGACTGGCGCGATGAACCAGCTCGAGCGCTTCTACAAGATCGAGGACCTGCTGCGCAACCGCACCGTCGTGTCCAAGGAGGACTTCCTGCGCGAGCTGGAAGTCTCCCCCGCCACGTTCAAGCGCGACCTGGAGGCGATGCGCGACCGCTTCAACGCGCCCATCGAGTACGACCGCGACAGCAACGGCTACCGGTTCACCGAGAAGTCCGCGGCCGGCCCGCGCTACGAGCTTCCCGGGCTGTGGTTCAACGCCTCCGAGGTCCACGCGCTCCTCACCATGCAGGAGCTCCTCAAGGGCCTGGACCCGGGCATCCTCGCCCCGCACGTCGAGCCGCTGATGGTGCGGCTGAATGCCATCCTCGCCCCGCACGCGCAATCATCGTCCAAAGGCACGGGGGAGCAGCCATCGCTCGACGAGATCCGCAAGCGCATCCGCATCGTGAGGATGGCCGCGCGGGGGATGAAGCTCGAGTTCTTCGAGCTCGCGGCCACCGCCACCCTCAGGCGCCAGCGCCTCGCCTTCACCTTCTGGAGCCGCAACTCGAACGAGACCACGGATCGCACGGTGTCGCCGCAGCGCCTGGTCTTCTACCGGGGCAACTGGTACCTCGACGCGTGGTGCCACCTGCGGCACGAGATCCGCAGCTTCGCGCTGGACGGCATCCGCACCGCCAGGCTCCTGCCCGACAAGGCGAAGAACATCCCGGAAGCCGACCTGGACGATTACCTCGCCTCTGCCTTCGGCATTTTCGCGGGCAAGCCCAAGGGTTGGGCGAAGCTGCGCTTCTCGCCGGCGGCCGCGCGCTGGGTGGCGCACGAGCGGTGGCACTCCAAGCAACGCGGGCGCTACGAGCCGGACGGCGGCTACATCCTGGAGGTGCCCTTCGGCGACGACCGCGAGCTGCTGATGGACATCCTCAAGTACGGGCCGGAGTGCCGCGTGCTGGAGCCCGACGAGCTGGCCCGGAAGGTGGCCAAGCGCGCCAGGGAGACGGCCAAGCTCTACTCGAAGTAGAAAAAGGGATCTGACCCCTTTTCCATTGAGGCTCACGTTGTGAGCCTCACAGGCGGCACAGTGGGGGTGATGCCAAGGAGCCGCCATGGACCACGAAGTCGTCGCCGATCTTCGCCCCCCCGAAACCGCCGAATGGATTCCCGTGGGCCTTCGCGAGCCGCCCACCCGCTGGCTGCGCGGCCGGTTCGACGAGGTAGCCGCCGCGCTGCCGGAATTCGACCGCGGCCCCTTCGCCATGGCGCCGGAAAACGAAGGCCCGTGGCACGCCAACGAGCTCCTCGACCTCATCACCACGCGCGATGCCGGCTCGTGGTCGCGCCGCCCGGTGGCGGTCGTGTCGAAGAGCTACCGGCTCATCGGGCACCGGCAGGCGGCGCAGATCCTGGCGGAGTCCCTGGCCGACCTTGGCCTGGAGCCGGAGGGGCTCGACACCCACGCCACCCTGGACCGCTACGGCGCGCGCCTGGCGCTGGAGGTGAACCTGGGCGCCGGCTGGGTCGTGCACCCCGGCGACGGGCACCCGCTCGTGCTGCAGCTGCGTTGCCTCAATTCCGTGGACGCGAGCGCGATGCTGCGCGTGTGCTTCACCTGGTACCGCCTCGTCTGCACCAACGGGCTGGTGGTGGGCTTCTCGAAGAACGTGGGGCGAGTGGTGCACCGCGAATCGCGCTTCGCCCCGGACGTGCGCGACGAGATGGCGCGGGGCCTCGCCCTCGCGAAGGAGGACCGGTTGTCGATGAGGCGGTGGCTGGAACGGGACATCGTCCCGGACCGGCTCGTGCCCTTCACCGACGGCCCGCTAAAGGATCGCTGGGGTTCCCGGGACGCGGCGCGGTTCCTGCACATCGCGCGAACCGGGTTCGACGCGGAGTTCGTCGATCGCTTCCAGCCCGGAGCCCCGAGCGACAAGGTGATGGCGCCGACGATCCGCGTGCCGGGCAGCCCGGAGGCGACACGGACCGAATGGGATGTCGCGCAGGCGCTTTCTTGGGTGGCGCGCGACCGGCGCGATCCGGCGGCACACCTGGACCGGCTGCTGGAGATTCCGCGGCTGGTCGGTAAGCTCTCGGAGGAACTGGCATGAAACTCACCCTTTGCGGAGCTCGTGGAGTCGTAAGAGTGACGCGCCCTCACCCCCGACCCCTCTCCCGGAGGGAGAGGGGAGCCACGTAGGAGGCCGCCCTGCGACGAGAGGGAGAGGGGAGCCACGTAGGAGGCCGCCCTGCGACGAGAGGGAGAGGGGAGTCACGTAGGAGGCCGACCGGCTACTAGAGGGAGGGGGGAGACGGCGGTTAGCGTCACGAACTTCCCCTAATCGCGCCACCGTCATCCCGGTTTCGATCTCTAATCCCGGAAGACCTTGGAGGCAGCGTCATGCTCGGTGCGGTCATAGGCGACATCGTCGGCTCCATCTACGAGTGGAACAACCACCGCTCGAAGGATTTCCCGCTGTTCGGCGCGGGGGCGGATTACACCGACGATTCCGTGCTCACGCTGGCGGTGGCCGACGCGCTGCTGCACGGGCTCCCGCCGCAGAAGGCGCTCTACCTGTGGGCCACGCGGCACCCGAAGCGCGGCTACGGCGGCGCGTTCGCGAGCTGGCTCGATACCTGGGAGCTGGCGCCGTACAAGAGCTGGGGCAACGGTGCGGCGATGCGCGTGAGCCCGGCGGCGCTGCTCGCAAACTCCCTCGACGAGGCGCTCGACTTCGCCACTCGGGTCACGGCCGTCACGCACGACCACCCCGAGGGCCTCAAGGGCGCGAAGTCCACGGCGCACGCCATCTTCCTCGCGCGCTTCGGCGCAAGCGCCGACGAGATCCGCCGCACCATCGCCGAGACCTACGGCTACGACATGGACCGCACCGTCGACGCCATCCGCCCGCACTACAGTTTCAACGAGAGCTGCCAGGGGACGGTGCCCGAAGCCCTCATCTGCGCGCTGGAGGCCACCTCGTTCGAGGACGCCATCCGCAATGCCGTCTCCATCGGCGGCGATTCCGACACCGTGGCGGCCATCGCGGGCCCGGTGGCCGAGGCGCGCTTCGGCATCCCGGACGAAATCGCCCAGGTGGCGATGGAGCGCATTCCCGACGACATGCGCGAGACCCTCCTGAAGCTGTACGCGCACTCGGAATACGCGCACCCGGTGCCTGGCGCGCGGCCGGCCATCCCCGTGGCGCAGCTTCGGCGGCGGTACGAGGCGCTCCTGCCCATCGAGGAGCTGCCCGGCGAGCGCACCTTCCGCATCCGGCTGGGCAGCGGCTGGGAGTCCTTCCTTTACTACGGGCCGAGCGCCGCCCAGTGGATCAGGCAGCAGCTCGCGGAACGCGGGCCCGGGTCGCGCGACACGATGCTCGCCGACTGCCCGGAGCTGGTGGCGCTGGTGCGGGAGGCGTGGCCGGAATAGCCCGCGCGCTCCCGGGAAGAATGCGAGGCGCTACTTGTTCCACTTCGCCAGGTCGGCGATGTCCACCTTGAAGTCCTGATTCTTCGGCAGGTTTTCGGCGTTCAGCTCGTCCTCCACTTCGCGGAAGAGAATGGCGAGCTTGAAGCTCACCTTGGCGACACTTCGCGCGTCGGCGCTCATCTGGACGCCGGTGCTCGAGACCTCCACGACGTTCTGCAGGAGGTCGGCATAGATTCGGGCGGCAAGGACGCGGGCATCGGCGTCGACTACGAGGACGGGATCGGGCATGGGAATTCTCTTTCGGGGGGAAGTTTCATCCTACGCTAGATTGCCCCTCGACTCCGGCCCCCGCCGTCGCTAGCGCATGACCCGCCCGCGCCCCTGGTTCTTGGCGTTGTACAGCACGCGGTCGGCCGCATCGACAAGGGCCCGGGCCGTCGTGCCGTCTTCCGGGAAACCGCAGACGCCCGCCGAGAAGGTGATGCCGGTCCGGGAGACCTCGCCCAGCGTGGTGGTCGCCTGGCGCGTGGCCTCCAGCAGCGCGCCCACCCGCGCCACCGCGTCCTCCGCCGTCGAGTTGGGGAACAGCAGGCAGAATTCCTCGCCCCCGTAGCGGCAGACCACGTCGCCCGCCCGCGTGCCCTCGGTGAGGACGCGCGCCACGGTGCGCAGCACCTCGTCGCCGAAGAGGTGACCGTGCTCGTCGTTCACGTCCTTGAAGAAGTCGAGGTCGAGCATCGCCACGGCGAGCGGCTGGTTCGTGCGCGTGAAGAGCGATAGGAGCGCGGCCAGCACGGAATCGAGGTAGCGGCGGTTGTAGAGCCCGGTGAGGGAATCGCGCAGCGCCTCCTCGCGAGCGCGGTCGCGCTCGTCGCGCAGGCGATTGAGTTCGTAGCGGATCTGCACCGCGTAGTAGCGCGCCTTGGTGCCCATGCCCAGGCGCCGCTCGTAGACCTGGAAGTACTCCTTCTGCAGCGCGAAGGCCTGCGCGTGGCGGCCGGCCTGCGCCTGGAGCTCCGCCAGCGACTCGAGCACCAGCCCCTGCAGGATGAGCGGCGTGCGGTCCTCGAACCGGGTTCGCGCCTCTTCCAGCCGGGAGATCGCGCCGCCCGGGTCGTTCCGGCGGGCCAGCGTCATCGCGCGCAGGTAAAGCGCCCACACGAGGCATGGGCCGCCGTGCTTCGCCGCTTCCCCCTCGGCCATGGCGAGCGCCGCCTCGGCTTCCGCGTCGCAGTCGTTGCGCAGGAACACGAGGGTGGCGGTGGTGTAGACGTTGCCCTCGGGCGCGGAGATGTGCGGCGTCTCGGGGTCGGCCATCAGGCCGCGCGCGCGCGGCAACGCCTCGGCCGGGCGGCCCAGGTGCACGAGGCAGTCGCACAGGTTCGCGACGATTCCCACGCGAAGCCGTGGGTGCTTGAGCTCCGCCACCAGCGACTCCGCCTCGTTCAGCACCGTGAGCGCCTCGTCGTAGTCGCCAACGGCAACCAGCTCCCCACCGAGGTTGCAGAGCAGCATCGCGGTCTGCGGGCGCGCGTTCTGCGTGCGCACCTGGCCCAGCGCCTCGAAGAGGTAGCCGATGGACTGGGGCGAGTCGCCCAGCGCCGCGCAGCAGCCAGAGATTCCGTTGAGCGTGTAGAAGCGGTCGAAGGCGGAGAGGCTCCCCGCCTCCTCCTCGAGGATGGCGCGGAACATGTCGTAGGCGCCCTTCGGGTCGCCTTCCATCATGCGGGCGCGGGCGAGGCTGTTGCGGGTGAGGGTCACGCCGCGGTGGTCGTCGAGGGCGGTGAACCCGCTCTCGGCGGCGGTGAGGGAGGCCTTCGCCTCGGCGGGGCTCGCGTAGCGCAGCTGGTAGTTGCCGATGGTGAGCTGGGCCCAGGCGCGCACCGGCGCATCGCCCACGGCCTCGGCCGCCGCCAATGCCTCGCGGGCCCAGGCGTGCGAGTCGCGCGGACTCGCGTACTGGGCCTCCCAGGCTCGGTCGACGAGTGCGCGCAGGTCGCCTTCGGGGCTCATGCGCGGATTCTACTCATTAGTCCTCGAAAATCCTCGCGATGTCCGCGGCCGCGAACCGGTATTCCTGGTTGCAGATCTCGTCGTGCACCTTCACCACGCCGTGCTCGGCCAGGGTCGCCGCGATCTCGGCGCGGCCCAGGCCCTTGAGCATGGTGATCACCTTCTCCTCGCTGCGCGTGCAGCCGTCCTTCACGGGCTGGGGCCTGAAGAGGCGCACGTCGTCCTCGGGGAAGAGGCTGGTGAGGAGTTCCGCGACGCCCTCACCCCCGGCCCGCTCGAGGAGCTGCGGGGCCTTCAGCGCCGCCTGCCGCTGGACGCGCGCCCAGCCATTGGGGTCGCGCTCGTCGGCCTTGGGGAGCTTCTGCAGGATGAGGGCGCCCACGCACTCGGCCGTGGCACTCACCCACAGGTGGGTGGGCACCTGCTCGCTGCGGTCGAAATAGCGCTCGAAGCACTCGGCGAGGGTGGCGCCCTCGAGCGGGACGATGGACTGGAAGTGGCGGGCGGTGCTGGCGTTTTCGAGGGTCAGCGCCAGGCGCCCGTCGGCGAAGAGCTCTTGCAGGTCATGGCTCCCGCCCCAGGCCCCTTCGATCTGCGCGTTGAGCATCGCCCGCAGCGCCAGGTCCTGCGTGCAGTCGGCCACCGCCATCGAGATGGGGCCGTGGCCCATCACCTGCAGCACGGCCCGCCCCGGGTGCTTGAGGCCCGAGCCGAGGAGGACGGCCAGCGCCGCGAACTCGGCCAGCAGCTGGCGCAGCGCCTCCGGATACTCGCGGCGGGCGAGGACCTGCCGCCATGCCGGGCCGAGGCGCACGACCTGGCCGCGGATGTCGAGGTTCTCGAGGAGGAAGCGCTGGGTGAGGTCGGAGGGGGGAATCATGGTGAAATGATACTAGGGCCCCCCGCCCGCCCCGCAGCCCCGGCCCCCCCCCATGGGCGGGGGAGGAAAGGACGCCATGGACGACGTCGCAAGGCTCATCAAGGCGGCCGATTTCGCCGCCTTCAAGCATCGCCGGCAGCGGCGCAAGGACGCCGAGGCTTCTCCCTACATCAACCACCCCCTGGCGCTCGCGCGCGTGCTCAAGCTGGAGGCGGGCGTGGCCGAGATGGACGTCCTCGTGGCCGCGATCCTGCACGACACGGTGGAGGACACGGAGACCACGGTCGAGGAGCTGGAGCGGGAGTTCGGCCAAGCCGTCGCCGCGATCGTGGCCGAGGTCACGGACGACAAGAACCTGCCCAAGCCGGACCGCAAGCGCCTCCAGGTCGAGCACGCGCCGCACATCTCCCACCAGGCCAAGCTCGTGAAGCTGGCGGACAAGATCTGCAACCTGCGGGATGTCCTGGAAGCCCCCCCTTCCCACTGGCCGATCGAGCGCCGGCGCGCCTACTTCGAGTGGGCCAAGGCAGTCATCGACGGGCTGCGAGGGGCGCACCCGGGACTGGAGCACCTGTTCGACGACGCCTACCGGCTGAAGCCGTAGCCACCCTCATCCCCGACCCTTCTCCCAAGGGAGAAGGGAGAACTCTGCCCCGACCCTTCTCCCAAGGGAGAAGGGAGAACTCTGCCCCGACCCTTCTCCCGAGGGAGAAGGGAGAACTCTGCTCCCCTCTCCCTCCGGGAGAGGGGCTGGGGGTGAGGGCTCCTTCATTGAGACAGGTCAATCGGGGCAGTTTTCCCAAGCGTATCTTGGACTTACATCCTCGCCCCCTGGGAGGCGCCCATGTATGCCCAGCCCCAGTCACTGCTCCCCAATTTCGTTTCCGGCAACGCCGACCGCCTGCTCCACGCGACGATGGGCAAGCTCACGGGCGGCCTGTCGCCGGCGGCGCTCTCCAGCGCCTGGCTGGACTGGGCCATGCACCTCGCCATCTCCCCCAGCAAGCAGGCGGAGATCGTGGAGATGGGCGCCCGGCAGTGGGAGCGTCTCGGGCACCTCCTGATGCACGCGCAGGACGGCAAGTGCGAGCGCTGCATCGAGCCCCTGCCGCAGGACCCGCGCTTCCGCGACCCGGCCTGGGACCAGTGGCCCTACAACGTGGTCTACCAGAGCTTCCTCCTGGGCCAGCAGTGGCTGTCGATCTCCATGCGCGGCGTGCGCGGCGTGACCCGGCACCACGAGCAGGTGATGGACTACACCACGCGGCAGGCGATGGACTACTTCTCGCCCTCCAACTTCCCGTTCTCCAACCCGGAAGTGCTGAAGATCATCCAGGAGACCAACGGCGAGAACCTGGCCCGGGGCTTCCGCAACTGGCAGGAGGACATGGAGCGCACGATCCTGGGCGCGCCGCCGGCCGGGGCCGAGAACTACGTGGTCGGCAAGGACCTCGCGGTCACGCCCGGCAAGGTGGTGCTCACGAACGACCTGATGGAGCTGATCCAGTACACGCCGACCACCCCGCGCGTGCACGCCGAACCCCTCCTCATGGTCCCGGCATGGATCATGAAGTACTACATCCTCGACCTCTCGCCGGCCAACTCGCTGGTGAAGTTCCTCGTGGACCGCGGGCACACGGTGTTCATGATCTCCTGGAAGAACCCGGGGCCCGAGGACCGCAACCTCTCCATGGACGACTACCTGCGCCACGGCGTGATGGCGGCCGTGGACGCGGTGTCGAGGATCGTGCCCAAGCGCAAGATGCACGCGCTGGGCTACTGCCTGGGCGGCACGCTGCTGTCGATGGCCGCGGCGGCCATGGCGCGCGACGGCGACAAGCGGTTCGCCTCGATGACGCTGCTGGCGGCGCAGACGGACTTCACGGAGCCCGGGGAACTCGCGCTCTTCATCGACGACAGCCAGGTCACCTTCCTCGAGGACCAGATGTGGGAGAAGGGCTACCTCGACTCCACGCAGATGTCGGGCGCCTTCCAGCTGCTGCGCAGCGTCGACCTGGTGTGGTCCAGCCTCGTGAAGCAGTACCTGAAGGGCGACCGCACGCCGGTCAACGACCTGATGTCCTGGAACGCGGACGGCACGCGCATGCCCTACCGCATGCACACCCAGTACCTGCGCAGCCTCTTCCTGCAGAACGACCTCGCGACCGGCCGCTTCCGGGTGTGGGGCAAGCCCATCGCGCTGCCGGACATCGACGTGCCGATCTTCTGCGTGGGCACGGTCACGGACCACGTGGCCCCGTGGCGCAGCGTCTACAAGCTGCACCTCCTCACGCACGCGGAGCTCACCTTCGCGCTCACCACCGGCGGGCACAACGTCGGCGTGGTGAACCCGCCTTCGCCGGAATCGAAGCGCAAGTTCAAGATGCGCACGCGGCCGAAGGGAAGCGACTACCTGGACCCGGAGGCCTTCGAGCAGACGGCCAGGGAATATCCGGGCTCGTGGTGGACGGCGTGGGAGGCCTGGCTCTCCGCGAAGTCCACCGGCAAGGTCGCGCCCCCCAAGCCGGGCGGCACCGCCTTCACGCCGCTCGGCGACGCTCCCGGCAAGTACGTCTTCATGCGTTGACCTGAAAAAGGGGTCAGATCCCTTTATTGGGACGGTTCTACAGAACCGGTCTATTCATTGAAGAAGATCGATGCCCGTGTTCAGAACGGAATAGACCGGTTCTGTAGAACCGTCCCAATAAAGGGATCTGACCCCCTTTTTCATTGAGCGATCCCAATGATCAGCGGCAGCAGGTGAGCCGCGGTGCCGTGCAGGCTCACGCTGGCGCTGGGAGTGAGGGGCGTGGGCCGGGGGTTCACCTCGATCACGCGCGCGCCGGCCTGCAGGGCCATGAAGGGGAGCGAGGCCGCGGGTTCGACGACCGCAGAGGTCCCGACGCAGAGGAACACGTCGCAGGTGCGGGCGGCGGCGAGCGCCGCGGCCAGTTCGTCCGAGGGCAGCATCTCGCCGAACCAGACGACGTCCGGGCGCAGGAGCGAGCCGCAGCGCGGGCAGGCGGGCACCCCGTCGCCCTCCGGCCAGATCTCCACGGGGTGGTGCTGGCCGAAGCACTTCACGCGCCGGATGTTGCCGTGCAGCTCGACGACGCGGTGGCTTCCGGCCTCGCGGTGCAGGCCGTCGACGTTCTGCGTGACGAGGGTGAAATCCACCTCGTGCTCGCGGCACTGGCGCTCCAGTTCGGCGAGCGCCCGGTGGCCCTCGTTGGGAACCGCCTTCGCGACGATCTCCCGCCGCCACGCGTACCAGTCCCAAACCAGCTTCGGGTTGGCCTCGAAAGCCTCGGGGGTGGCGAGCTCCTCGGGCCGGAAGTTCTCCCACAGGCCCGTGAGCGCATCCCGGAAGGTGGGGATGCCCGATTCCGCCGAGATGCCGGCGCCCGTGAGCACGGCGACGGAGGTCGCGTGGTCGAGGAGGTCCCTGGCGCGGGCGATGTCGTCGGTCATGAACTGGGGACGGTTCCCGGGAACCGTCCCCAAATGTACCGCGGATGGGCTCAGGCCGCCGCCGGCGCGCCCACGACGTGCAGCGTGCGCGTGGGGTAGGCGATGGCGATGCCGTCGCGGAGGAATTCCTCGAGGATGGCGAAGTTGATCTCCTGCTGGATGTCCATGTAGGTGTTGAAGTCGGGGTCGAGCACGAAGTAGACGACCTCGAAGACGAGCGCGGAATCGCCGAATTCCTTGAAGTGGGCGCGATCGAAGCGCGTGCGCGTGCTGGCCTCCACGGCGGCGCGCAGCACGAGCGGGATCCGCGACAGCTTCTCCGGCGGCGTCTCGTAGGTGACGCCCACCGTGAACGCGATGCGCCGGTCGTTCATGCGCTTGAAGTTGCGGATGCGGCTCTTGAGGAGGTCGGCGTTGGAGAAGACGAGGAGCTCGCCGTCGAGGCTCCTCAGGCGCGTCGTCTTCACCCCCACGCGCTCGACCGTTCCGCGCAGCGAGTCGACCACGATGAAGTCGCCCACGACGAAGGGCTTGTCCAGCACGATCGAGAGGGACGCGAAGAGGTCGCCCAGGATGTTCTGCACGGCAAGGGCCACCGCCACGCCGCCCACGCCGAGGCCCGCCACCAGCGCCGTGATGTTGAAGCCCATCTGGTCCAGCGCCACGAGGAGCACCACGGCCCACACCACGACGCGCGCCGAGAAGCCCAGGAGCGAAAGCGCGGTGAGCGTGTCGCCGTCGGTCGATTCCCTCGCGCGCGTCTTCGTCTCGAGCCACGAGCTGATGAAGTGCGTGGCCCACAGGCCGGCCTGCAGCACCAGGCCGAGAAGTGCCAGCGCGGAGAGGATGGTCTCCAGGCGCGCGGGCAACTCGAGGGCGGAGGACCCCGCGTTGAGGGCCACCGGCACCAGCAGCCACAGCTTCGTGCCGGCCACGACGCGCGCGCCGATGTCGTCGAGGACCATGTCGGTGCGGCGGGCGACCGCGGCCAGCACGCGGCGGACGATGAACCGCGCGAGCGCCAGCACGATCATCACCGCGACGGCGATGCCGAGGGCGATGGCGAATGCCTGGAGGTCGTTGTCGCGCCAGGCCTGGTAGAGGAGCCTCATGGGCAGCTACCTTTCCTTGGGGGACGCGCTCGCTGGGGTGTTCGCGGCCACGGCCTTCCCGTCCGCCGTCGCCTGCGATCAAATGTGACAGCCTCGATCGGCAAAGTTCCCGGGGGCTGCGTTCTTGAACCATTTCAAGAAATCCGCAGGCCGGCGCCGGCTCGGGGAACCGCCGGGCCGGACGCGGCCTCCATCGCATACCCGACCCGGACGGAGACACCATGAAATCGCTCGCCGCTGCACTCGCCCTCGCCGCCACTGCCCTCACCATTGCCTCGCTGCCGGCCCGGGCAGCCGACCCGCACCAACACGGCCATGACGCCTCGGCGGCGGCCCTGAAGCTCAATAACGGCAAGATGTGGGGCACCGACGAGGCGCTGCGGCGCGGCATGATCGCGGTGCGCCAGGCGGTCCACGGCGCCCCCGCGCCGCTGCACAGGGGGACGGCGAAGCCCGACGCCTACGCGGAAATCGGCAATCGCATCGAGGCCGAAGTCGGCCGCATCGTGAAGGAGTGCAAGCTTCCCCCGGATGCCGACGCCCAGCTCCACCTGGTCATCGCCGACGTGGTCGCCGGCGCCGACGCGCTCAAGGCCGCGAAGGACGGCAAGGCCGGCCGCGCGGGCCTCATCAAGGTCGACGGCGCGCTCACCGCCTACGGCAAGCACTTCGACCACCCCGGCTGGAAATAGAAAGTGGGACGGTTCTACGGAACCGGTTCACGGAACCGGCCTGCAGAACCGGCCTACGGGACGGTTCTGTAGAACCGTCCCGTCAGCTGTGCGACCATAGCGGTCGCCATGATCGTCCCTGCCATTCCGCCCGGCTTCCGTCCCGTCGCGATCGGCGGCGAGTTCCTGAAGACCGTCGGCCCGATGCACGGCCGCTGGGACGGCAGCCGCGTGCGGCTGGGCTTCCGCGTCGAGGAACGCCACGCCAACATCGCCCGCGCCTGCCACGGCGGCATGCTCGCGACCTTCGCCGACATGCAGATGGCCGTGGTCACGCACTACCAGTGGCCCGACATCGCCGGGCACAGCTTCCCCACCATCAGCATGACCACGGACTACGTGGCGCCCGCGCCGCTGGGCGCGTGGGTGGAGGGCACGGCCGAGGTGATCCGCGCCACGAAGTCGCTCGTCTTCCTGCAGGGAACCGCGACGGTTGAGGGTGCGACCGTCCTTCGCTTCAGCGGCGTCTACAAGATCGGCCCGAAGCGCGATTACGCCAACCCGCGCGACCCCTTCGGCCTGCTATCCGCTTCCCATCCCGGAAAGAAATGACCATGCAACCCGCCGTCATCGCCGTCGCCATCACCGGCTCCGTTCCGCGCAAGAAGGACAACCCCGCGGTCCCGGTCACGGTTGCCGAACAGATCGAGTCCACGCACGAGGCCTTCGAGGCCGGCGCGACCCTCGTGCACATTCACGTGCGCAACGCGGACGAGTCCTCCGGCTCCGACCCTGAAAAGTTCGCCGCGGTGCAGGAAGGCGTGCGCAGACTGTGCCCCGGCATGATCGTGCAGTTCTCCACGGGCGGCCGCGGCCGCGAGCACGCGCAGCGCGGCACGATGCTGGTGCACCGCCCCGACATGGCCTCGCTCGCCACCGGCTCGGTCAACTTCGCGACGATGATCTACGAGAACCCGCCGGAGCTTATCGACGCGCTGGCGAAGAACATGCTCGAACTCGACATCAAGCCCGAGTGCGAGCTCTTCGACCTCGCGATGCTCTACAACGCGGCCGACCTCGTGAAGCGGGGGCTCCTCAGGAGCCCGCCGCACGTGCAGTTCGTCATGGGCATAAAGGGCGCGATGCCCGCGCGCCGCTCCATCCTCGAGTTCATGATCTCGGAAATGAACGCCGTGCTGCCCGGCGCCACCTGGACCGCGGCCGGCGTGGCCCGCCACCAGTTCGAGGTGGCGCAGTGGGCGCTCGAGCTGGGCGGCCACTGCCGCACCGGGCTGGAGGACAACATCCGCTTCGACGAGACCCGGCTCGCGGCCAGCAACGCCGAGCTGGTCAAGAAGATCGTCGACGTGTGCGGGCGCTACGGCCGGCGGCCGGCCACGCCGGCGGAAGCCCGCGCCCTCCTGGGCCTTCGCGCCGCGTAGGGCGGCAGGGCGCTGCCCCGCCGCCCCGGAAGCGTCCTACCAGGTGCGCCCGCAGCGCTCCCACGGCTGCGCGAGGACCGCGTCGACCGCGGCTTGCGACATCGACTGCGCCACGTAGGACTGCCCCGTGATCGCGCGGAGTTCCGCGGCGAAGGCGCGCAGGTGGTTGCGCGAGCCGCACGCGAGGCTCGCATACGCCGCGCGGAGGTCCGCCTTCATCGTGTGCGACATCGAGATCCCGAGGTCGACGAGGTCCGCTTCCTCCACGAGACCGCCCACCTTCAGGGCATCGATCTTGCCGGCCTGGCCCCGCTGGAGGAGGACGGTGTAGAGCACCTGGAGGTCGGGGTTGCCGAACTCGCCGACGAGGTTGCCGGCGGCGGGATCGGCCAGGCGGTACTTGCGCAGCAGGCGAAGCATCGCGTCCATGTGGCTCTGCTCCGCGTTCGCGATGTAGGCGAAGGGGGTCTCGCCCCATGCCTCGGCAAAGTTGAGGTAGAGATCGCGCGCGAACTTCTCCTCCTCGCGCATGTACGCGAGGTCGACCGCCTCTTCAGCGGTAGGCGCGACATAGGGCGGCACGACGGGCACCCCGGGGCCGTATGGAGCGGCGGCGGTGGCGACCAGCGGCGCGCCGAGTGCCAGCGCCACGGCGAGGGTCAGGGTGCGAAGGGTCCGGGAAAGCATGGTGTGACTCCTTTTTGCGAGAGGGAAACCGGGGCGCCTCAGCGCCCCCGGCCGCCGCGGCCGCCGCCGCCACCGGCGCCCAGGCCCTTGCGGGCCTCGTAGCCGGTGCCGTAGCGATCGGGGCGTGAAGCCCGGGACTTGCCATCGGGGTTGGATGGCTCGCGGACGGGCGTCGCATCGCAGCTCCCGCCACCGGCAGCCTGCGAGGACCCTGCCTTCCCCCCGGCTTTCGCTCCGGGGCATGCGCCCTGCTGGGCAGGGGGCGCCTCC
This sequence comes from Lysobacter sp., assembly GCA_023700985.1. Lineage (GTDB taxonomy): Bacteria > Pseudomonadota > Gammaproteobacteria > Burkholderiales > Usitatibacteraceae > FEB-7. The sequence continues at coordinate 19,137 of JAMPXV010000034.1, forward strand.
CGGCCTTCCGGCGGGGCATCTCCCATGCCCCAGGCACCCGTGGCCGCGAGGGCCAGCGCAAGGGCGAGGGGCCGGAGTCTTCCCGTCAGCGACCGTTTGTTGCCGTGAGCCATGGAAAGCAGTCTCCTCCGGGCCTGTTCCATCCCCGTTTCCCCTTCGACACAGGTTGTATCAGGTTGTTTCCCGCCCCCCGCGACGCTCTCGCACGCCGGTACCATTTGCTCGTGGCTGCCCGCACGCGTGGTGGCCGACTGGCGACCGAAATGGACGCGCGCCCGCTGCAACGCATCCTGGTGGTGGACGACGACGACGCCCTGCGCGACCTCGTCTCCGGCTACCTTGCATCCAACGGCTTCTCCGTGGAGGGCGTGGGCGATGGCGCGGCGTTCCGCGCGAGCCTCGCCAGGCAGCCGGCCGACCTCGTCGTGCTCGACCTGATGCTGCCCGGCGACGACGGTCTTGCCCTGCTTCGCGAGCTGCGATCGGGGGACGGCCCGCCGGTGATCATCATCTCGGCGCGCGGCGACGAGGTCGACCGCGTCGTGGGGCTCGAAGTGGGCGCCGACGATTACCTCGCCAAGCCCTTCGGGCCGCGCGAACTGCTGGCGCGGGTGCGCGCAGTGCTCCGGCGCGGCGGGGAGCCGGCCCCGGCCAGCCACGAGATCCACGCCTTCGGCCCCTATCGCCTGGACGTCGAGGCGCGCGTGCTGTCCGGCCCGGGCGGGGAGATCGCGCTCACCGGCGGCGAGTTCGAGCTGCTGCGCATCCTCGTCGCCCATCCCAACCACGTGCTCTCGCGCGACCATCTCATCACGCTGATGAAGGGCTACGAGCGCGGCCCGTTCGACCGCAGCGTGGACGTGCGCGTCGCGCGCCTGCGCCGCAAGATCGAGCCCGATCCCGAGGCGCCCGTGTACCTGCGCACGATCTGGGGCCAGGGCTACCTCTTCTCGCCGGGCGGCAAGGCCCGGCCGTGAATTCCCGCGGGTCGCTGTTCCGCCGCACGGCGCTCACCGTGGCCGCGGGGCTCCTCGTGTTCCAGGTGGCCGCCGGGCTCGCCGTGTTCGGGTACGTGCTGTTGCCGCTTGCGCAGCGCTCCGCCGACGACCTCGCCGCGTTCCTCGTGCTCTCGGCGCGCACCTGGGTCGAGCTGCCGCCGGAAACGCGCCCCGCGTTCGCCGCCGAGCTCGCGGAGAACCATCGCATCGACCTCTCGGAGGCGCCCGACCGGCACGACCAGGAAGTGCAGTACCACCCGTACATGAACCTGCTTCGCGACGCGCTCGCCCGACGCCTCGACCCCGGCGCCCCGCCGCGCCTCGCCGAGCTCCAGGACGGGCGTTTCCATGCCGACATCCCGATGGCGGAGCAGGCGCTTCACTTCACGTTCGCGAAGGATCTCGTCTCGCCCAGCCCGTTGTCGGCCCTTTGGTGGATCTTCGCCGCGGGCGGGCTCGTCACGCTCGCCACCGCCTGGCTGCTGGCCCGGCGCGTCACCGCGCCCGTCGCCCGGCTTGCGCACGCGGCGCGGCAGATCGGCGTGGGCGAGCACCCCGCGCTGCTTCCCGAGACGGGAGACCGGGAACTGGCGGAACTGGCGCGCGCCTTCAACGACACGGCCGCGCGCCTCGCCGCGCAGCGGGAGAACCAGGCGACGCTGCTCGCGGGCGTCTCGCACGACCTGCGCACCCCGCTCGCACGGCTGAAGATGACGCTGGGGCTGCTCGCGGAGGAGCGCGGCTCGCCCTTGCTTCCGCGAATGGAGGGCGACGTCGCCGAGATGGACTCGCTCATCGGCGCGCAACTGGCGCTTTCCCGGGCGCGCGAGCGGGAAGTGGCGCGCGAGATCGACGTCGACGCCCTGCTTGCCGAGCGCGCCGGCGCCGCGTCGTCGCTTGCGCCGGGCGAGGTATCGCTTCGCGTGCGAGGCGGACCCTGCCGGGCCACGGTCGCGCCCGTGGCGCTGCAGCGCATCGTCGCCAACCTCGTCGACAACGCGCTCGCGCATGCGGGTGCGGGGCGCGTCGACGTGGTGCGCCGCCGTTGCGGCGGCATCCTCTTCGTGGGCGTGCGCGACCGCGGGCCGGGCATACCGGCGGCGCTTCGCGAAGCGGTGTTCCGTCCGTTCTTCCGGCTGGAGCCGTCGCGAAACCGCGCCACCGGCGGCAGCGGGCTGGGACTGGCGATCGCAAGGCAGCTCGCCGAGACACACGGCTGGCGCCTCGCCCTCAAGGCGCGGATCGGCGGCGGAACGAGCGCCTGGCTCGCGATCGCGCTCGACTGAGTAACCGTCTCCAAAGTCAAGCGTGATGAAGCGAATCGTCCCAAGGTTTGTTGGATCTGACCATCGCGTTGAGGTTGGTCAGCAGCTTTCGCATGCAGGCGACCAGAGCAACCTTGGGCAGCTTGCCTGCGACCACCAGGCGTTGGTAAAGGGCGCGGATGGCGGGGTTGTGCTTGGCAGCGGTGAGCGTGGCCATGTACAGGACGCGACGGGTCTCGAAGCGGCCGCCTTGCACGCGTCGTCGGCCGCGGGTGGTGCCGGAATCGTTGGCTATCGGGGCCACGCCAACCAAGGCGGCAATCTCGCGACGGGTCAAGCGCCCGAGTTCAGGCAAGGTGGCGAGCAGGGTGGCGCTGGCAATCGGACCGATCCCGCTGGCCGAACGCAACAAGGTGTCGAGTTCGGCGAAGTGTTCGCGCACATGGCCGACCATCTGGGCCTCCACGTCATCGAGCTGGGCGCGGATGGCCTGGATCATCGCCTCGATGCTAGGGCGCACCATGGGAATGGCCAGTTGCAGCCGCTGGCGCTCAGCCCCCAGCATGGTCAGCAACTGTCGCCGGCGCGTGACCACGGCTGCCAGCGTCTGTTGTTGTGCATCGGGCAGCGGCCGCAGGAAGCGCATCAGGTCGTCGCGACGCACCAGCACGGCCGCCAGTTCGGCGAGCGTGCCCGC
>JAMPXV010000245.1 GCA_023700985.1 Lysobacter sp.
GCGGTCGTCGCCGCGACCCGCTACTCGTCCCTGGGCTCCATCACCGCCGCGCTCCTGTCGCCGGCGGTGACCTGGTACTTCCTCGGCGCCGGGCCGGTCTTCCTCGCCACCTGCGCCATGTGCGCCGTGCTCGTGTGGCGCCACGAGGCCAACATCCGCAAGCTCCTGCGCGGCGAGGAAAGCCGCATCGGCGAAAAGAAAGCCGCGACATGACGAACCGACCGCCCGAAGACGACCTCGACTTCACGAAGCCCGCTGCCGTCGAGCCGCCCACGCCCCAGCAGCTCGAGACCGCGCAGAAGGAGGCGGCCTCGGGCGGGGCCGAGCTTCGCAAGGCCGGCTTCTACATCGCCATCGCCCGGCGCGTGACGGAGAAGGTGCCGCCGCGCAACGGCGAGCGCCACTCGCTGCTCGTGGTGGAGGACGACCCGGACCTGTCCAACCTGCTGGCGGAGATCTTCTCCGTGGCCGGCTTCGAGGTGCGCCGTGCCGCCAACCGCGCGCAGATCAACGCCGAGATCAACAAGCCCGTCCTTCCCGACCTGATCCTGCTCGACATCGTGCTGCCGGACGCCGACGGCCTGCAGATCCTTTCCCGGCTGCGCGGGCACCCCCGGTTCGCGCGCATGCCGGTGGTCATGATGACCGGCAAGGCGGAGGCGTCGGATGTGAAGGCGGGGCTCGCCGCGGGCGCCGACGGCTACGTGAGCAAGCCGTTCAGGATGAGCGCCCTCGTCGCGGCCGTGAACCTCGTCCTGGGCCGGGCCTAGCGCCGGCCGCGCCGTGGCGGGATGCGCCACCAGGTGGCGGCCACCACCGCCCCGAACGCCACGTAGACGGCGGTGAACACCCAGGGCGGCGCGTTCCAGTAGAGGAGCGTCCGCACCCAGCGCTGGATGAAGCCCTCGCCGGTCGAGGCGCCCCGCAGGGCGTCCTCCCAGATCGTGAGCGGGCAGGTGTAGCCCAGGATCGACTGCAACACGACGAAGCCGATGGCGGCCAGGTGCAGGCCACGGAACCACGGGTTCCGCGCCCAGCCGCGGCCCAGCGCCTCCCCCACCCACGTCGCGACCAGGCCGCCCACGACGAAGAGGACGAAGGCGGCGTGCAGCAGGAGGACCAGGTCGGCGAGCATCGGAAATGTCCTGATCGGGTCAAAACGTCGTAATCAGATTACTTTCCAGTGGAAGGACGCTTCCTCGAGCACGAAAGTAATCTGATTACGACGTTTTGACCCGATCAGGACGTTCCACCGTCAGGGGTTGAGCGTGCGCCGGATGAACTCCACCGTGGCGTTGAACTGGAAGTCGGCGTTCGCCTTCTTCCGGAAGCCGTGCCCCTCGTCGTTGGCGAGCAGGTACCACGCCGGCGTGCCGTTCCTCTTCAGGGTCGCGACGATCTGCTCGGACTCCGTCCACGGCACGCGCGGGTCGTTCTTCCCCTGCACCACGAAGAGGGGCCTGGCGATCTTCGCGGCGTGTGCCAGCGGCGAGATCGACTCGAGGAACTCGCGCATCGCGGGGTCGCGCTCGTCGCCGTACTCCACGCGCCGCAGGTCGCGCCGGTAGGTCTCGGTGCGCTCGAGGAAGGTGACGAAGTTGGAGATGCCCACCACGCTCACGGCGCCGGCGATTCGGTCCGCGTAGCGCACGCTGGCGGCCAGCGCCATGTAGCCGCCGTAGCTGCCGCCCGTGACGAGCACGCGCCCGGCGTCCAGCCCCGGCTGGGTGGCGATCCAGTCGAGGAGGGCGCCCAGGTCCTTCACCGAGTCCTCGCGCAGCCGCCCGTTGTCCAGCCCGAGGAAGGTCTTGCCGAAGCCCGACGAGCCGCGCACGTTCGGGTAGATCAGCGCGATGCCCAGCTCGTTCACCAGGTAGTTGTTGCGCCCGATGAACCCGGCGCGCGCCTGGGCCGCGGGCCCGCCGTGCACGCTCACCACGACCGGGCGCACGCCCTCGAAGCGCGACGGCGGGTGGTAGTAGAGGCCGGTGATCTCGCGCCCGTCGAAGCTCTTCCAGCGGATGACGCGCGGCTCCGGGAAGGCGGCGGCGTTGAGCCCGGGGCTGTTGCCGTTGGTCCAGCGCGTCACGCGGTGCTCCTGCAGGTCGTAGGAGAACACGTCGCCGGGCGAGCGGGAGGTCGCGTGCGTGAAGGCGAGCTCCGAGCCGTCGCTGCGCCAGCGCATGCCGGAAATGACGCCGGGCACGAGCGCGGGCCGCGGCGTCTCCTTGCGCGTCACCGTGTCGATGAGGCGCAGCTCGTGGGCGCCGGCCTCGTTGGTGACGAACGCGAGCCGCCGGGCGGGGGCGGAGACGGCGATGTTCTCGACGTCGAACTTCAGGTTCGACGCGAGCGCCCTCTCGCGGCCCGAGGCGATGTCGATCACCGCCACGTGGCGGAACTCCGAGCCCCGGTCGCTGATGACGAAGAGCGACTTGCCGTCCGGCGCGAACTGCGGCTTGTCGTAGTATACCGGCGCTCCCTTCGTGGACGGGGTGAGGCGCCGGCGCTTGGCCGTGGCGACGTCCATCAGCCAAACGTGCGACTCCTCGGCCGACACGTACTCGATGAACGCGAGTCGCCGGTCGTCGGGCGAGAAGTGGAAGTCCGACCAGCCGCCGCCCGGCAGGTCCGCCAGGACGCGCGCCTTCTCCGGGGCCAGCGGGTCGGCGAGGTGCAGCGTCGTGCGCGCCTCGCGCGAGTCGCTGAAGCGGTCGAGGGCCACCGTGGTGAACACGATGCGGTCGCCCTTGCGGTTCCACGCCGGAGCGCCCGCGCGGCGCCCCTCCGGGCTCACGGGCGTCGACTGCCCGTTCTCCGCATCCAGGCGGTGGATGCGGTAAACCTCGTCGCCCCCAGTGCCCCGCGTGAAGAGGAGCCAGTTGCCGGCGTGCGGTTCGTAGCGGCCGGCCGACACGGCGTCGGCGTGGTCGGTCAGCGGTTCGGGAGTCGCGCCGGGCTCGGCCACGCGATGCAGCTGGTCCGCGTTGCCGTGGCGCATTCGCACGAGGATTTCGCGCCGCTTCGGGTGCCAGTCCAGCAGCGTCCCGGGCTTGAAGGCGGTGTACGGGGCGGTCTTCGCCGCGACCTCCGCGGGGATCGGCGGCACGCCGTCCAGGACGAGGTTGGCGGGCGGGACCAGGAAGTCGCCCTGCGCGTGCGCGGCGAGCGCGAACGCCGTGGCGAAGGCGGTTGCGAGGAAGCGGATCGGCTGTGCCATCAACGGCTCACTTCGGGCCCGTGGCGACGGGCCGCGACGGATCCGCGCACCACTCGCTCCAGGAGCCGGGGTACAGGCGCGAGCCCGCGAGCCCCGCGAGTTCCATCGCGAAGAGGTTGTGGCAGGCGGTGACGCCCGAGCCGCAGCTGTGCACCACGCTCGAGGGCGGCACCTCGCCCAGCTCCTCGATGAATTCCGCGTGCAGTTCCTCGGGCGGAAGGAAGCGGCCGTCGTAGCCGAGGTTGTGCTGCCAGAAGCGGTTGAGCGAGCCGGGAATGTGGCCCGCCACGGGGTCGAGCGTCTCGTTCTCGCCCATGTACCGGGTCGCGGCGCGCGCGTCGAGGATGACCATGCCGGGACCGCCGAGGCCTGCGGCTACCGCGGCCGTGTCGACCGTCGCGCCCTGAGCCGGGCGGGGCTCGAACCTCCCGTCGCGCGGCGCCGGGACGGCGGCGTCGAGGGGGCGGCTCTCGCGCTTCCACGCGGCGAACCCGCCGTCGAGCAGCGCCACGCGTTCGTGCCCGAGCCAGCGAAGCATCCACCACAGGCGCACGGCGAAGCTGCCGCCGCCGTCGTCGTAAACCACCACCTGCCTTCCGGGGGCCACGCCGCACCGGTTCATGCGCGCGGCGAAGTCGGCGATGGCGGGGAGCGGATGGCGGCCGTTCTTCCCGGTCTTGCTCCCGGAGAGATCCTCGTCCATGTGCATGAAGAACGCACCGGGGACGTGCGCGGCCTTCCATGCCTCGCGGCCCTTTTCCGGCCAGGCGAGGTCGTGGCGCGTGTCGAAAACGATCCATTCGGGGTCGTCCAGGTGCGCCGCCAGCGTTTCGGTCGAGACGAGCAGTTCAGCTTTCAAATCCGGCCTCCTTCACTTGGTCCTTCTTCTCCACGCGCATGGCGACGAGCCCGCTCGCCACGATGACGACCATGCCCGCCCAGGCGAGCGCCGTCAGCGTGTCGCCCCAGACGGCATAGGTGAATACTGCCGCGAAAACGATCGTCGAGTACGAGAGCGCGCCGGCCACCAGGGTGTTGCCCAGCCGGTAGGCGCGCGTCATGGCGAACTGCGCCACGGTGCCCGTGAGGCCCACGCCCGCGAGGATCCAGCCGTTGCTCCAGGTGATGGCGTGGAACGTCCCCGTGAGCGCCTGCCAGCCGAGGCACAGGATGGTGCCCACGGCCCCGAACCAGAAGACGACGCGCCAGTCGGGCTCGCCCAGCCGCCCCAGCGCGCGCACGCTGAGGTACGCCCACGACGCGATCACGCCGGACAGGAGCCCGATCATCGCCGGGCCTTCCTGTCCCGCCGCGAAGGTGGGCTGCAGCAGCATCGCCACGCCGCCGAAGCCGAGCGCGATCGCGAAGATGAGCCACCCCGAGAAGCGCTCCCCCAGCACCAC
>JAMPXV010000035.1 GCA_023700985.1 Lysobacter sp.
ACGCCCGACCAGGAGCCCATCGTCTACGTGATCGACGACGACGAGTCGATCCGCGAGCTCCTCACCTGGCTCATGAAGCGCAATGCCATCCGCACCGAGGCGTTCCCGAACGCGAAGGCCTTCCTCAAGGCGTACCGCCCGGGCGCGCCGGGGTGCCTCATCCTCGACCTCTACATGCCGGGCATGAGCGGGCTCGACCTGCAGCAGTACCTGAAGGAGGCCGGCATCGAGATGCCGGTGATCTTCCTTTCGGGCCGCGCGGACGTCCCCAACGCGGTTCTCGCCGTGAAGAGCGGGGCCATCGACTTCATCGAGAAGCCCTTCGACTACCGGAGGATCGTCGAGCTGGTCCGCGACTGCCTGCGCCGCGACGCCGCCGCGCGGCTCGAGCGCGAGCAGGCGAAGGGGCGCGCCGGGCGGCTCGCCACCCTCACGCAGCGCGAGCGCGAGGTGCTGGACCGGGTGATCGCCGGCAAGGTGAACCGCGTGATCGCCGAGGAAATGCAGATCTCCATCAAGACCGTGGAGGCGCACCGTTCCCGCATCATGGAGAAGCTCGCCGTCGACTCCGTGGCCGGGCTCGTCCAGGCCACCCTGGGGGCGCGCCCCCCCGACCGGACGGGGGGCGGGCAGCCCGGTTAGGGTTAACCCCTATTGCGGGGGGCTGGACAGGGGTATTAGCATCCGGCGAGTTGAGGAGGAGGGCCACCCAAGAAGAACAAACGGCGGCGCCCCGCCAATCCCCGTAAAGAGGGATGGCCGGGCGCGCAACGCCGGACCGGGTCGCGGTGGACTCGGCTGTTCCCCCTTGACGAAGGTTTCGACGGCGACCCGTGCCGCCCAGGCGCCCACCCGTGGGCGGCTTCGGCAACTCGACCGGCCCGGACGGCCTGCCCGCCGTTCCGAGGACAACGATCAACGAGGAGGAAAGCGATGCAACTGACGCAGACACACATCGACTACTGGCAGAAGAACCTCAGGCTCACGGCAGTCCTGCTGGCGATCTGGTTCGTCGCCACCTTCGTGATGGCGTGGTTCGCCATCCCGCTCGCGGAGATCAAGATCTTCGGCTGGCCGCTGTCGTTCTACATGGCCGCGCAGGGGTCCCTGATCATCTACGTCGCGATCATCGGCTACTACGCGATTGCCATGCGCAAGAACGACCTCGAGCACGGTGTCCAGGAAGGGGAGGAAGACTGATGGCCACCAGCCAGAAGAGTTTCACGCAGCAGCTCAAGAAGTACTACACCTTCTACACGGGCGGGTTCGTCCTGTTCGTGACCCTGCTCGCGATCGCCGAGCAGATGGGCCTTTCCACCAAGTGGATCGGCTACACATTCCTCGTGTTCACGATCCTCCTCTACGCGGGCATCGGCATCATGAGCCGCACCGTGGAGGTCGCGGAATACTACGTGGCGGGTCGCCGCGTGCCGGCGTTCTTCAACGGCATGGCGACCGGCGCGGACTGGATGAGCGCGGCCTCCTTCATCGGCATGGCGGGCACGCTCTACCTGACCGGCTTCCAGGGCCTGTCGTTCATCATGGGCTGGACCGGCGGCTACGTGCTGGTGGCGCTGCTCCTCGCGCCCTACCTGCGCAAGTTCGGCCAGTTCACGATTCCCGACTTCCTGGGCGCGCGCTACGGCGGCAACATCGTCCGCTCCTTCGGCGTCATGGCCGCGATCCTGTGCTCGTTCACCTACGTGGTGGCGCAGATCTACGGCGTGGGCGTGATCACCAGCCGCTTCACGGGCCTGGAGTTCGGCATCGGCGTGTTCGTCGGCCTGGCGGGCATCCTGGTCTGCTCCTTCCTCGGCGGCATGCGGGCGGTGACGTGGACGCAGGTGGCCCAGTACATCATCCTGATCGTGGCCTACATGATCCCGGTGGTGTGGCTCTCCGTGAAGCACACGGGCGTCCCGATCCCGCAGGCGGTGTACGGCGGGGTTCTCGAGCGCCTGACCGAGCGCGAGAAGCAGCTCACCAGCGACCCGAAGGAGCAGGAAGTCCGCAAGATCTTCGCCGACCGCGCCAAGGCCGCGGACGACAAGATCAAGGGCCTGCCGGCCACCTACCAGGTCGAGAAGGACGCCGTCACGAAGAAACTCGAGGATCTGCGGGCCGCGAACGCGCCCAAGGCGGACCTCGACGCCGCCGAAGCCGCGGTCAAGGGCTTCCCGGCCTCGCCCGATGCCGCCAAGGCCAAGTGGACCGCCGACAAGGGCGCGGCTGCCGGCCGCACCGGCCCGCCGCTCCCGCACGCCACGCCCTACCCCGGCAAGGACGAGAAGGCGCGCGACACGAGCCGGCTCAACTTCCTCGGCGTCGTGTTCTGCATGATGTTCGGCACGGCAGCGCTCCCGCACATCCTGATGCGCTACTACACCACGCCCTCGGTGCAGGAGGCGCGCGTGTCGGTGTTCTGGTCGCTCTTCTTCATCTTCCTGCTCTACTTCACGGCGCCCGCCCTCGCGGTGCTGGCGAAGTTCGACGTGTACACGCTGGTGGTCGGCACCAAGTTCTCGGAGCTGCCAGCCTGGGTGAACGCGTGGCAGGCGGTGGACAGGACGCTGCTCAACATCACCGACATCAACAAGGACGGCATCGTGCAGCTGGCGGAGATCGTCATCGGCGGCGACATCATCGTGCTGGCGACCCCGGAAATCGCGGGCCTGCCGTACGTGATCTCCGGCCTGGTGGCCGCGGGCGGCCTGGCCGCGGCGCTCTCGACCGCCGACGGCCTTCTCCTCACGATCGCCAACGCGCTGTCGCACGACCTCTACTACAAGATGATCAACCCCAACGCCTCGCCGACGATGCGCATCACGGTCGCCAAGGCGTTGCTGCTGGTCGTGGCGGTCATCGCGGCGTACGTCACCTCGCTCAAGCCGGGCAACATCCTGTTCCTGGTGGGCGCGGCGTTCTCGATGGCGGCATCGGCCTTCTTCCCGGCCCTCGTGATGGGGATCTTCTGGAAGCGGGCCTCGAAGTGGGGCGCCATCGCGGGCATCATCGCGGGCCTGGGCGTGTGCCTGTACTACATGGTCCACACCTATCCCACCTTCATCCAGTGGTTCGGCACGACACCGATCACGAAGTGGTTCGGCCTCGATCCGATCTCGGCGGGCGTCTTCGGCGTGCCGGTGGGCATCCTCACCATCTGGATCGTGAGCCTCCTGACCCCGGCGCCCTCGAAGGATGTGCAGGAGCTGGTGGACCACGTGCGCTACCCGAGCCTCACGGGCGACATCGACACCAAGGGCACCTGAGACCCGTTCCTTCCGTGGCACAATGGGCCCGCGCCTTTCCGGCGCGGGCCTTTTTCATTCCCCTTCCATGGAACCAGAATTCTTCCTGCGCGCCCTCAAGGCCGTGATAGAGGTGGCGGGCTTCGCCTACATCGGGCAGGGCCTGGTCGCGCTCTTCTCCGGCACGCGGCGCGAGCAGAACGTGATCTACCAGGTCTTCCGCATCGTGACCGGCCCGGTCACCCGCGCCACGCGCGTGATCACGCCCCGGTTCGTGCCCGACCGCCACGTGCCCTTCGTCGCATTCGGGCTTCTCCTCTGGGCGTGGATCCTCGTCATCATCGTGCTGGCGAGGGTGCTGCAGGGCGGCTAGCGGGCCATCGATGCTCTTCCGCTACTTCGCGCGCGAGATCCTCGCCACCAGCCTCCTGGTGCTCGCGGCGCTGCTCGCGCTCTTCGGCTTCTTCGACCTGGTGCGCGAGCTGGACGACGTGGGCCGCGGCGGCTACCGCCTCGGCGTCATGATCGGCTACGTGCTCCTGTCGCTGCCGTCCCACGCCTACGTCCTCCTGCCCGCCGCAGCGCTGATCGGCACGCTCTTCTCGCTCGCGCGGATGTCGGAGCAGTCGGAGCTCACGGTGATGCGCTCCTCGGGGCTGTCGATGCGCCAGCTCGCCGCGCACGTCGGCGGGGCGGGGCTGGTCGTCGCCGCGGTGACGCTCGCGATGGGCGAGCTCGTGACGCCGTACACAGAGGAAGCCGCCAAGAGCGTGAGGCTGAAGGCCACCACCTCGATCGTCGCCCGCGAGTTCCGTTCCGGCTTCTGGGTGAAGGAGGACCGGAGCTTCGTGAACATCCAGGACGTCACCGCCGACACGGGGCTCCTCAACCTGAGGATCTACGAGTTCGACGACGCCTACCGGCTGGCCTCGATCAGCCGCGCGGGGAAGGCCACCTACGAGGGCGGCCGCTGGACGCTATCGGACGTGGAAGTGACGCGCTTCGACGGCGACAGGGCGGTGCTGGAGCGCCGGGCCGCGTCGGTGTGGAACTCGGTCCTCACGCCCGACATCCTCTCGGTCCTCAAGATCGTGCCGGAGCGCATGTCGGTGCTGAACCTGTGGGCCTACATCGACCACCTGCGCGAGAACCGGCAGATGACCACGCGCTACGAGATCGCGCTGTGGCAGAAGGCGCTGTACCCGGTCGCGGCCATCGTGATGATGGTGCTGGCCATCCCGTTCGCCATCCAGTCGCAGCGCACGGCGGGCACCGGGGCGAAGATCGTGCTGGGAATCCTCCTGGGTCTCGGCTTCCACTTCTCCGGCCGGCTCTTCTCGCACGTGGGGCTCCTGAACGACTGGCCGGCGGCCTTCTCGGCCGGCATGCCGACGCTTCTCTTCCTGGGCGTGGCGGCCGCGGGCCTGGCGCACGCCGAGCGTCGCTAGGCGGGAGGGCTCCCGGCGGCGGTCCGCGTGTCCGCGAGGCGAGTGCCCGCGAGCCGGTCGTGCATGAACTGCCCGTCGCGGTCCACGAGGGCCCAGAAGAAGCCGATGCCCAGCAGCGCGGCGCCCACCAGGGCCAGCAGGTAGCGGCGCACGGCACGGCCGAGCGGCACCGGCCCGCCGTCCGCGCTTTCGAGGCGGATCCGCCAGGTCTTCATGGCGATCGTCTGGCCACCGCGGCTCCAGAACCCGGCCAGGTAGGCGCCCACGACGAAGACGACCCAGGCCTGCAGCAGGTGCCGGCGCAGCCCGCCGGTGGAATCGCCCGCGAGGGCGAGGAACGGGAACGTGGCGATGAGGACCAGCGCGGCGAGGATCAGGGTTTCGTAGACCGCGCAGGCGGCACGCCGCGCCAGTCCCGGGGCGCGAACGGCCTCGCCCGCCATGTCAGCGAGACTCCGGTCCGGTTCGGGGTGCGGGCCCGGTCTCGGGCGAATGGGCGGCGTTACGCTCCAGCCAACGTTCCCGGAGCTCGTGCTGCTTGGACGGCGGCAGCTTCTTCAGGCCCTTGAAGGTCTCGCGGGCCGCCTTGCGTTGCTCCGGGGTCATCGCGGCCCAGTCGCGGATGCGCTCCTGGAAGCGCTCCTGCTGGATGGGGCGCAACTGCGGGTACTTGGCCGCCGCGGACATGAGGCGCCGCTGCTGGTAGCCGGGCAGCTTCTCCCAGTCCGGCGCGAGGGGTGCGAGGACCGCGCGGTCCTCGGCCGGCAGGCTCGCCCACGGAGTCTGCGGTGTCTTGAGCCTCGTCTCCGCCGGGATGGCGGCGAGCGAGACGCAGGCGAGGAGGGCGCCTAGAAGGAGCCGGAGACCGAGGCGTTCTTGAGCCACTGGTCGAAATCCTCGTCTAGGAACGCGTCGATCGGCAGCTCGCCGGTCAGGAGCTGGGCGTCGAGCTCGCCGAGATCGGCCTCGGGGGCGAGCGCCTTGGCCGCCAGCGTCGCAAGCAGGATGGCGATGGGCAGCCAGAGCAGCACCTGCTGGAGGACCGAGTACTTGAGCGTCTGCGCCGTCCCGGGGCCGATGGTGACGAGCCCGAGCAGCTGCACCGGCTCCTGCCAGTGGTCCATGGCCCGCAGGCGCGCCGCCCGCAGGCGCGTGGCCTGCATTTCCCCCACCTCGCCGGCCGACCGGTCGAGCCAGGGCCGGATCTTCTGGCCAAAGTCCTTTTCGTTCATAGGGTTATGCCTTTTGATCTCAGGGTCTTCGCCAAGGCATGGGTGGCCCGGGAGCAGTGCGTTTTCACGCTGCCCTCCGAACACCCCATCGCCTTGGCCGTTTCGCTGACATCGAAGTCTTCCCAATAACGCAGCAGGAAGGCCTGCCGTTGACGTTCGGGCAGCGACTGCACGGCTTCCTCGATGATCTGCATCACCTGCGACTGCTCCAGCCGGTCGGCCGGCGAGGCCGGCACGTTCGCGTTCTCCTCGACCTCGAAGGTCTCGAGCGGGTCGGCGTCGTCGTCCTCGCCCGTGAGGCCCAGGGAGGACCACAGCGAGGTCCACGCCGAGCGCACCTTGGTGCGCCGGAAGTGGTCGCGGATGCCGTTCTGGACGATGCGCTGGAAGAGCAGCGGCAGCTCCCCGGGCGGGCGGGCCGAGTACTTCTCGGCGAGCTTGAGCATCGCCTCCTGGAGGATGTCGAGCGCCGCCTCATCGTCATGGACCGCGAACACGCACTGCTTGAAGGCGCGTTTCTCGGCGGAGGCGAGGAAGTCCGACAGTTCTTTTCTGGTGGCCAGGGGGTCCTCCGCGGGCTGCCGGGCCGGCTCCGCGCGCCAGGCGGGGAGCGAACCCGGTTCGCGACGCCGCGACTATAGCAAACGGCCCCGCGGCGCCCGCTTCGGTCGCGTAAGCCGTTTATCCCGCCAATCGGCTTGACCAATCCCACCCTCCCGGCTAATGTTCTAGGTCCCCCTTTTGAAACCTCCCGAATTACAAGACCTTATGGAACTCAAGCTCCCTCCGCTCGCGGAAACCGGTGAAACCCTGACGGGCGCCGAGATCGCCATCCGCTGCCTTTCGGAGGAGGGCGTCGAGTTCGTATTCGGCTATCCCGGCGGGGCGGTCCTCTTCATCTACGACGCCCTCTCCAAGCAGAAGAAGGTGAAGCACATCCTCGTCCGGCACGAGCAGGGTGCGCTCCACGCGGCCGACGGCTACGCGCGCGCCACGGGCCGCCCGGGGGTGGCGCTGGTCACCAGCGGGCCCGGCGTGACCAATGCGGTCACCGGCATCGCCACGGCGTACATGGACTCCATCCCGATGGTCGTGATCACCGGCCAGGTGCCGACGCGGGCCATCGGCGAGGACGCCTTCCAGGAATGCGACACGGTGGGCATCACCCGCCCGTGCGTGAAGCACAACTTCCTCGTGAAGGACGTGAACGAGCTCGCGGTCACGATCAAGAAGGCCTTCCACATCGCCACCACGGGCCGGCCCGGCCCGGTGCTGGTCGACATTCCCAAGGACGTCTCCCAGCAGACGGCGCGCTTCCACTACCCCGACAAGGTCCACCTGCGCTCCTACAGCCCGGTGATGAAGGGGCACGGCGGCCAGATCAAGAAGGCGATGCAGCTCCTCCTGGATGCGAAGCGGCCGATGATCTACGTGGGGGGCGGCGCCGTGCTCGGCGAGGCGTCCCACGAGGTGACGGAGCTGGTGCGCCTGCTCGACTTCCCGTGCACCAACACCCTCATGGGGCTGGGCTCCATCCCCGCCTCGGACAAGCGCTTCGTCGGCATGCTGGGCATGCACGGCACCGTCGAGGCCAACATGGCCATGCAGAACTGCGACGTGCTGCTGGCCGTGGGCGCGCGCTTCGACGACCGCGTCATCGGCAACCCCGCGCACTTCGCCGCCGGCAACCCGACCCGCAAGATCGTCCACATCGACGTCGACCCCTCCTCGATCTCCAAGCGGGTGCGCGTCGACGTGCCGATCGTCGGCCACGTGAAGGACGTCCTCACGGAACTCATCGCGCTGGTCAAGGCCGGCAAGGACAAGCCCGATGCCGCGGCGCTGGCCGCGTGGTGGGCGCAGATCGCCACCTGGCGGGCCAAGGACTGCCTCAAGTACGACCGGGCGTCCCCGATCATCAAGCCGCAGTTCGTGATCGAGAAGCTCTGGGAAGTCACCAGGGGCGACGCCTACGTCACCTCCGACGTGGGCCAGCACCAGATGTGGGCGGCGCAGTTCTACCGCTTCGAGAAGCCCCGGCGCTGGATCAACTCCGGCGGGCTGGGGACGATGGGCGTGGGGCTTCCCTACGCCATGGGCGTGAAGCTCGCCTTCCCGGATGCCGACGTCGCCTGCGTGACGGGGGAGGCCTCGATCCAGATGTGCATCCAGGAGCTTTCCACCTGCAAGCAGTACCACCTGCCGGTGAAGCTCGTGAACCTCAACAACCGCTACATGGGCATGGTCCGCCAGTGGCAGGAGTTCTTCCACGGCAACCGCTACAGCGAGTCCTACATGGACGCGCTGCCGGACTTCGTGAAGCTCGCCGAGGCCTACGGCCACGTCGGGATCAAGGTCGAGAAGCCCGGCGACGTCGAGGGGGCGCTGCGCGAGGCGTTCGCCCTCAAGGACCGCCTCGTGTTCCTCGACATCATCACCGACCAGACCGAGAACGTCTTCCCGATGGTGCCCGGCGGCAAGGGCATGTCGGAGATGATCCTCGCCGAGGACCTGTAGCGCCCCCCGGGGTGCCGGCCGGGGCGAGTCCCGCCCCGCCGCGGCGCCTTCCCCCGCCTCCCTCCCTCCAGACCAAGTCATGCGACACATCCTCTCCATCCTCGTCGAAAACGAAGCGGGCGCGCTGTCGCGCGTCGCGGGCCTCTTCTCCGCCCGCGGCTACAACATCGAGTCGCTCACCGTGGCGCCCACGGAGGACGCGACCATGTCGCGGATGACGATCGTCACCACGGGCTCCGACGAGATCGTCGAGCAGATCACCAAGCAGCTGAACAAGCTGGTCGACGTGGTGAAGGTGGTCGACCTCTCGGAGGGCCGCCACATCGAGCGCGAGCTGATGCTCGTGAAGGTGCGCGCCGCCGGGAAGGACCGGGAGGAGATGAAGCGCACGGCGGACATCTTCCGGGGCCGCATCATCGACGTCACCGACAAGTCCTACACCATCGAGCTCACGGGCACCACCGACAAGCTCGATGCCTTCCTCGAGGCGCTCGACAAGGGCGCCATCCTGGAAACCGTCCGCACCGGCGTCTCGGGCATCGGCCGGGGCGAGTGGGTGCTCAAGGCCTGAACACTTCCAGCAAATCTGAGGATACGAACATGAAGGTGTACTACGACAAGGACGCCGACCTCTCGCTCGTGAAGGGCAAGAAGGTCACGATCATCGGCTACGGCTCGCAGGGCCACGCCCATGCCCAGAACCTCAAGGAGTCCGGCGTGAAGGTGACCGTCGGCCTGCGCCCCGACGGCGCCTCCTGGGACAAGGCCAAGAAGGCCAAGCTCGAGGTGAAGGAGGTCGGGGCCGCCGTGAAGGGCGCCGACCTCGTCATGATCCTGCTCCCCGACGAGAACCACGCGGCCGTCTGGAGGGAGTCGATCGAGCCCAACATCAAGAAGGGCGCCGCCCTCGCCTTCGCGCACGGCTTCAACATCCACTTCGGGCAGATCCAGCCCCGTGCCGACCTCGACGTGATCATGATCGCGCCCAAGGGCCCCGGCCACCTCGTGCGCTCGACCTACACCCAGGGCGGCGGCGTGCCCGCGCTCATCGCCGTCCACCAGGACGCGTCGGGCAAGGCCAAGGACCTGGCGCTTTCCTACGCCTGCGCGATCGGCGGCACGCGCGGCGGCGTGATCGAGACCAACTTCCGCGAGGAGACGGAAACCGACCTCTTCGGCGAGCAGACCGTGCTCTGCGGCGGCATCGTGGAGCTCATCAAGGCGGGCTACGAAACCCTCGTGGAGGCCGGCTATGCCCCCGAGATGGCCTACTTCGAGTGCCTGCACGAGACCAAGCTCATCGTGGACCTCATCTACGAGGGCGGCATCGCCAACATGAACTACTCGATCTCCAACAACGCGGAGTTCGGCGAGTACCTCACCGGGCCGAAGGTGATCGGGCCCGAGGCCAGGCAGGCGATGAAGGACGCGCTCGCCCACATCCAGAATGGCGGCTACGCCCGCGACTTCATCCTGGAGAACCAGGCGGGTGCCCCGACGCTGAAGGCCCGCCGCCGGCTGCTCGCCGAGCACCCCATCGAGCAGGTCGGCGAGAAGCTGCGCGCGATGATGCCCTGGATCAAGAAGAACAAGCTCGTCGACCAGAGCCGCAACTAGCGTGCCGGGGGCCGGGGAAACCCGGCCCTCCCGCTTTGGCGGGCCGCGCCGAAGTAAAATGGCGCTTGCGAAGCGCAATCCGGAGGCACCTTGGCGCACTATCCTCACCCCATCATCGCCCGCGAAGGGTGGCCCTTCCTGGCGGGATCGGTCGCGGTCGCGGCCGCCGTCACCTGGTTCGGCGGGTGGTGGTCGGCGCCGTTATGGGTCGTCGCCGTCTTCATCCTGCAGTTCTTCCGCGACCCGCCCCGGGAAGTCCCCGAGGGGGAGGGGTTCGTGCTCGCGCCCGCCGACGGCCGCATCGTCCAGGTCGGCAACGCCCGCGACGAGTACATGGGCCGCGACGCGGTGAAGATCAGCGTCTTCATGAACGTCTTCAACGTGCACTCGAACCGCTCGCCGGTGGAGGGCACGGTCGAGAACGTGTGGTACTTCCCCGGGCTCTTCGTGAACGCGGACCTCGACAAGGCCTCGACCGACAACGAGCGCAACGCCGTCCAGCTGCGCATGGCCTCGGGGCAGGACGTCACCGTCGTCCAGGTCGCCGGGCTCATCGCGCGGCGGATCCTCTGCTACGTCGGCCGCGGCGACAGGCTCGCCCCCGGGCAGCGCTACGGCTTCATCCGCTTCGGCTCGCGGGTCGACGTCTATCTTCCGCCCGGCTCCACGCCCAAGGTCGCGATCGGCGACCGGGTCTCGGCGACCTCCACGGTCCTGGCCCTCCTGCCGGGGCGCTGAGGGCAACCCGGACACTCGCGCGCGCATGAACGCCCCCCGGAAGCCGCGCCCCGCGCTGATGGAGCCGATCCGCCGGCGCGGCATCTACCTGCTGCCCAACCTGTTCACCACGCTCGCCCTCTTCGCGGGCTTCTACGCGGTCGTCCAGGGCATGAACCACGACTTCGAGCGCGCCGCCATCGCCATCTTCATCGCGGGGGTGCTCGACGGCCTCGACGGGCGCGTGGCGAGGCTCACCAACACCCAGTCCGCGTTCGGCGCCGAGTACGACAGCCTCGCCGACATGGTCTCCTTCGGCGCCGCCCCCGCGCTCGTCATGTACGAGTGGGCGCTTCGCGACATGGGCCGCATCGGCTGGATCGCGGCGTTCGTCTACTGCGTCGGCGCGGCCCTGCGGCTGGCGCGCTTCAACACGCAGCTCTCGGTGGCCGACAAGCGCTGGTTCACCGGGCTGCCGAGCCCGGCGGCCGCCGCCCTCGTGGCGGGCATGATCTGGGTGCTCAACGACTACCAGGTGAAGGGCGGCGAGGTGAAGTGGTTCGCCGCGGCGATCCTCGTCTACGCGGGCGTGACGATGGTGTCGAACATCCGCTTCTACAGCGGCAAGGACCTGAACCTGCGCCGGGCGGTGCCGTTCTGGATGACGCTGGTGATCGTGGTCGCGCTGCTGCTCATCTCGATCGAGCCCTCGCACGTGCTCTGGGGGATCATGGTCGCCTACGGCGTCTCGGGCTACGTGCTATGGGCCGTGCAGCGCCTGAGGTCCGAGGCCAAGGAGAGGCAGTACCAGAGCATCCGCGACGCGATCGACGCCGGCGACGTGACCGCGCTCGCCCGGATGCTGCACTCGACGCCGCCCGACACGGTGGTGAACGGGGGAGGCCGTTCGCTCCTCATGGTGGCCATCGAGGAGACGAACCTGCCGGCCGTCGAGCTCCTCCTCGCGCGCGGTGCCCCGGTGGACCACCGCGACGAGATCGGCCTGACCGCCCTCGCGCTGGCCGCGCAGATGGGGTTCAAGGAGGCCGTGTCGGTGCTGCTCGCCGCGGGCGCCGACCCGAACGTCCGCGACGAATCGGGCCTCACGGCGATGGACCTCGCCGAGGAGCACGGTTCCCACGACATCGTCGCCGCGCTGCTCCGCGCCGGCGCCAGGTCGGGCACCGAGATCGGCGACCCGCCCGGCGCTTGAGCCCCGGGCGCCTGTTGCCAGCCCCGGCCGCCATTGCTATAGTCGGCGCATGAATTCCGTCGCGCGCATCGCCGACCACCTGCTTCGCCTCCCCCTGGCGGGCCTCCCCGGCCTGCTGCTGCGCCTCGCGCGCTAAAAATCCCCCCCCACAATTCGGCAGTCGCGGTGCCGCCCGGCAGACGGGACGGCTTGTGTTCCATCCCATTTCCCGGAGTGACCCATGCAGGACCAACTGATCATTTTCGACACCACCATGCGCGACGGCGAGCAGAGCCCGGGCGCCTCGATGACCCGCGAGGAGAAGGTGCGCATCGGCAAGCAGCTCGAGCGCCTGCGCGTGGACGTGATCGAGGCCGGCTTCGCCGCGGCGAGCCAGGGCGACTTCGAGGCCATCCGCGCGGTCGCCGAGGCGGTCAGGGAGTCGATCGTCTGCTCGCTCGCGCGGGCCAACGAGACCGACATCCGCCGCGCGGGCGAGGCCGTGGCGCCGGCGGCGCGCAGCCGCATCCACACCTTCATCGCGACGAGCCCGATCCACATGAAGCTCAAGCTGCGCATGAGCGAGGACCAGGTTCTCGAGGCCGCCGTGCGCGCCGTGAAGCAGGCGCGGCAGTACACGGACGACGTCGAGTTCTCCGCCGAGGACGCCGTCCGTTCCGAGGTCGACTTCCTGTGCCGCGTATTCGAGGCGACCATCGCGGCCGGCGCGACCACGATCAACGTCCCCGACACCGTCGGCTACAGCGTGCCGGAACGCTGGGGCTCGCTCTTCCGGGAGCTCCTCGCGCGCGTCCCCAACGCCGGCAAGGCGGTCTGGTCCACGCACTGCCACAACGACCTGGGCATGGCCGTGGCCAACTCGCTGGCGGCGGTGATGAACGGCGCCCGGCAGGTGGAGTGCACGATCAACGGCCTCGGCGAGAGGGCGGGCAACGCCTCGCTCGAGGAGATCGTGATGGCGGTGCGGACGCGCTCGGACGTGTTCGGCTGCCGCACGGGAATCGACGCCACGCAGATCGTCCCGACGAGCAAGCTGGTGTCGACCATCACCGGCTACCCGGTCCAGCCCAACAAGGCCGTGGTGGGCGCCAACGCGTTCGCGCACGAGTCCGGCATCCACCAGGACGGCGTGCTCAAGCACCGCGAGACCTACGAGATCATGCGCGCCGAGGACGTGGGCTGGGGGGCCAACCGCCTGACGCTCGGCAAGCTCTCCGGGCGCAACGCCTTCCGCAGCCGCCTGACGGAGCTCGGCATCACGCTCGCCTCGGAAGAGGCGCTCAACGCGGCGTTCGCCAAGTTCAAGGAGCTGGCGGACAAGAAGCGCGAGATCTTCGACGAGGACCTCCAGGCCCTGGTCTCGGACGAGAGCGTGACGCCCGAGACGGAGCGCTTCAAGCTGGTCTCCCTCGTGGCCCATTCCGAGACGGGGGAGCAGCCGTTCGCGCGCGTGGTGATTTCCGACGGCGGGCACGAGGGGCGCGCGGAGGCCCGCGGGGCCGGCCCGGTGGACGCCTCCTTCCAGGCGATCGAGGAGCTGGTCCACAGCGGGACCGAGCTGCTGCTCTACTCGGTGAACAACATCACGACCGGGACGGACTCGCAGGGGGAGGTGACCGTCCGGCTCTCCAGGGACGGCCGTGTCGTCAACGGCATGGGGGCGGATACGGACATCGTCGTCGCCTCCGCCAAGGCCTACCTGAGCGCTCTCAACAAGATGGGGATCAGCTCGGGCCGCATGAACCCGCAGTACGGCGAGGAGCCCGTCGCGCCGTGACCCGGAAATGAAAATGCCCGCGAGTCGCCTCGCGGGCATCCGGCAACGGGCGCGACCGCGGGATGCCGGTCAGCAGCCGCCTTTCTTCTTCTTTTCCGCCGGCGCGGCGGCCTGCTTGGCGATGACCTTGTCCTTGATGTCGTTGTAGACGCTCTCGGGGACGATCTTGCGGTCGACGAGCTCGTTCTTGGCCTTGTAGGGGCGCCCCTTGATGATCGCGTCGGCGCGCGCGTCGCCCACGCCCTTGAGCTTGATGAGCTCGTCGCGCGAGGCGGTGTTGAGGTCGAGCATCGCCTCGGCCTTCGCGGGCGCGGCGGCGGTGGTGGCGGGCTTCTTCGGTTCTTCCTTGGCGATGGCCGTTCCGGTCGCGGCGAGTAGCGCGATGGCGGCGGCGGCGATGAGCTTCTTCATGGGTTCTCCTGGGGACGTGGGGGGGCGACGCCGGCAAATTCTAGCCCGTTCCCGGCGGTCGCGCCCCATAAACGCGGTGGCGCGCCTGCCGGTTGACAGGCGTCTCCCGGGAGAGACAGCGCGGGTTCCCATGCAATCAGGCGCTTGCGCCCGCGCGGCGCCTGCGCTGTCGGGGGACGGAGACGGTGGCGGCTGCCCGGCCCGCGCGCCGATCGGCCGCAAACCCGCATGGATGCTCGATTCCCGGCCCGCGGCCCGTCATGGCACGGATCGTGATTCAGTGTCCCGTCGGTTCCCGACACCCCTGACACGAGGAGCACTGCCATGCGTTACTCAGACGGACTGTTCGGCCGGAAGGAAGCCCCGCGAGTACCCGGCCCTCCGGCGGGTTCAACGGCCACCGGCCACGGCGCCGCGGCGCCGCCGCTTGCCGCGGTTCCCCGCGCCGCCCCGGCCACCCCGGCAGCCAATGCCGAGACCGTCCACCGGCCGGAGGAGGTCACCGGTTCCCGCCTGATCGTCGGGCCGAACATCAAGCTGCGCGGCGTCGAGATCGACGACTGCGACACGCTGGTCGTCGAGGGCCGCGTCGAGGCGACGATGGTGAGCCGCGCCATCCAGATCGCCGAGCAGGGGGCCTTCAAGGGCACCGCCGACATCGAGGTCGCCGAGATCCGTGGCAGCTTCGAGGGGGAACTCACGGTGCGCGGCCGGCTCGTGCTGCACGCGACCGGGCGCGTCTCCGGCAAGGTCCGCTACGGCAAGCTCCTGGTCCAGGAAGGCGGCGAGATCACCGGCGACGTCGGCACGCTCGGCGAGCGCCCCGCGGGCGTGCGCAGCGCCTAGCTGTCGCGCGCGAGGCTCGTCGCGAGGCCGATGTACGTGGAAGGCGTCAGGGCCAGCAGGCGCGCCTTCGCGTCGTCGGGGAGAGGGAGCGAGGCCACGAAGCGGTGCAGCTCCTCCTTCGTGATGCCGCCCTTGCCGCGCGTGAGCTCCTTCAGCTTCTCGTACGAGCCCTCGATGCGGTGGGCGCGCATGACGGTCTGCACCGGCTCGGCGAGCACGTCCCAGCAGCCTTCCAGGTCCGCGGAGATGCGCGCGGGGTTGGCCTCCAGCTTGCCCAGCCCGCGCAGGCACGCCTCGTAGCCCAGCAGGCAGTAGCCGAAGGCGACTCCCATGTTGCGCAGCACCGTCGAGTCGGTGAGGTCGCGCTGCCACCGCGAGACCGGCAGCTTCTCGGCCAGGTGGCGAAGCAGCGCGTTGGCGAGGCCGAGGTTCCCCTCCGAGTTCTCGAAGTCGATCGGGTTGACCTTGTGGGGCATGGTCGAGGAGCCCACCTCGCCGGCCTTCACCTTCTGGCGGAAGTAGCCCAGCGAGATGTAGCCCCACACGTCGCGGTCGAGGTCGACGAGGATCGTGTTGAGCCTCGCCAGCGCGTCGAAGGCCTGCGCAAGCGCGTCGTGCGGCTCGATCTGGATGGTGAGCGGGTTGTAGGCGATGCCCAGCCCGTTGACGAAGCGCCGCGCGAAGCCGGGCCAGTCCATGGCGGGCGCGGCGACCACGTGGGCGTTGAAGTTCCCGGTGGCGCCGTTCACCTTCCCCAGCATCTCCACGGCGGAGGCCGCGAGCCGGGCGCGCTTGAGGCGCCAGGCCACGTTGGCCATCTCCTTGCCGAGCGTGGTCGGCGTGGCCGGCTGACCGTGGGTGCGCGAGAGCATGGCGAGGCCGGCGTGCATCCGCGCGAGCTCGTCCAGGCGCGCCGCGATCGCGTCGATGGCGGGCAGGATCACGCCGTCGAGGCCGCCGCGCACCATGAGGGCGTGCGAGAGGTTGTTGATGTCCTCGGAGGTGCAGGCGAAGTGGATGAACTCGCCTGCCGCGGCGACCTCCGCGTTGCCGCGGAAGGTCTCGCGCAGCCAGTACTCGACTGCCTTCACGTCGTGGTTGGTCGTCGCCTCGATGGCCTTCACGCGCTCGGCGTCGGCCACGCCGAAGGAGGCGGCGACGCGGTCGAGCTCGGCGATGGTGTCCGCCGAGAAGGCGGGCAGGAGGTCGAAGGCGGGCTCCGCCGCGAGCGCCTTGAGCCAGGCGATCTCGATGCGCACGCGCAGTCGGATCAGCGCGAACTCGCTGAAGTGGTCCTGCAACGCGCGGGTCTTGGAGGCGTAGCGCCCGTCGAGCGGCGAAAGGGCTGTGAGGGCGTGGGACATGTTCGGAACCGTGGCGCGATATTATCACGCGGCCCGCGGCGGGCGGCCGCCGGGACCCCGGTGCTATACTCGGCCCCCGCCGCCCCGATGAGGTTTCCCGATGAAGCTCGTCGCCTCGAAGACCAGCCCCTACGCCCGCAAGATCCGCGTGCTTCTCGCGGAAAAGCAGCTCGCCTTCGAGTTCGTCGAGGAAAGCGCCTGGAACGCCGGCACGACCGTGCCGCGGTACAACCCGCTCAACAAGATTCCCGTCCTGGTGCTGGACGACGGCACCTGCCTCTACGACTCGGTGGTGATCGCCGAGTACCTCGACCCGCTCGGCGCCCCGTCCTTCATCCCGCCCTCCGGGCTCGAGCGCGCCTGCGTGCGCCGCGACGAGGCGCTGGGCGACGGGATCACCGACGCGGGCCTCGCGATCTTCCTGGAACGCAAGCGCGACCCGGCCCGGCAGGACCCGTCGTGGATCGACCGGCAGCGCAGCAAGGTGGATGCGGGCATCGAGGCGCTGGCGCGCGAGCTGGGCGGCAAGGCCTTCCTGCGCGGCGACACCCTTTCCCTGGGCGACGTAGCCTGCGCCTGCGCGCTGCTGTGGCTGGAGTTCCGCATGCCGGAGATCGCCTGGCGGTCGCGGCACGCGGCCCTCGGGCGATGGATCGAGCGGCTCGAATCGCGGCCGTCGTTCGCCACCACCCGCCCGCAGGGCTGAATTTCCCGGTTCGAAGGTCGGGCTCCCGTCCGGCCCGCGCTCAGGCGATCACGCCCCCGCCAAGGCATTCCTCGCCCCGATAGAGCACCGCGGACTGCCCCGGGGTCACGGCCCACTGCGGCTCGCCGAATTCCAGCGTGAACGCCTTCTCGCCGTCGGCGGCGAACCGGCAGGGTGCGTCCGCCTGCCGATAGCGGGTCTTGGCGCCCAGGGGCTCGCCCCCGCCGGGCGGTGAGCCCGACACCCAGCTCGCGTCCTGGGCCCGCAGGCGGGACGAGAAGAGGCGGGGGTCGTCGTGACCCTGAACGACCACGAGGGTGTTGGTGGCCAGTTCCTTGGCCGCGACGTACCACGCCGCGCCGTCGCCGCCGCGGCGGCCGCCGATGCCCAGGCCCTGGCGCTGGCCCAGCGTGTAGTACATGAGCCCCTGGTGCTCCCCGAGCCGCTCGCCCCCGGGCGTGACGACCGGCCCCGGCTCGCGCGGCAGGTAGCGCGAGAGGAATTCGCGGAACGGCCGCTCGCCGATGAAGCAGATTCCCGTCGAGTCCTTCTTGGCGTGGTTGGGAAGCCCGGCTTCCCGGGCGATCTCCCGCACGCGCGACTTGCGCAGGTGCCCCACCGGGAACATCGAGCGCGAGAGCTGGGCCTGCGTCAGGCGGTGCAGGAAGTACGACTGGTCCTTGCCCGGGTCCGCGCCCTTGAGCAGCCGGTACGCGCCGCCTGTCTCCTCGACGCGCGCGTAGTGGCCGGTCGCGATGCGCTCGGCGCCCAGGGCCATCGCGTGGTCGAGGAACGCCCGGAACTTGATCTCGGCATTGCACAGCACGTCCGGGTTGGGTGTGCGGCCCGCCCGGTATTCCGCGAGGAAGCTGGCGAAGACGCGCTCGCGGTACTCGGCCGCGAAATTCACCGCCTCGACCTCGATCCCCACGCGGTCCGCCACGGAGACCGCGTCGACGAGATCCTGGCGGGTCGAACAGTACTCGCCGTCGTCGTCGTCCTCCCAGTTCTTCATGAACAGGCCGACGACTTCGTGCCCCTCGCGCTTGAGCAGCAGCGCGGCGACGGCCGAATCGACACCTCCGGAGAGCCCGACGACGATCTTCATGGGGGGTAATCTTGCGGGAAAAACGGCGGCGCGGGCGACATGAAAAAAGGCAGGGCCGAAGCCCTGCCTTCGCCTTGCGGACGGAAAAGCGCGAATCAGGACTTCGGCGCTTCGGTCTTCGTGTCCTTCTTCGCCTTCTTCTTCGACTTCTTCTCTTCCTTCTTCACCGACTTCTCGGCGGCCTTCGGGGCTTCGGCAGCCTTCGCATCGGCCTTGGCGGGGGCCTCGGCCTTGGCGGACGGGGTCGCCGGGGTGGCGGGCACAGCCGGGGTCGACGCGGCGGGCTTGGCGGGCGTGGCGGGTTTGGCGGGCGTGGCGGGCGCCTGGGCGAACGCGCCCAGCGAAACGGAGGCGAAGACTGCAGCGACCAGTGCGGAAAGCTTCTTCATTGCGTCGATTCCTTTGCGTGGAGTTGGGGGATCATTTTATTGGCCGGGCTGGAATACCGCGCCGGTCCGGGAATTTAACGCGGCAGGGCCGGTCGTGGTTGACTTGCCGGCCGACGGGGCCGGGTCAGAGGGCCGCCGGCGCTTCCCGCCACTGGCCGGGAAGAAGTCCCGCCAGGCTCCAGGGGCCGACCTGGTGGCGCACCAG
Source organism: Lysobacter sp. (assembly GCA_023700985.1). GTDB lineage: Bacteria > Pseudomonadota > Gammaproteobacteria > Burkholderiales > Usitatibacteraceae > FEB-7. The sequence goes on from JAMPXV010000035.1 coordinate 18,799, forward strand.
GCGCAGCGTCGGGAGTCCCACCCGGGCCGTCATCCGCCGCACCTGGCGGTTGCGCCCTTCCCGGATGCGGATGTCCAGCCAGGCCGTCGGGATGGCCCGGCGCACGCGGATCGGGGGATCGCGGGGCCAGAGGCCGCCCGGCTCCGCGATCACGGCCACCCGGGCGGGGCGGGTCACGAAGTCGCCGAGGTCGACGCCGCGGCACAGGGATTCGAGGGCGGCGGGCTCCGGCGTCCCCTCCACCTGGACCCAGTAACCCTTCTCGAGCTTGTGGCGAGGGTCGGCGATCCTCGCCTGCAGCCGCCCGTCGTCGGTGAGGACCAGGAGCCCCTCGCTGTCGGTGTCCAGCCGGCCCGCCGGATACACGCCCGGCACCGGCACCAGGCCCGCCAGGGTGGGGCGCTGCCCGGACGGGCTGAACTGGCAGATGAAGCCGAAGGGCTTGTTGAGAAGGATCAGCCGCGACATGTAAAAAAACCCCCGGGGCGCGAACCCCGAGGGCTTTTCAAGGGGGCGAGTCGGCTCTTAGGCGGCCTGGATGTTCGACGCCTGCTTGCCTTTGGGGCCTTGCGTCACGTCGAAGGAGACCTTCTGGCCTTCCTTGAGGGTCTTGAAACCCTGCATCTGGATGGCCGAGAAGTGGGCAAAGAGATCCTCGCTGCCGTCATCCGGCGTGATGAACCCGTAGCCCTTCGCATCGTTGAACCACTTGACGGTACCGGTTGCCATTCGCTTGCATACCTCTTGGAAAAACGGGTGGAGGCCCGCACATCGTTCGGATCGAGGCACGCAAGTCGCGTGGAAGCGATGCGAAATCCTTGAAGCCAAACTCCAACGCGCCTTTTACACCCCGCGGCCCGCGCAAGTCAATAGAATGGGCGGGGTCTTGAAAAACCCCCGCCCTTTGCCCATATTGGTCGGGAGTAAAACGAACCAGCGCCCGCCGCCATCCAAACGCCCAAGGCATGCCCAGCAAGTCCCACGGCTCCACTCTGCTCAAGCCGAGCGCGGCCAAGGTCAAGCCGCCGCCGATGTTCAAGGTCGTCATGTACAACGACGACTTCACGCCGATGGAGTTCGTGGTGGAGGTGCTGCAGACGTTCTTTTCGCTTCCGAGGGAACAAGCCACCCAGGTGATGCTCAAAGTGCACACCGAGGGCAAAGGCGTGTGCGGCACCTACCCGCGGGACGTGGCCTCCACGAAAGTGGAGCAGGTGGTTCAATATTCGCGCCAGCACCAGCATCCCCTGCAGTGCGCGATGGAGGAAACATGATCGCCCAGGAGTTGGAAGTCAGCCTGCACATGGCCTTTGTCGAGGCCCGCCAGAAGCGCCACGAGTTCATCACCGTGGAGCATCTGCTTCTCGCGCTGTGCGACAACCCTTCCGCCTCCGAGGTGCTGAAGGCCTGCGCGGCGAAGATCGACGAGCTGAAGAAGGCCCTTTCCGACTTCGTGATGCAGCACACGCCCACCGTCGCCGGCACGGGCGAGGTGGACACCCAGCCCACGCTCGGCTTCCAGCGGGTGATCCAGCGCGCCATCCTGCACGTCCAGTCCTCGGGCAAGAAGGAGGTCACCGGCGCCAACGTCCTGGTCGCGATCTACGGCGAGAAGGATTCGCACGCCGTCTACTTCCTGCACCAGCAGGGCGTCTCGCGCCTGGACGTCGTGAACTTCATCTCCCACGGCATCACCAAGAACCCGCAGTCCGGCGCGCGCGAGGAGGGCGATGGCGCCGAGGAGACCCAGGAGGCCCCGGGCGCCGGCGGCGCGCTGGAGAGCTTCACCCAGAACCTCAACCAGCTGGCGGTCGACGGCAAGATCGACCCGCTCATCGGCCGCGAGCACGAGCTCGAGCGCGTCATCCAGATCCTCTGCCGCCGCCGCAAGAACAACCCGCTGCTCGTCGGCGAGGCCGGCGTGGGCAAGACCGCCATCGCCGAGGGGCTCGCCCGGCGCGTGGTCGACGGGCAGGTGCCCGAGATCCTCGCCAAGGCGCAGGTCTTCGCGCTCGACATGGGCGCGCTCCTCGCCGGCACCAAGTACCGCGGCGACTTCGAGCAGCGCCTGAAGGCGGTTCTCAAGCAGCTGGTCGAGAACCCGAACGCGATCCTCTTCATCGACGAGATCCACACCCTCATCGGCGCCGGGAGCGCCTCCGGGGGCACGCTGGACGCCTCCAACCTCCTCAAGCCGGCGCTCTCGTCGGGCGCGCTCAAGTGCATCGGCGCGACGACCTACAACGAGTTCCGCGGCATCTTCGAGAAGGACCACGCCCTCTCGCGGCGCTTCCAGAAGATCGACGTGAACGAGCCGACCATCCAGGAGACGGTGGAGATCCTGCGCGGCCTCAAGTCGCGCTTCGAGTCGCACCACGGGGTGAAGTACACCGCCAACGCGCTCACCACCGCCGCCGAGCTCGCCGCCCGCTACATCAACGACCGGCACCTGCCCGACAAGGCCATCGACGTCATCGACGAGGCGGGCGCCCTGCAGCGCATCCTGCCCAAGTCGAAGCAGAAGAAGGTGATCGGCAAGCCCGAGATCGAGGAGATCATCGCCAAGATCGCGCGCATCCCGACGAGGAGCGTCTCCTCGGACGACCGCACGCAGCTGAGGAACCTGGACCGCGACCTCAGGGCGACGGTGTTCGGCCAGGACGCGGCCATCGAGGCGCTGTCGGCCGCCATCAAGATGGCGCGCTCCGGGCTGGGCAACCCCCAGAAGCCGATCGGCTCGTTCCTCTTCTCGGGGCCCACGGGCGTGGGCAAGACCGAGGTCGCTCGCCAGCTCGCCTTCATCATGGGCGTGGAGCTCGTGCGCTTCGACATGTCGGAATACATGGAGCGCCACGCGGTCTCGCGCCTCATCGGGGCGCCCCCGGGCTACGTGGGCTTCGACCAGGGCGGCCTCCTCACCGAGGCGATCACGAAGCACCCGTACTCGGTGCTCCTCCTCGACGAGATCGAGAAGGCGCACCCGGACATCTTCAACATCCTGCTGCAGGTGATGGACCACGGCACGCTCACGGACAACAACGGCCGCAAGGCCGACTTCCGCAACGTCGTGATCGTCATGACGACCAACGC
>JAMPXV010000246.1 GCA_023700985.1 Lysobacter sp.
CGGTGACCGAACGGCAGCTGCGCGACCTGCACATCAAGCTGCGCAGCGCCGCAGGCCCGGCATGACGATCGCCCTCATCGCCCACGGCGGCGCCGGCAGGTGGCGCCCCGGCTCCGACGACGACGCGACCGAGGGCCTGCGCGCCGCGGTGGAGGCGGGGCGGGCGATCCTCGCGGGTGGCGGCCGCGCGCTCGACGCCGTCTGCGCGACCGTCGTGATGCTCGAGGACAATCCCATCTTCAACGCGGGCACCGGCGCGGTGCTGAACTTCGACGGCTTCTGCGAGCTGGACGCTTGCGTGATGGAGAGCCGCGAGGCGAGGGTGGGCGCCGTGTGCGGGCTGCAGCGCGTGCGCAACCCCGTCCTCGTGGCGCGAAAGGTCATGGAGGAAACCGACCACGTCATGCTCACCGGCGACGGCGCGCAGCGCTTCGCGCGCGTGATGGGGTTCCCGGACCACGACCCGGTCACGCCCGAGCGCCGCGCCGACTGGTTCGACAAGAGGAACCGCATCGACGACGTGCTGGGCGAGCACGCCCTCAAGATGCGGCGCTTCCTGAAGGACCACCCGGAATACGCCGGCGGCACCGTGGGCGCGGCCGCGGTGGACGGGCAGGGCGTGCTTGCCGCGGCGACTTCCACCGGCGGAGTCACGCTCAAGATGGTCGGCCGCGTGGGCGACTCGCCCTTCCCCGGGGCGGGCAACTACGCTTCGCCCCACGTCGCCGCCTCGGCGACCGGCACCGGCGAGTTCGTGCTGCGCTCGCTCGCCACGCGCGCGATCTCCGAGCGCGTCGAGCAAGGCGCGAGCCTCGCCGACGCCGTGGCAGCCGTCCTGGGCAGGATGGGCGAGGACTTCGACGCGGACGTGGGGCTCATCGCCGTCGGCCGGCTGGGCACGCCGGTGGCCCTGCATCGCACGAAGGACATGCCGCACGCCTTCTTCTCCGGCGCCGGCGCCGTGGTTTCCCGGATGCGGGCCTGACCGGTTGGAGAAGACCCCCAAGATCCCGGTCTCGACGCTCGTGGTGGTGTACACCCCGCGGCTCGACGTGCTCCTCATCGAGCGGGCGGATCGCCCCGGCTACTGGCAGAGCGTCACGGGAAGCCAGGATCCCGGCGAGACCCTCCTGCAGACGGCCACCCGCGAGGTCCGCGAGGAAACCGGGATCGACGCGACCCGGCACGCGCTGCACGACTGGCAGGTGTCCAGCGTCTACGAGATCTTCGCCATCTGGCGCCATCGCTACGCGCCCGGCGTGACGCACAACACGGAGCACGTGTTCGGCCTGCGCGTGCCGGGGCGCGTCGACGTGGCGCTGGCCCCCGCCGAGCACCTGCGCTACCGGTGGCTCCCTTGGCGGGAGGCTGCCGGGGAGGTGTTCTCCTGGAGCAACCGGCAGGCGATACTGATGCTTCCGGAGAAGGACGCAGCGCTCGCTCCTGCCCGTCCCGCGCCATGAAGACCGTCGCCGACCCGGCACTCACCGTGGTCACCTACAACATCCACAAGGGCCTCTCCGCGCTCAACCGCCGGCTGGTCGTGCACGAGATCCGCGATAGCCTGCACGCGCTGGCCCCGGACGTGGTCTTCCTGCAGGAGGTCCAGGGGGCCCACGTCCGGCATTCCCGCCGGCATCTCGCGTGGCCGGAGGGTTCCCAGCACGACTTCCTGACCCAGGAAGGCGCGCACTCCGTCTACGGCATGAACGCCACCTACCTGGACGGCCACCACGGCAACGCCATCGTGAGCCGCTACCCGATCCTCAAGTCCGAGAACGTGGACATTTCCCACCACGCCATGGAAAGCCGCGGGCTCCTGCATTGCGAGATGGCCGTGCCGGGATGGACGGAGCCGCTCCACTGCATCAACGTCCACCTCGGCCTGTGGGCGAGGAGCCGGCGCTTCCAGCTGCAATGGCTGTGCGACCGGATCCGCGACTCGGTGCCCGATGGCGCGCCCCTCGTGGTGGCCGGCGACTTCAACGACTGGCGCGGGACGGCGACCGCGCTCCTCGGGCGCGAGCTGGGTCTCGCCGAGGTGTTCGAGAGCTCGCTGGGGCGCCACGCGCGCAGCTTCCCCGCGCGCCTGCCGTTCCTCAAGCTCGACCGCATCTACGTGCGCGGACTCACCGTGGGCGCGACGCAGCGGCTCGCCGGCGGCCCCTGGTCGCGCCTCTCCGACCACGCGGCGCTCGCCGCGAGGCTGCTTCGCTGACGATCGCCCCGGGGGCCGGGTGAAGCTGGTTCACGGCAACCGCGTGACGCTCCTGCGCAACGGCGCCGAGTTCTTCCCGGCCCTCCTCGCCGCCATCGACGCGGCGTCCGACGACGTGCGCATCGAGACCTACATCTTCGCCGACGACGGGGCCGGGCGTGCCGTGGGCGAGGCCCTGAAGCGCGCGGCGCGGCGCGGCGTGAACGTCCGCCTCATGATCGACGGCTTCGGGTCCCGGGAGCTCGCCCCGGAGTTCGTCGTCGACCTGCGGCTCGCGGGCGTGGTGGTGCAGCGCTTCCGGCCCGAGCGGGGCTTGCCGAGCTTCCGGCGCAGCCGCCTGCGCCGCCTGCACCGCAAGATCGCGCTCGTGGACGCCCGGGTCGGTTTCGTCGGCGGCATCAACATCCTCGACGACCACTCGGGCCACGGCCGGCCGGCCCCGCGCTACGACTACGCGGTGCGCGTCGAGGGGCCGCTGCTGGCGGAGATCTATCCCGTGGTGCACCGCCTGTGGTGGCTCGAGGCGGCGCTGTCGGGCAAGGAACGCCGCCCCGGCTTCCTCCCGCCGGAGGTCCATCCGGGGCCGGCGGGCGACACGACGGCCGCCTTCGTCCATCGCGACAACTTCCGCCACCGCCACGACATCGAGGCGATGTACCTCGAGGCCATCAGGGGCGCCCGCCGCGAGATCTTCGTCGCCTGCGCGTACTTCATGCCGGGATGGCGGGTGCGCCATGCGCTCATGGAGGCGGCCGGGCGGGGCGTGCGCGTGGCCATCGTGGTGCAGGGCTGGTCGCACCACCGCGTGTTCCAGCACGCGAGCCGCGTCCTCTACAGGGCGCTCCTCGACCACGGCATCGAGATCTACGAGTACGGGAGCAGCGAGCTGCACGCCAAGGCGGCCAGCATCGACGGAAGGTGGGCCACGGTGGGCTCGTCCAACCTCGATCCCTTCAGCCTGGTGCTCGCGCGCGAGGCCAACGTGGCGGTCTACAGCGAGTCCTTCGCGCGGGAGGTGCGCGCGTCGATCGACCACGAGATACATCACGGCGCGAGACCCGTGCGGCGGCTGCTCTGGCGCCGCCGCCCATGGATCGCGCGCCTCGCCGGCTGGGTCGCCTACGGTTGCGCGCGGCTCGCCATGGGCATCGCCGGCATCGGCCGGCGATGGTTCTGACAGTCCCGGCCGGCTAGCGGTGCTCGGCCCGGTTGGCCGACGCGCCGCGGATGAGGGTGCCCACGCCTTCGGCCGTGAGGACTTCCAGCAGCAGGGCGTGCGAGACGCGCCCGTCGATGATGTGCGCCGTCTTCACGCCGTTCTTCACCGCGTCCAGCGCGCACTCCACCTTCGGCAGCATGCCGCCGGAGATCGTGCCGTCGTCGATCAGCTCCTTCACCTTCTTGGCGGTGAGGCCGGTGATCACCTTGCCGCCCTTGTCGAGCACCCCGGTGGTGTTCGTGAGGAGGACGAGCTTCTCCGCCTGCAGCGTGACGGCGAGCTTGCCCGCCGCGATGTCGGCGTTGATGTTGTAGGCGGTGCCCTTCTCGTCCGCGCCGATGGGCGCGATCACCGGGATGAAGTCGCGCTCGTCCAGGAGCTGGATGATCTCCGGGTCGATCCTCACGACCTCGCCCACCAGGCCCACGTCGATCTTCTTCTTCTTGTCCTCCTTGCTCGCGACCTTGAGCTTGCGGGCGTGGATGAAGTGCCCGTCCTTGCCGGTGAGGCCGACGGCCTTGCCGCCCGCCTTGTTGATGAGCGTGACGATCTCCTGGTTGATGAGCCCGCCCAGCACCATCTCGACCACGTCGAGGGTCTCCTCGTCCGTGACGCGCATGCCCTGGATGAACTCGCTCTGCTTGCCGAGCTTCTGCAGCAGCGCGCCGATCTGCGGGCCGGCCCCGTGGACCACCACGGGGTTCATGCCGATCAGCTTCAGCAGCACGATGTCCTCGGCGAAGTCCTCCTGCAGCGCGACGTCGGTCATCGCGTTGCCGCCGTACTTGATCACGATCGTCTTGTCGTAGAAGCGCTGGATGTAGGGCAGTGCCTCTATGAGCACTTCGGCTTTCTGCGCGGAGGAGAGCTTGGGGGGCATGTGGGTCTTCTTGGGCTCGGTGGAGGGTGGAGGTGGGCGCTATTGTAGGCGGCGCTCCCCCAACTAAAAAGGGGCCGGGGCGGCTCCTCCCGGCCCGGTGCTATCATTCGTGCCCTGCCGGGGCCCCCTCTAGCGCCCCCGTTTCCAGGAGACCCCATGAATTCGAAGCGTGCCCTCATCCGCTCGGCGCTGGCCGGCGTGATCGCCCTCGGCCTCGGCCAGGCCCAGGCCCAGACCTCCGGCTCCCACG
>JAMPXV010000247.1 GCA_023700985.1 Lysobacter sp.
CGGGACTTCACCGAACTCCAGGAGAGCAAATTGAGCGACGACATGCCGGATTTCTCGAACGTGAAGGGCGGTTCCAGCTCGACCGCGAACAAGGTCTACACCGTCGTATCGGGTGACAGCCTGTCGAAGATCGCCAAGCGCGAGTACGGCAACGCCAACGATTGGAGGCGCATCTTCGAGGCCAACAAGGACATCCTCAAGGACCCCGACAAGATCTATCCCGGGCAGAAGCTGAAGATCCCGCCGAAGTGATCCCCGCCCGCCCCCCGCAAACGACCCCAGGAGCATCCATCATGCGTTCGAAGTTCGCATTCGCCTTCATCACTGCCTTCGCCGTCGCCCTTGCCGCCTGCGGCAAGAAGGAAGAGCCTCCGAAGCCCGCTCCGGCGCCTGCGCCCACCGCGGCCCCTGCGCCCGCGCCGGCAGGCGTTGCCGTATCCGCCGTCTCGGTCGGCAAGGCCATCGGCGCCGACAAGAAGGTCACCGCCGCCACGGACAGCTTCGCGAAGGGCGACACGTTCTACGCCTCCATCGACACGACGGGCTCGGGAACGGCCACGCTCAAGGCGAAGTGGACCTATTCCAAGGACGGCCAGACGGCCGTGGTGAAGGAGGACTCGATGACGGTCAACGCCACCGGGCCCGCGACGCACGAGTTCCACGTGGCGAAGCCCGACGGATGGCCGCTCGGCGACTACGAAGTCGCCGTGTCGGTGGACGACAAGCCTGCGGGGACGAAGAAGTTCTCCGTGAAGTGAATTCCCGGCCCGGGGGCGGCCTGCGCCGCCCCTAGGCCGCGGCCGGTATCGCGCCGGACGGCCCGGAGCGCCGGCGCTGCAGGAAGAAGACGAAGCCGATCACCGCGAAGGCGGGGATGAACACCCAGTGCTCCGAGGGTGCCTGGGAGCGCACCTTGACCTCCTTCACGACCCACCCCTGCTCGAAGCCGCCGCGCCTGGCGCGGCTTCCGAACTTCACGGTGGCGACGCGAACCTCGTCGCCCAGCACGGTGAAGGTGACGCCGGAGGCCGCCAGGCGCTTGCGCGCCTCCTCTTCCTTGCCCAGCTGCACGGATACCGTCTTGGTGATGTCGTCGCCCTCGATGTTCGTGCCCTGCAGGACGATGACGAGGTTCTGGCCCTCGGCAAGCTCCTTCGTGATGGCGTAGAGCTGCTTCGCGGGCTTCGCCTCCCAGGGCGCGTAGAGCTTGTCCATGAAGAAGTTGGGCCGGAAGAGCATGAACACCGCGAGCAGCAGCAGGCCCGACTCCCACCAGCGGCTCTTGGCCTGGAACCAGCCGATCGTCGCGGCCGCGAAGATCAGCGAAGCCGCGGTGGCGGAGACCACCACCAGCACGAGCTCGAACCAGCCGTGCACGTCGATGAGCAGGAGCTGCGGGTTGAAGATCCAGACGAAGGGCAGGATGACGGTGCGCAGCGCGTACACGGAACCCTGGATGCCCGTCTGGATGGGGTCCTCGCCGGAGATGGCGGCCGCCGCGAAGCTCGCCAGCCCCACCGGTGGCGTGATGTCGCCCATGATCCCGTAGTAGAAGACGAACAGGTGCACGCCGATGAGCGGGATCACGAGGCCCGACTGCGCGCCCAGCTCCACGATGACCGGCGCCATGAGGGTCGCCACCAGGATGTAGTTCGCGGTCGTGGGCACGCCCAGGCCGAGCACGAGGCACACGAAGGCGGTGAAGAGCAGCATGACCAGCACGTTGCCCATCGACACGAACTCGACGAACTCGGTCATGCGCAGGCCCAGCCCCGTGAGGGTGATGCCGCCGACGATGATGCCCGCCGTGCCGGTCGCGATGGCGATGCCGATCATGTTGCGCGCGCCGTCGTTGAAGCCGAGGAACACCTCGCGCAGGCCGTCCACGATCTCGCGCACGGCGATGGGACGGCCGCGGAAGAACTCGGTGAGGGGGCGCTGCGTCACCATGAGCACGAGAAGCGTCATCGTCGCCCAGAAGGCCGAGAGGGCGGGCGAGAGCTCCTCGATCATGAGGCACCAGATGAGCATGCCGAAGGGGATGAGGAAGTGCATCCCGGCCTTCACCGTGGGCCAGGTCTCGGGCAGGACGGGGTTCTTCACGTCGATGTGCTGGGGCAGGTCGGGGCACCGCGCGGCCACGCGCAGGCACCACACGTAAAGCGCGGCGAGGAGGAACCCGAGCACCCACGGCGCCGATTCCCCGAGCAGGTTCTTGGCCGCCTCGGCCACGAAGTAGATCGCGCAGAGCACCGCAATCGTCCCCGAGAGCCCGAGGCCCCAGCCGACGAGGCGCTCGCGCGCGCCGCGGATGCGCCCCGGCGCGAAGGGCTCGAGCCCGAGCTTGAGCGCCTCCAGGTGCACGATGTAGAAGAGCGAGATGTAGGAGAGGGTCGCCGGGAGGAAGGCGTGCTTGCAGACTTCCGCGTAGGTGAGCCCCACGTACTCCACCATGAGGAACGCGGCCGCGCCCATCACCGGCGGCATGATCTGGCCGTTCACGGAGCTCATCGTCTCGATGGCGCCGGCCTTCACGCCGCCGTAGCCCGCCTTCTTCATGAGCGGGATGGTGAAGATGCCGCCGGAGACCACGTTGGAGACCGACGAGCCGGAGATCAGGCCGTTCAGGCCCGAGGACACCACCGCCACCTTGGCGGGGCCGCCGCGCATGTGGCCCAGCAGCGCCATCGACACCTGCATCATGTAGTTGCCCGCGCCCGCGCGGTCGAGGAGGGACCCGAAGAGCACGTAGATGAAGATGAAGGAGGACGACACGCCCAGCGCCACGCCGTAGACGCCCTCGGTGGTGAGCCACTGGTGGGAGAGCATGCGCTCGAGCGACGCCCCCTTGTGCGAGAGCACCTCGGGCATGTACTGGCCGAGCATGATGTAGCCGAGGAACACGACGGCGAGGACCGTCATCGGCGTGCCGACCGCGCGGCGCGTGGCCTCCAGGAGCAGCACCAGGCCCGTGCAGGCGACCACGATGTCCTGCATGTTGGGGATGCCGGGGCGCGTGGCGAGATCGGCGTAGAACCACAGGAAGTACGAGCCGGCGAAGGCGGCCACGACGGCGAGCACCCAGTCGTACCAGGGCACGCTCGCCCGGGTGGAGCGCTTGAAGGCGGGATAGCAGAGGAACCCGAGGAAGAGCGCGATGCCCAGGTGCAGCGAGCGCGCCTCGGTGTCGTTGAGGATGCCCCAGCCCAGCACGAAGGGCATGGGCGAGGCGTACCAGAGCTGGAAGCACGACCAGCCCACGGCCACGAAGAGTATGAGCTTGCCCACCGCGCCGGCTGCCGCGCGACCGCCGGTGTCGGCGTCGGCGACCAGCTGCTGGAGTTCGGCACTCGGCTCGACCGGATTCTTCTTTTCTTCCATGCTTCCTCCCCCTCAAGCGAAAACGGGGCGGGCGAATGCCCACCCCGTCGTGCGCAGCGTCATCCCGGCTGGTGCCGGGAGGCGATCACTTGATCCAGCCCTTTTCCTTGTAGTAGCGCGCGGCCCCGTCGTGCAGCGGCGCCGACAGGCCGTTCTTCACCATTTCCTCCGCCTTCAGGTGCCCGAACGCCGGGTGCAGCTTCTTGAACTCCTCGAAGTTGTCGAACACCGCCTTCACGATCGCGTACACGCTGTCGGCGGGCACTTTCGACGAGCTCACGAGCGTCGCGAGGACGCCGAAGGTCTCGGTGGCCTGCGGGTTGTTGGGGTAGAGGCCGGCGGGGATCGTGACCTTCGCGTAGAAGGGCCAGTCCTTCACCATCTTTTCGACCGCGGGGCCGGTGAGCGGCACCAGCTTGGCGCCGCAGCTCGTCGTCGGGTCCTGGATGTTGGCGGACGGGTGGCCCACGGCGTAGAAGAAGCCGTCGATCTTGCCGTCGCAGAGCGCCGGGCCGTGCTCGTCGGCCTTCAGCTCGGAGGCGAGCGAGAAGTCGGAGAGCTTCCAGTTCATCTCGGCGAGGATCTCCTCCATCGAGGCGCGCGTGCCGGAGCCGGGGTTGCCCACGTTGAACTTCTTGCCCTTGAAGTCGGCGAAGGACTTGACGTTGGCCTCCTTGCGCGCGACGACGGTGAACGGTTCCGGGTGCAGCGACATCACGGCGCGCAGGTCGCCGTAGGCGCCGGAGTCCTTGAACTGCTTCACGCCCTTGGCGGCGTTGTACATCACGTCGGACTGGGAGACGCCCAGGTCCAGCTCGCCGGCCTTGATGGTGTTGATGTTGAACACCGAGCCGCCGGTGGATTCCACCGAGCAGCGGATGCCATGCTTGGCGCGGTCCTTGTTGACGAGGCGGCAGATCGCGCCGCCCGCGGCGTAGTAGACGCCGGTTACGCCGCCGGTCCCGATGGTGACGAACTTCTGCTGCGCGACCGCGACCGGCGCGGAGAACGCGGTGGCCACGGCGAAGGCGATGCCGAATGTGATTCGCTTCATTGTTGGACTCCTCTTGGTGGGTCGGTAAGACATACCTACGCCGCGCGCCGGAGGGCCGCGGTGCCGGTCTCGATGGCCCCGGCCAGCCGCCCGACGATCTCGTCGAGGTCGGCTTCCGAGGCGATGAA
>JAMPXV010000036.1 GCA_023700985.1 Lysobacter sp.
CGACGTGAACGACGAGTTCGGCACGACCATCGTCCTCATCGAGCACGACATGGGCGTGGTCATGGACCTCTCCGACCGCGTCGTGGTGCTCGACTACGGGAAGATGATCGGAGACGGCACGCCCGACGAGATCCGGAACAACCAGGCGGTCATCGACGCCTACCTCGGCGTGAAGCACTAGGGCATGGTCGAGGAACGAGCCGATCGATGAAAGATCCCGGAACGAGCCGGCAGACGGAAAGGCCATGAACATCTTCCAGCAGAAATGGATGACCAACGCGCTTTTCGTGATCCTCGCGGCGGGCGCCGTGGCGCCGCTCTTCGCCGCGGACACCCGGCTGCCGCAGTGGATCGAGGTTGTGCTGGGCGGGCTCATGTCGGGCGTGCTGTACTCCCTGGTGGCCCTCGGGCTCGTGCTCATCTTCAAGGCCTCCGGCGTCTTCAACTTCGCGCAGGGCGCCATGGTGCTCTTCGCGGCGCTGTCGCTCGTGCGGCTCATGGAGAAGATGCCCTTCGCCGTGGCGCTGGCCGTCACGGTCGTGATCATGATCGGCGTGGCCTGGCTCATCGAGCGCCTCGTGCTGCGCCCGCTCGTGAACCAGGAAGGCATCGTGCTCTTCATGGCCACCCTCGGCATCGCCTATTTCCTCGACGGCCTGGGGCAGACGATCTGGGGCAGCGACGTCTACACGCTCGACGTCGGCATGCCCAAGGAGCCGAAGATCCTCCTGGAAAACGTCTTCGAGGGCGGCATCCTCGTGGGCATGGAGGACGTCATCGCCGCGGTGATCGCCGCGGTGCTCGTGGGGCTGCTCGCGCTCTTCTTCCAGAAGACGCCCACGGGGCGGGCGCTGCGGGCCGTGGCCGACGACCACCAGGCCGCCCAGTCGATCGGCATTCCGCTCAACCGAATCTGGGTCATCGTGTGGAGCGTCTCCGGAATCGTGGCCCTCGTGGCGGGCATCATCTGGGGCTCGAAGCTGGGCGTGCAGTTCTCGCTGCAGCTCGTCGCGCTGAAGGCGCTCCCCGTGGTCATCCTGGGCGGGTTCACCTCCGTGCCCGGCGCCATCGTGGGCGGCCTCATCATCGGCCTGGGCGAGAAGCTTTCCGAGGTTTACCTCGGCCCGTACCTCGGCGGGGGCATCGAGAACTGGTTCGCCTACGTGCTGGCGCTCGTCTTCCTACTTTTCCGGCCCGAGGGATTGTTCGGTGAAAAGCACATCGACCGTGTTTGAGAGGCCCTCACCCCGGCCCGCTCCCACGGGAGCCCTGACGGAACCCTCACCCCGACCCTCGCCCAGAGGGAGAGGGAGAATTTTATGATCTACCGCGAAGCCGGCCAGTACAAGACGACCTACCAGGCGGACCAGCAGCTCTTTCCGATCCTCCAGGACAAGATCTTCGTCCTGATGCTGCTGGGCTTCGCCTTCTTCGCCGTGCCCCTGCTTGCGAGCGAGTACCTCTTCAGGGCGATCCTGATCCCGTTCCTCATCCTCACGCTCGCGGCGATCGGCCTCAACATCCTCGTGGGCTTCTGCGGGCAGGTGTCGCTGGGCACCGGCGGGTTCATGGCGGTCGGCGCGTACGCCGCATACAACCTCGCCATCCGGCTGCCGGACCTGAACCTCATCGTGGTGTTCATCCTGGCCGGGCTCGCCGCGACCGTGGTGGGGGTGCTCTTCGGGCTTCCGAGCCTGCGCATCAAGGGCTTTTACCTTGCGGTTGCGACCCTTGCGGCGCAGTTCTTCCTCGACTGGGCGTTCGCGCGCATCGGCTGGTTCACGAACTACGCGCCTTCCGGCTCCGTGTCCGCCCCCGCGCTCACCATCTTCGGCTACACCTTCGAGTCGCCGGTCCAGAAGTACCTCCTGGTGCTCTCCATCGTCTGCGTCTTCACGCTCGTGGCGCGCAACCTCACGCGCGGGGCCATCGGGCGCTCCTGGATGGCCATGCGCGACATGGACGTCGCCGCGGAGGTGATCGGCATCCGCCCGCTCTACGCCAAGGTCACCGCCTTCGCCGTGAGTTCCTTCTTCGTGGGGCTGGCGGGAGCGCTCTGGGCGTTCGTGTACCTGGGCGCGTGGGAGCCGCTCGCCTTCGACGTGAACCGCTCCTTCCAGCTGCTGTTCATGGTGATCATCGGCGGCCTGGGCGCCCTCCTGGGCTCCTTCCTCGGCGCGGCCTTCATCGTGATCCTGCCCCTGATGCTCAACCAGCTGCCGGGCTGGCTCGGCATCAGCATGTCGACAGCGCTCATCTCGCACATCGAGTTCATGACCTTCGGTGCGCTCATCGTGTTCTTCCTGATCGTCGAACCGCACGGGCTCGCGAGGCTCTGGGCGATCGGCAAGGAGAAACTTCGCCTCTGGCCCTTCCCGCACTGACGGCAAGGATCCTTTGGCTGGCGTAGGAAACCCCGCAGCACCCCACAAAAGGAGGATGGAGATGAATCAGACGCTGAAAGTGAAGGCCGCGGCGGTGGCGCTGGCGGTGGCGGGCGCGCTCGGCGCGGCCCAGGATGCGATGGCGCAGGCCAATGAGATCTTCGTCCCGGTGCTGGTCTACCGCACCGGCGCGTACGCGCCCAACGGCGCACCCTGGGCCGACGGGTTCGTGGACTACCTCAAGCTCGTGAACGAGCGCGACGGCGGCGTGAACGGCATCAAGATCGCCTACGAGGAGTGCGAAACCGGTTACGCGACCGACCGCGGCGTCGAATGCTACGAGCGCCTGAAGAGCAAGAAGCCCGTGGCGGTGAACCCGCTGTCCACCGGCATCACCTTCGCCCTCACCGAGAAGGTGGCCGCCGACAAGATCGTGCTGATGACCACGGGCTACGGCCGCGCCGACTCCGTCGACGGCAGCGTCTTCGCCTGGAACTTCCCGTTCCTCGGCACCTACTGGGACGCGGCCGACATGCTGATCCAGCACGTGGCCAAGAAAGGCAGCCTCAAGGGCAAGAAGATCGCGCTGGTCTACCACGACTCGCCCTACGGCAAGGAGCCGATCCCGGCCCTCGAGGAGCACGCCAAGAAGCACGGCTTCACCTTCCTCAAGCTGCCGGTCACGCACCCCGGCGTGGAGCAGAAGGCCACCTGGCTGCAGGTCCGCCAGCAGCGCCCGGACTACGTCTTCCTGTGGGGCTGGGGCGTCATGAACTCGACCTCCATCAAGGAGGCGATCGCGGTTTCCTACCCGCGCCTGCAGATCTTCGGCGGCTGGTGGTCCGGGGGGGAACCCGACGTGCTGCCGGCGGAAGCCGCGGCCAAGGGCTACAACAGCATCACGCTGGGCCACTCCAGCGAAAAGGACCGCCCGGTCCACAAGGACCTGATGAAGGTCCTGTACGACAAGGGCAAGGGCACCTCGGCCAAGAAGGAGGAGGTCGGCAGCGTGATGTACAACCGCGGCCTCATCTCCGCGATGCTGCTCGTCGAGTCCATCAAGAGCGCGCAGGGCAAGTACGGCAAGCGCGTGGTGACCGGCGAGGAAGTCCGCTGGGGCGCCGAGAACCTGAGCCTCGATGCCGGCAAGCTCAAGGCCATCGGGTTCGACGGCATCGTGCAGCCGCTCAAGACCTCCTGCACCGACCACGCCGGCGTGCA
Source organism: Lysobacter sp. (assembly GCA_023700985.1). Classification (GTDB taxonomy): domain Bacteria; phylum Pseudomonadota; class Gammaproteobacteria; order Burkholderiales; family Usitatibacteraceae; genus FEB-7. Next base: position 3,606 of record JAMPXV010000036.1, read on the forward strand.
CCGCGGCCGCGTCCACACCTGGGACGGCTTGCAGTGGAGCTACACGTCCGACACGTACGAGGCGGACTACAAGCTGCTGCGCCCGCTGGTCCAGGCGAGCGCCAAGAAGTACGCGGACGAGAAGAAGATCACGCCGCGCGATTGCTCGAAGGAAAAGTAGCGCGAGACGAGGGCGGGAGGGGCACGGCCCCTCCCGCATTTCACCCATGAACGCCATCCCCAGGGCCGAAGAGGCCAAGCCCCTCCTCGAGGTGAACGGCATCGAGGTGATCTACAACCACGTGATCCTCGTGCTGAAGGGGGTCTCGCTCAACGTTCCCGAAGGCGGGATCGTGGCCCTCCTCGGGGCCAACGGGGCGGGCAAGACGACGACGCTCAAGGCCGTCTCCAACCTCCTGCACGCCGAGCGCGGCGAGGTGACCAAGGGGCTCATCGAGTTCCGCGGCGAGCGCGTCGACCGCATGACGCCCTCCGACCTCGTGAAGCGCGGCGTCATCCAGGTGATGGAAGGGCGGCACTGCTTCGCCCACCTCACCGTGGAGGAGAACCTGCTCACCGGGGCGTACACCCGCGGCGCCTCGCGCGCCGAGATCCGCGCCGACCTCGAGCGCGTCTACGGCTTCTTCCCGCGCCTCAAGCAGCGGCGCGGCTCCCAGGCCGGCTACACCTCCGGCGGGGAGCAGCAGATGACGGCGATCGGCCGCGCGCTCATGGCGCGGCCGTCGATGATCCTGCTCGACGAGCCCTCGATGGGGCTCGCGCCCCAGATCGTGGAGGAGATCTTCGAGATCGTGAAGAACCTGAACACGCAGGAAAAGGTGAGCTTCCTGCTCGCCGAGCAGAACACGATGGTGGCGCTGCGCTTCGCGGACTTCGGCTACATCCTGGAGAACGGCCGCGTGGTGATGGAGGGCACCGCCCACGCGCTCTCCGAGAACGAGGACGTGAAGGAGTTCTACCTCGGCATCTCGACCGCCGGGCGCAGGAGCTTCCGCGACACCAAGAACTACCGGCGCCGCAAGCGGTGGCTGTCATGACGGCCGAGCACTACGACGCGCTCGAGACCCGCGAGCCGGGGGCGCGCGAGCGCGACCTGATGGCGAGGTTGCCGGGCCAGCTCGCGCACGCGCGCAAGGCGAGCGCCCATTTCGGCGCCGCGCTGGCCGCAGTCGGCGCCGAGGACATCCGCACGCGCCCGGCGCTCGCGCGGCTCCCCGTCACGCGCAAGTCCGCGCTGATGGACCTGCAGAGGGCGTCGCCGCCCTTCGGCGGCCTCAACGCGACGCCCGCCTCGGGGCTCGCGCGCATCTTCGTGTCGCCGGGGCCCATCTACGACCCGGAAGGCCGGCGCCCCGACTTCTGGCGGACGGCGCGCGCGCTGTTCGCGGCCGGCTTCCGCGCGGGCGACGTCGTCCTCAACTGCTACTCCTACCACCTCACGCCCGCGGGCAGCATGTTCGAGACGGGGCTGCACCGCGTGGGCTGCGCGGTGATCCCGGGCGGCGTCGGGCAGACGGAGATGCAGGCCCGCGCCATCGCGGACCTGCGGCCCTCGGGCTACGTCGGGACGCCCTCGTTCCTGAAGATGATCCTCGAGAAGTGCGACGAGCTGGGCGTGGACTCCTCCTCGATCCGGCGCGCGCTGGTCTCCGGCGAGGCGTTCCTGCCGCCGGTGCGCGAGTTCGTGCGCGCCCGCGGCATCGATGCCTACCAGGCCTACGGCACCGCGGACCTGGGCATCATCGCCTACGAGACGCCGGCGCGCGAAGGGCTCGTCGTCGACGAGGAAGTGGTGCTCGAGATCGTCCGCCCCGGCACTGGCGACCCGGTGGCCGAAGGCGAGGTGGGCGAGGTGGTCGTCACGCCGTTCAACGAGGACTACCCGCTGGTGCGCTTCGCGACGGGCGACCTCTCGGCGGTGCTTCCCGGGACGAGTCCGTGCGGGCGGACCAACACGCGCATCCGCGGCTGGATGGGGCGAGCCGACCAGACCACGAAGGCGAGGGGCCTCTTCGTGCATCCCGAGCAGGTCGCGGAAGTCGTGCGACGGCACGCGCTCGGGCGGGCGCGGCTGGTGGTGGAGAACGAGGGCGGCAACGACAAGCTCACGCTGCGCGTCGAGCGCGGCGCCGCGGCCGACCCGGCGCTGCAGCAGGCCGTCGAGGCCACGCTGCGCGACGTGACCAAGCTGCGCGGCGACGTGCAGTTCGTCGAGGCGGGCGCACTGCCCAACGACGGCAAGGTCATCGAGGACGCGCGCCAGTACGCCTGAAAAGGGTGCTGAAAAAGGGGTCAGATCCCTTTATTGGGACGGTTCTACAGAACCGTCCCAATAAAGGGATCTGACCCCTTTTTCAGCACCCTTTTTCAGTCGTCCGCGCCCTCGGCGCGCGGGAACGCCACCACGTGGTCCACGTCGAGCTTGATGCCGATCTTCTCGCCGACGGCGTGGTTGTGGTGCGAGGGCACGAGCGACAGGAGCTGCTTGCCGTCGTCGAGGCGGAGCGTGTAGAGGAACTCCGCTCCGCGGAACGCCTTCTTCACGACCTCGGCCTTCAGGAGGGCCGCGTCGTCGTGCTGGATGTCGTCGGGGCGCAGGAGGAGGGCGACGGGCATTCCCGGCTTCAGTTCGCAGCCCGGGCAGTGCTTGAGGGCGCCCAGGACGGTGTCGATGCCGTCGCTGTCGCTGGCCAGCCCGTCGATGAAGGCCCCTTCGCCCACGAAGTCCGCGACGAAGCGCGAGGTTGGGCGGTGGTAGAGGTTGTAGGCGGTGTCCCACTGCTCGATGCGTCCCTTGCGCATGACGCCGACCGTGTCGGCCATGGCGAAGGCCTCGTTCTGGTCGTGGGTCACGAGGAGCGCCGTCGTGCCCTGCGCCTTCAGGATCCCGCGGACCTCGAGGGAGAGGCGCTCGCGCAGGTCGCCGTCCAGGTTGGAGAAGGGCTCGTCCAGCAGCAGCAGCCTCGGGCTGGGGGCCAGCGCGCGCGCGAGCGCCACCCGTTGCCTCTGGCCCCCCGACAGTTCGTGGGGATACTTCGCGCCCGATCCCGGCAGGCCCACCATGGCGAGGAGCTCCGCGGCGCGCTTGCGCCGGTCGGGCTTGGGCAAGGCGCGCAGGCCGAAAGCGACGTTGTCCAGCGCGTTCAGGTGCGGGAACAGCGCGTAGTCCTGGAAGACCACGCCGATGCGCCGCTCCTCGGTGGGCACGGTGAGCCCCGGGCGGCTCACGATCTCGCCCCGGAAGCGGATCTCGCCACCGTGGACGGGCTCGAGGCCGGCGATGCAGCGCAGGGCCGTCGTCTTGCCGCAGCCGCTGGAGCCCAGCAGGCACCCGATCTCGCCCTCGGCAAGGGAGAGGTTGAACCCTTCCACCACCGGGGGCATTCCGGGATAGGAAAAGCGCAAATCGCGGATTTCCAGCGCATGAGTCATGAGAATCATTATAGCTTGAAAAGTCGTAAGTGGTTGATAAGGCGCAAACCATTATTTTCGTGGCATGGCAAATTGGCGGCTGTATTGACAAATGCGAATCATTCCTAATAATAACTGTATTGCTCAAACGGAGATCCCATGAAACGCCTTGCCCCCGTCGCCCTGATCCTCGCCGCCGCCGTCGCGCTCCCCGCAGCCGCCCAGGAAAGGGTCCTGAACCTCTACTCCTCCCGTCATTACCAGACGGACGAGGCGCTCTACGCCGGCTTCACGAAGAAGACGGGCGTCAGGATCAACCGCATCGAGGCCAACGAGGACGCGCTTCTCGAGCGGCTCAAGAACGAGGGGGCGCGCAGCCCCGCCGACGTGCTGGTCACCGTGGACGCGGGCCGGCTCTGGCGCGCCGAGCAAATGGGACTCTTCCAGCCCGTGAAGTCCCGGGTGCTCGAGGAGCGCATCCCCGGCGAGCTGCGCCATCCGGACGGGCTGTGGTTCGCCTTCTCGGTGCGGGCGCGGCCCATCTTCTACCTGAAAGGGGCCGTGGACCCGGCGCAGGTCCGCGACTACGAGGACCTCGCGAACCCGAAGTGGAAGGGCAAGGTCTGCATCCGCTCCAGCTCCAACATGTACAACCTCTCGCTCATGAGCTCGATGATCGCGAACGCCGGGCCGGTGAAGGCAGAGGAATGGGCGAAGGGCGTGGTGGCCAATTTCGCGAGGAGCCCCAAGGGCGGCGACACCGACCAGCTCAAGGCGGTCGCCGCCGGCGAATGCCAGCTGGCCCTCGCCAACACCTACTACTACGTGCGCCTCATGAAGTCGGCGAAGCCGGAAGAACGCGCCGTGGCGGACAAGGTGGGGGTCGTCTTCCCGAACCAGTCGGGTCGCGGCACGCACGTGAACATCTCGGGCGCCGGCGTCCTCAAGCACGCCCCGCACCGCGAAGCGGCCGTGAAGTTCCTCGAGTACCTGGCGAGCGACGAGGCGCAGGCCTACTTCGCCAACGGCAACAACGAGTACCCGGCCGCCGGGAAGGTGCAGGGCAACCGGGAACTCGCCTCCCTGGGCGAATTCCGCAAGGACAGCCTCAACGTGACGCTCCTGGGGAAGAACCAGGCGGCGGCCCAGCAGACCTACGACCGGGCCGGCTGGAAGTAGGGCTGCGGCCGCGCGGCGCCCGTCGTCAGGGCGCCGTGGGCGCCTCGGGCTTCACCATGCGCCGCGCGGCCACGATGAGCGGCACGAGGCCGACCGCCACGATGGCGAGCGAGGCGGTGGAGGCCTCCGCGAGCCGCTCGTCGGCGGCCAGGTTGTAGGCCTGCACCGCCAGCGTGTCGAAGTTGAATGGCCGCATCACGAAGGTGGCGGGCAGCTCCTTCATCACGTCGACGAACACCAGCAGCGCCGCGGTCACGAGGCTCGAGCGCATCATCGGGAGGTGGACGCGCGCCAGCGTCGCCGAGGGGCCGAGCCCCAGCGAGCGCGCCGCGTCCTCCATGGCCGGCGTGATCCTCGCGAGCCCGGCCTCCACCGACTGGAGAGCCACGGCGAGGAAGCGGATCAGGTAGGCGTACACGAGCGCCACGAGGCTGCCGGTGAGCATGAGGCCCATCGAGATGCCGAAGAGCGACCCGGCCGCGTCCGCCAGCAGGTTGTCGAGCCGCGCGGCGGGGATGAGGACGCCGATCGCGATCACCGCGCCGGGCACGGCGTAGCCCAGGGCCGCCACGCGGTTCACCGCGGCGCCCACGGGGCTTCGCGAGATGCGCGCGCCGTAGGCCATCACGACCGCCAGCGCCACGGCGATGACCGCTGTGATCGAGGACAGGAAGAAGCTGTTGGCAGCCAGCGTCGCGAAGCGCGCGCCGAACTGCTCGTCCCCCCCCTGGAGCGACAGCCTGGCGAGCATCGCGGCCGGGATCGCGAAGCCGAACGCGAGCGGCGCGAGGCAGGTCGCCAGCGCCACGGTGCCGGCCCGGCGCGAAAGCGTCACCCGCGACCGCCTGCGCGAGGAGGGCGCGTCGTGGAAGCGCGCGCGACGGCGCGCGAGCCGCTCGGCGGCCAGCAGCACGGCCACGAAGGCGAGCAGCAGCATCGAGAGCTTCGCGGCGGACACCGGCTCGCCCATCGAGAGCCAGGCACGGAAGATGCCCGTGGTGAAGGTCTGCACGCCGAAATAGGACACGGTGCCGAAGTCGGCCAGCGTCTCCATGCAGGCCAGCGCCGCTCCGGCCGCGATGGCGGGGCGCGCGAGCGGCAGGCTCACCCGGAAGAACGCCTGCCACGGGGGCAGGCCGAGCGTGCGCCCGGCCTCGGCGAGCGAGGGGGACTGCTCGAGGAAGGCCCCGCGCGCGAGCAGGTACACGTAAGGGTAGAGCACGGCCACGAACATCGCCGCCGCGCCCGGCAGCGAGCGGATCTCGGGGAACCAGTAGTCGCCCGCCGCCCAGCCGAACGCCGCGCGCAGCGACGACTGCACCGGGCCCGCGAACTGCAGCGCGTCCGTGTACGCGTAGGCGATCACGTAGGCCGGCATCGCGAGCGGGAGCGCCAGTGCCCATTCGAGCGCGCGTCGGCCCGGGAACTCGCAGCACGCCACGAGCCAGGCGCAGGCCACGCCCACCACCGTCGTGCCCGTTGCCACCATCGCCACGAGCGCGAGCGAGTTGAGGGCGTAATCGGGAAGGACCGTGGCCGAGAGGTGCGCCCAGGCCCCGCCGCCGGGCACGAAAAGATTGGCGCCGACGACGGCGATGGGCGCGATGAGCGCCAGCGCGATGGCGATGGCGGCGGCGTTCCACAGGCGCAGGCCCGGCTTGCGCGTCTCGCGGGGCGCGCCCCGCGTCGTGTCGAGGGCTTGCATGCCCGAAGTGTATCAACTGCGCGCGACCGGTTGACGGGCGGGAAATCGTCCGTATAATGCGCCGCTGCTGTCCTCCAAAGGGGAGTAGCTGCAACCGAGGGATCGTCATTCCGGGCCGCGAGGCCCCGGTCCCCGGAGCGACCGGAAGGGTCGCGAGCGAGACCTTTGACCGCATCGCGGCAAAGGTCTTTTTTTTCCGGACCGACGGGTCGCGCGCGGGGGTGTCCGCTCGAGCCGGGGACGATTCGCTCAATTGCAGCCAACCTGGGAGACAGCTTCGTGTTCGACACCATCGGAACCCCCGGCCTCTGGGCCGCGTTCGCCGCTTTCGTGGTCGCGGCCCTCGCAATCGACCTCTGGGTCATGGACCGCCGCTCCGCGCAGACCGTGGGCGTGAAGGCCGCGGCGGTCTGGTCCCTCGTCTGGATCGCGCTCGCGCTCGCCTTCGGCGCCGGCCTCTGGGCCTACCTGGACGGCGCCGCCGGGCGCGAGGTGGCCAACGAGAAGGCCGCCGAGTACCTCACCGGCTACCTCATCGAGAAGAGCCTGTCGGTGGACAACATCTTCGTGTTCCTGATGCTCTTCACCTACTTCGCGGTGCCGCCCGAGCGCCAGCGCAAGGTTCTCGTGCTGGGGGTCCTGGGCGCGGTCGTGCTGCGCATCGTCATGATCCTCATCGGCGCCTGGCTCATCGCGCGCTTCCACTGGATCCTCTACGCGTTCGGCCTGTTCCTCCTCGGCACCGGCATCAAGATGATCGTCTTCGCCGACGAGAAGCCCGACCTCGAGAAGAACCCGGTGCTGCGCTGGATGCGCGGGCACCTCGCGATCACGCCGGAGTTCCACGGCGACCGCTACTGGATCGAGCGCGAGGGCCGGCGCTGGTTCACGCCCCTCTTCGTGGTGCTGGTGCTCATCGGCGTGACCGACATCGTGTTCGCCGTCGACTCGATCCCGGCCATCTTCGCGATCACCGACGACCCGTTCATCGTGATGACCTCCAACATCTTCGCGGTGCTGGGCCTGCGGGCGCTCTACTTCGTCCTGGCGGACCTGGCCGGGCGCTTCCACCTGCTCGTCTACGGCCTGGGTGCCGTGCTCGTCTTCGTGGGGCTCAAGATGCTCGCCGTGGACTTCTTCAAGGTGCCCGTGGCCTGGTCCCTGGGGACGGTCGGCGCCATCCTCGCCGTCTCGATCCTGGCGAGCCTGGCCATCCCGCCGCGGGGCCCGAAAAATGCCTGAACAATCAAGGCCCTGCAAAGGCGTCTGCGGGGGCAGGCGGGAAGCGCCGCCCGGCCCCGAAATGCGTTGCCCGGACCCCGCCTGTCGGCTAAACTAGCGCGCTTTTCCAACGGGACGCGCCGACCGGCCGCCCCACGCGCAAGAAGCGAGGAGAAATGGCCAGCAAGACGAAACCCCTGACCGAGGCTGAGCTTCTGAAGATGCCGAAGTCGGAGTACATGAACGCCGCGCAGCTGCGCTTTTTCAAGGAGCAGCTCCTCGAGTTGCAGCGCCAGCTTCGCGAGAACGCCGGCGCCACGACGGAGCACCTGCGGGAGCTTTCCTTCGCCCCGGATCCGGCCGACCGCGCCACCCTCGAGGAAGAGCACGCCCTCGAATTGCGAACGCGCGACCGGGAAAGGAAGCTCCTCAAGAAGATCGACGGGGCGCTGGCGCGGATCGAGGACGGTTCCTACGGCTTCTGCGAGGAGACGGGCGAGCCCATCGGGCTGCAGCGCCTCATCGCCCGGCCGACGGCCACGCTTTCCATCGAGGCCCAGGAGCGCCGCGAGATGAAGCAGAAGCTCTACGGCGAATAGCAAGCGCAATTCCCCGCGAAAAGGGTGCCTTTTGGCACCCTTTTCATTTGCGGCGACGAACCTATAATCGCCGCTCGCTGTCGGAATCGAACCCACCACAACCCGGCCCCTCCCCATGCGCAATCCCGACTTCATCAACTTCGAACCGAAAACACACTTCACCCGAAGGGACTTCGTCATGACGACCCTCGCCACCGGCTTCGCCGCCGCGGTCCAGCCCGTGGCCGCCTCCACGCAGATCACCACCGACACGAAGGGCCTGGCGGCCGGCGAGGTGAAGATCGCGGTGAAGGACGGCGAGATGCCCGCCTACCGCGCGATGCCCGAGGGCGGGAAGAACCTGCCGACGGTCCTCGTGGTGCAGGAGATCTTCGGCGTGCACGAGCACATCAAGGACGTGTGCCGGCGCCTGGCCAAGGCGGGCTACCTCGCCATCGCCCCCGAGCTCTACGCGCGCCAGGGCGACGTGTCGAAGCTCTCGAACATCGACGAAATCTTCAAGATCGTGTCCAAGGTGCCCGATGCGCAGGTGATGTCGGACCTCGATGCGACCGCGGCGTGGGCCGCGAAGAACGGCGGCGACGCGGGCAAGCTCGCGGTCACCGGCTTCTGCTGGGGCGGGCGCATCACCTGGATGTACGCGGCGCACAACGCGAAGGTGAAGGCCGGCGTGGCCTGGTACGGGCGGGTCGTGGGGCAACCGAGCGAATTGACGCCCACGAACCCCATCGACGTGGTGAAGAGCATCGACGCGCCGGTGCTGGGCCTGTACGGCGGCGCCGACGCGGGCATCCCGAACGACACCGTGGAAAAGATGCGCGAGGCGCTCAAGGCGGCGGGCAAGAAGTCGGAGATCCACCTCTATCCCGACATGCCGCACGGCTTCCACGCCGACTACCGGCCCTCGTACCGCAAGGAGGCCGCCGAGGACGGCTGGAAGCGCCTGCTCGCCTGGTTCAAGAAGCACGGCGTGGCCTGATCCCGGCCATGCGCCTGGGCGAGGTGCTCGAGAGGAAGGCGATCACGGTCGTCTTCCAACCGATCCTCGCCCTGGCCGACGGGGGCATCGTGGGCAACGAGGCCCTCGTCCGCGGGCCCGCGGGGACGTGGCTCGAGTCCCCGACGGCCCTTTTCGCGGCGGCGCGGGAGGCGGGCTCCTACGAGCGGCTGGCGGTCCTGTGCATCCAGGAGACCCTGCGGGCGTTCTCCGCCAACGGCTCGCGCGGCTTGCTGTTCCTCAACATGTCGCCGCGGCTCGTGCAGCGGCCCGGCTTCGATCCGGCGCGCGCCCGCCGGTTCCTCGAGGACCTCGAACTCTGCCCGGCGAACGTGGTGATCGAGCTCACCGAGGACTTCCCGGCGATCACCATGCGCCACCTGCGCGAGTCGCTGCTCCTGTACCGCTCCATGGGCTTCCGCGTCGCGCTCGACGACCTGGGGGAGGGCTTCTCGACGCTCCGGCTCTGGTCGGAGCTGCGGCCCGAGTTCGTGAAGGCCGACAAGCACTTCGTCCGCGGCATCGCGCGCGACGCCGTGAAGCGCCAGTTCCTGCGCTCCATCCAGGACATCGCCCTGCGCTGCGGCGCGCAGGTGATCGCCGAGGGCGTGGAAGTGGCCGAGGACCTGCGGGCGGTCCGGCGAATCGGCGTCGCCATGGCGCAGGGGTGGTTCATCGGCATGCCGCACGCCGTCCCGGGCTGACGCGCAAGGTGCCGGCCGGGTCCCCGTTACGGCGGTAACCGTAGCCCGGAAGGCCGATTGACATGGATCAGATTGCGCCTGACCTCGCGGGATAGCCTGTCCCGGAACACAAAGCCGGCCGCCCGACGGGCGGCCCCTTCCGGGGATCCGAGGCATGTCGCACGAATTGCCCCAAGACTGGCGCGCCCGCATCGAAGCCATCATGGCCGACCAGATCGGCGCCCTCGGGACGTTCATCTTCGGCGACGTCCTCGACAGCACCGGATTCGCGGAACGCGAGCCCAGCCTTCGCGAAGCCCTTCATGTCTTCGAGGTCCTCAAGAAGGAACTGCCCTCGCAGATGCACGGCGGAGAGGCGGAGCGGGAAATCCTGCGCATTCTGATCGGCAAACCTGGAGGAGCAAGATGAACTCGATTCGCGGAAAGATCGTCGCCGGATTCCTCGTCATGATGGCTTTCGTCGTGGCCCAGTACTTCCTCGTGGACCACTACCTGGAGCGCTCGCGCGTGCAGGTCGAGCTGGCGATCAAGAAGAACTACGCCGCGAGCTCGATGCTCTCCGAGCTCACGATCACGGGGCAGGCGATCCGGCGCTACGAGAAGGAGTACTTCATCTACCACGACGACGCGCAGGGGGCCGCGAAGTACGCCAAGGAGTGGGACGACACCTACAGGAAGCTGGAGAAGCAGCTGGCCACGATGAAGGGCGCCGCCGGCGCGATCTTCGCGAAGGCGGACGTGGACGAGTTCGGCATCTGGGAGGGGGAGCTGGCGATCTACGGCGCCGAAATGGTCAAGATCCGCGACGGCGTCGCGAGGGCGCAGGCGAACTCCGTGGCCCTCTCGACCCGCGAGCTCAACAAGGAGATCGGGCTGGGCAAGGACCGCTTCGCCGTCCTGCTGAAGGGCGCCACCGCGATGGAGCAGCGCAAGGCGAAGGAGGCGGTGGCTTCCGCGGCCGCGATCTCGTCGAACTTCGACAAGCTGGAGACGACGCTGCTCTACATGGTCGGCGGCGGCGTCGTCCTGGTGGGGCTGCTTCTCGTCACGCTGCCCGGTTCGATCACCAACCCCATCAACGCCCTGGTCGACGCGGCCGAGAGCATGAGCAAGGGCAAGCTCGAGGAAAGCATCGCCTCGGCGGGCATCTCGGAATTCGTGAACCTGGAGGAGGCCCTGGAGCGCATGCGCATCACCCAGCTCGCGATGATCGAGAGGATGAGGCGCAAGGCCTAGGTCCGCCTGGCCCAGACCTGCCAGCGCTCGCGCTGCGCGAAGACCGGCACCGATTCCTCCACCGGCAGGTCCGCCGTCCGCTCGAACGCGCCCGCCAGCAGGCCGTCGAGCTCTTCCTGGCCGAGCAGGGGATAGGGCGGGCCGCGTTCGCCGTCGCCGAAGAAGAAGAAGCCCGCGAGAAGCCCGCCGGGCGCCAGGATCCCGGCCACGCGTCTCGCCCATTCGACCCAGCGCCGGCGCGGCAGCGAGCACAGGAAGGCGCGCTCGTAGACCAGGGCCCATGGCCCCTCGAGGCCCGGCGCGAAGAAGTCGGCATGCCGCAGGCGGGCGGCGAAGGGGCCCACGACCGGGGCCGCCGCGTCGAGCGCGGCGCGGCTGAAGTCGATGCCGAGCACGTCGAAGCCGGCTTCCGCCAGGAATCGCACGTCGTGGCCGGAGCCGCAGCCCGGGACGAGGATGGGGCCGGCCGGGGGATGGGCGGCCACGAAGTCGCGTAGCGGCGCCGGGACGGCTCCAGCGTCCCAGGGCGTGAACGCCGCCCGGTAGCGCATCTCCCAGAACTCGGGGGAGGCGGGGTCCGATCGCGGGAAACTGGGCACCGTCATGACGGGAATGGTATCTCCCAGCGGCTATACTTCGCGCGAGACTCGCCGCCACTGCCACGACTTGCTTCCCGACCCGCTCGTCCTCTTCTTCCTGCTCGGCCTCGCCGCGCGCCTCCTGCGCTCGGACCTGCGCGTCCCGGAGTCGCTCTACGAGGCCCTGGCCCTCTACCTTCTGCTCGCCATCGGCCTCAAGGGCGGCGTGGAGCTCGCGAGCCACCCGCTCGCGCAGCTCGGCACCCAGGTCGCAGGCGTGCTGGCCCTGGGCTTCGCCGCCCCGCTCGCCGCCTTCGCCGTGCTGCGCTGGGTGGGCAGGCTGCCGGTGCCCGACAGCGCCTCGATCGCGGGCCACTACGGGTCGGTGAGCGTCGTCACCTTCGCCGTGGCCACGGGCTGGCTCGCCTCGCGCGGGATCGCGCACGAGCCCTACATGGCGGTGTTCGTCGCGATCCTCGAGGTGCCCGGCATCCTCGTGGGCATCGCGCTCGCCCGCGCGCTGGCACCCGGGCGCGTGCAGTGGGGCCGGCTCGCCCACGAGGTCTTTCTCGGCAAGGGAATCGTCCTGCTGCTGGGGGGCCTGGCCATCGGCTGGGCGGCCGGTCCCGCGCAGTTCGCGCCGCTGAAGCCGCTGTTCGTCGACCTCTTCAAGGGCGTCCTCGCCTTCTTCCTGCTGGAGATGGGGCTCGTGGTCGGGCGCCAGCTCGGCGACGCGCGGCGCGCGGGGGCGTTCCTCCTCGCGTTCGCGGTCGGCGTGCCCATCGCCTTCGGCGCGGCCGGGGCCTGGGCGGGACTGGCACTCGGCTTCACCCCCGGGGGCGCGACACTCCTCGCGACGCTCGCCGCCAGCGCCTCCTACATCGCCGCGCCGGCGGCGATGCGCATCGCCATTCCCGAGGCCAACCCGGCGCTCTCGCTCACGGCGGCGCTGGGCATCACCTTCCCCTTCAACATCACCGTCGGCATCCCGCTGTACCACCGGATCGCCGTCGGGCTGGCGGGCTGAACCATGGACACCCACGCGCGAAAACTCGTCGTGATCATTACCGAGGCCATCCTCGAGAAGCCGCTCGTGGAGGACGTGAAGCGCCTGGGCGCGCTGGGCTACACCGTCTACGACGTGCGCGGCGGCGGCAAGCGCGGCGAGCGCGCCGGCGCGTGGGACGCGGACCGCAACATCGAGATGAAGGTGATCGCCACCGAGCCCGTCGCCGAGGCGATCAGCCGGCACGTGCTCGAGACCTACTGCGCCAACTACTCCGTCACGGTGTTCCTCGCCGACGTGGCGGTCCTGCGGCCGGAGAAGTTCCCGTGAAGCGCGGCGCGCGCCTCCTCGTCGGCCTTTTCGCGATCGTGGTGGCCTCCTGCGCGCCTCCGCGCGACGAGGGGCGCGGCACCCTCAGGCTCTCCGAGTGCCGGCTGCCGGGGCTCGATCGCGCCGCTCTCTGCGGCAGCCACGAGGTCTGGGAGGATCGCGAGGGACGCCAGGGACGGCGCATCGCCCTCAAGGTGGCGGTGCTGCCTGCCCGCCGCCGCGGCGCCGAGCCCGATCCCCTCGTGGTGCTGGCGGGCGGGCCGGGGCAGGGCGCCATCGCGCTCGCCCCGCAGGTCGCACCGCTCTTCTCGCGACTGAACGATTCGCGCGACATCGTGCTCGTCGACCAGCGCGGCACGGGGCGATCCCACCCGCTCGACTGCGAGCCGGAGGAGGAGCCGCCGCTGCAGGCCCTCTTCGAGGACTCGCTGCCCGAGAAGATGGTGCTGGAGTGCCTGGAGAAGCTCGACGCGGACCCCCGCCACTACGCCACGCCGGCCGCGGTCGCGGACCTGGACGAGGTGCTGGGCGCGCTCGGCTACGCGAGCGTGAACCTGTGGGGGGGCTCGTACGGCACGCGCGTGGCCCTGGAGCTCATGCGGCGCCACCCGGCGCGGGTGCGCACGGCCACGCTCGACGGGGTGGCGCCCGCCGGCATGAAGCTGCCGCTGTCCTTCGTGGCCGACGGCGAGGCCGCCTTCGAGAGGCTGCTGGCCGACTGCGAGGCCGAGCCAGGCTGCCGCGCCGCCTACCCTGACCTCCGCCGCGACCTGGGTGCCCTGCGCGCGCGCCTGGCCCGCAGCCCCGCCCGCGCGCGGATCGGCGACCCGGTCACCGGCGAAACGCACGACGTGCGCGTCACGGAGAACGTGCTCCTGTCGGGGCTCTTCCGCCCGCTGTACGCCCCCGAGATCGCGAGCCTGCTGCCGTTCGCGATCACGCGCGCGGCCGGCGGCGACTTCAACCCGCTCCTCGCCCAGAACCTCGAGTTCACGAACCGCCTGGAGGAGAACCTCTCCGTGGGCATGCACCTGTCCGTCGTCTGCTCCGAGGACGTGCCGCGCATCACCCCGGCGGACCTCGCGGCGGCCTCGAGCGCCTTCTTCGGCCGCGCGCTCGTCGACGATTTCCTGCGCGCCTGCGCGCACTGGCCGCGCGCCACCCTCCCGGCCGACTTCCACGATCCGGTGCGCTCCACGGCGCCGGTGCTCATCCTGTCCGGGGGCATCGACCCGGCCACGCCGCCGCGCCTGGGCGAGAAGGTTCTCGCCACGCTGCCCAACGGCCGCCATGCGGTGGCGCCCCGGCTTGCCCACGGCGTGAGCGGGCAGGGCTGCGCCCCGCGCCTCATCGAGAAGTTCGTGCGCGAGGCGGATGCGAAGTCGCTGGACGTTTCCTGCCTCGAGCGCCTGCCGCGCCCGCTCTTCGTGCTGCCGGCGGGGGCGCGGCCATGATCGCCGCCGAGGGCCTGGGCAAGCGCTTCGGAGAGGTCGAGGCGGTGCGCGAGGTGTCTTTCGCCGCCGGCGACGGGCGCGTGACGGGCCTCCTCGGTCCCAACGGCGCCGGCAAGACGACGACCCTGCGCATGATCTCCACGCTGCTCGTCCCGAGCGCCGGGACCGTGCGCGTGGACGGCATCGACGCGGCGCGCGAGCCGCTGGCGGTGCGCGCGCGCATCGGGGCGCTCTCGGACGCGCGGGGGCTCTACGCCCGGCTCACCGCGCGCGAGAACATCGCCTACTACGGCGAGCTGCGCGGCATGGCGCGCCGGGGCATCGAGGAGTCGACCGCGCGCCTGGCCGAGCTCCTCGAGCTCGGGCCGCTCCTCGACCGCCGCACCGACGGCTTTTCCCAGGGCGAGCGCATGAAGGTCGCCATCGCCCGCGCCCTGGTGCACGACCCGCCCAACGTGATCCTGGACGAGCCCACCAACGGACTCGACGTGATGACCACGAGGAGCCTGCGCGAGGCGGTGCGGCGCCTGCGCGAGGCCGGCAAGTGCGTGCTCTTCTCGAGCCACGTGATGCAGGAGGTGGCCGCCCTGTGCGACGAGATCGTCATCGTCTCGCGCGGCACGGTGACCGCCACGGGCACGCTGGACGCGATCCGCGCGGCGGCCGGGTGCGAGGACCTCGAGGACGCCTTCGTGCGCCTGACCGGCGCGGCGACGCAGGAACCATGATCGCCCGCGCCCTCACCGTCTTCCTGAAGGAGGCCCGCGACGCGCTTCGCGACCGGCGCACGGCGCTCATGGTGCTGGCCGCCTCGGTGATCGCCGGGCCGCTCATCCTGGTGCTCATGGCCCAGTTCGTGTCGGGCCTCGAGGACAGGGCGCTCACGCGCAAGGTGCGCATGGCCGGGGCCGAGCACGCGCCGGCGCTCGTCAACTTCCTGAGCCGCGCGGACGTTGAGATCGAGAAGGCCCCGCCGGACTACGCCGAGCGCGTGAAGGCGGGCAGCCTCGACGCGGTGATCGTCGTGCCCGCGGATTTCCACGAGCGCTGGCTCGCGCACGAGGAGGCGCGCGTGGAGCTCGTGTACGACGATTCGCGCACCGAGTCCTCGCCGGCCATCCGCCAGTCGGAGCGCCTGCTGGATGCCTTCAACCGCGAGACCGCCTTCCTGCGCCTGCTGGCGCGGGGGGTGAGCCCGTCCCTCAACAAGACCGTCAAGGTGGAGCGCGTCAACACCGCCACGCCGCGACAGAGAGGTGCCGCGATCCTCATGATCATCCCGATGTTCGCCATCATGGCGACGGTGCTGGGGGGAATGACGGTGGCCATCGACGCCACCGCGGGCGAGCGCGAGCGCGGCTCGCTCGAGCCCCTTCTCGCCAACCCGGTGTCCACGCTGGCGTTCGCGCTGGGCAAGTGGCTCGCGGCCTGGGCGAGCGCGGCGCTCGTGGCGGCCGTGACGCTCGCCGGCTTCGTGCTCGCGGCGGAGCTCTACGCGGAGCGCAAGCTCCCGTCGCTGCTGCAGTTCGGCGTGCCGGAGTACGCGCGCTACCTGGCGGTGCTCGTGCCGCTGGCCGCGCTCACCGCCGCGCTGGAGATGCTCATCTCCACTTACGGGCGCTCCTACCGCGAGGCCCAGACCTACGTGAGCTACCTCTCGACCGTCGTCGCCTTCGTGCCGCTGGTGGTGATGTTCAGCGGCGGCCGTGAAGCCGCCTGGCAGGCGTGGGTGCCGGTGCTCGGCCAGCTCGTGGCGCTGCAGCGCATCCTGCGCGGCGACGGGCTGTCGGCCTTCGACGCGCTCGTGCCGGCGGCGATCGCAATGGCGCTCGCACTCGCCGCGGTGGCCGCCGTCGCGCGCCTGCTGCGCGACGAGCGCATCGTGTTCGGCCGTTCGTGACGATCGACCTCGCCGCCCACTTCGCCGCCGGGGGCTCCTTCGAGCGGGCGCTGGAGGGCTGGCGCGTGCGCGGGCAGCAGCTCGAGTTCGCGCAGGCCGTCCTGGAGGCCATCGAGTCCTCCGGCGTGCTGATCGCGGAGGCGGGCACGGGCACGGGCAAGACCTTCGCCTACCTGGCCCCGGCGCTCATCGCGGGCGGGCGCGTCATCGTCTCCACCGGCACCAAGACGCTCCAGGACCAGCTCTTCCACCGCGACCTCCCGCTCGTGCGCGAAACGCTGGGCGTGCCCGCGAAGCTGGCGCTCCTCAAGGGGCGCGCCAACTACGTGTGCCTGCACCACGTCGAGGAGGCCACGGCGGAGGGGACCTTCGCCTCGCGCGAGGAGGCGAAGCACATCCACGCCATCGCCCGCTTCGCCGGGCGCACCGGCAGCGGGGACAAGGCCGAGTGCCTGGAGGTCCCCGAGCTCTCCGGGGCCTGGTCCCGGGCGACCTCGACGCGCGAGAACTGCCTGGGCTCCAAGTGCCGCCACTACGAGGACTGCTTCGTGATGAAGGCGCGCAAGACCGCCAACGACGCCGACCTCGTGGTGGTGAACCACCACCTCTTCTTCGCCGACGTGGTGCTGCGCGACGAGGGCGTGACCGACCTGCTGCCCAGCGCCAACACGATCGTCTTCGACGAGGCGCACCACCTGCCGGACCTCGCGCGGCTCTTCTTCGGCCAGGCGGTGTCCACGGCGCAGGTGGTGGAACTGGCGCGCGACGCGCGCGGGGCGCAGCTGGTGCACGCCAAGGACAGCCCGCAGATCGGCGAGGCGGCGCTCGCAGCCGACCGCGCCGCCCGCGACGTGCGCATCGCGCTGGGCACGGCCGCCGGCCGCTTCGCCGCCGCGCAGCTCGACGCCAACGCGGCGCTCACGGGCGCGCTCGACGGGCTGGACGAGCGCCTGGACGCCCTCGGCGCGCTCCTCGCCGCGCAAGCCGAGCGTGCCGACGAGCTGCGCAACGCCCACGCGCGCACGGTGCAGCTTCGCGAGGCGATCACGGCGTGGCGCGGCGGCAAGGAGGAGGGCGCGGTGCGCTGGGTGGAGGCCTACACGCAGTCGGCGGTGCTCAACCGCACGCCGCTCGACGTGGGGCCGATCTTCGCGCAGCAGATCGAGGGCGGGAAGCGGGCGTGGATCTTCACCTCGGCCACGCTCTCGGTGGGCGGCGACTTCCGCCATTTCCAGTCCGAGCTGGGGCTCCAGGAAGCGGTCACTCGCCACTGGGAGAGCCCCTACGACTTCGCCTCCCAGGCGCTGCTCTACGTGCCCGAGGGCATGCCCGAGCCCAACAGCGCCGGCTACACCGAGGCCGTGATCGACGCGGCCTTCCCGGTCATCGAGGCCTCGAAGGGCAGGGCGTTCCTGCTCTTCACCAGCCTTCGCGCCATGGACATCGGGCAGTCGCGCCTGCGCGAGCGGCTCGCGGCCGCCGGGCTCGACTGGCCGGTCCTCGTGCAGGGCTCGGCCGGCAAGAACGAGCTCCTGGAGCGCTTCCGCGACACGCCCAACTCCATCCTCGTGGGAAGCCAGTCGTTCTGGGAGGGCGTGGACGTGAAGGGCGAGGCGCTCTCGCTCGTGGTGATCGACAAGCTCCCGTTCAACCCGCCCGACGACCCGGTGCTCGCCGCGCGCATCGACCAGATCAACCGCGCCGGCGGCAATGCGTTCATGGAGTACCAGGTGCCGCGCGCGGTCATCGCCCTCAAGCAGGGGGCCGGCCGCCTCATCCGGGACGAGACGGACCACGGGGTGCTGATGATCTGCGACCCGAGGCTCGTGTCGAAGCCCTACGGCAAGCGCATCTGGCGGGCGCTGCCGCCTTTCCGCCGCTCGCGC
>JAMPXV010000037.1 GCA_023700985.1 Lysobacter sp.
CCTCACCAAGCCGGTGAGCCCGGTGGTGCTCGAGGCCAAGATCCGCGCCATGCGGCGCCTGGACGACATGCGCCGCGAGCTCATGGC
Organism: Lysobacter sp.; assembly: GCA_023700985.1. GTDB lineage: Bacteria > Pseudomonadota > Gammaproteobacteria > Burkholderiales > Usitatibacteraceae > FEB-7. The sequence goes on from JAMPXV010000037.1 coordinate 88, forward strand.
GGTGACGCTCGAGCTTCGCGAGGCCAACGAGCGGCTCGCGCGGCTTTCGCAGCTGGACGGCCTGACGGGGCTCGCCAACCGGCGCCGCTTCGACCTGGACCTCATGCGCGAGCTCGGCCGTGCGCGGCGCGAGAGGCGCTCCATCGCGCTCGTGCTCGCAGACGTGGACCACTTCAAGGCCTTCAACGACACCTACGGCCACCCCGCCGGCGACGACTGCCTGCGCCGGATCGCCGGCGCGCTGCGCTCGGTCTGCCGCCGCCCGGTCGACGTGGCGGCGCGCTACGGCGGCGAGGAGTTCGCGCTGATCCTGCCCGACACGACGGAGGAGGCGGCGCGCAGCCGCGCCCTGGAGGCCGTGCGCGCGGTGGCCGCGCTGGACATCGCGCACCGGGGATCGGACGTGGCGAGGCTGGTCACGCTGAGCCTGGGGTTCACCGGCTGCGTGCCGGATGCCTCGGTCGTGGCCGACACCCTCGTGGAGCGGGCGGACCGCGCGCTCTATGCGGCGAAAAGGGCCGGCCGCAACATGGCGGTGGCCTTTTCCGAGTTGCCGCTGCACAGTCCCGCGCAGTCGCTCGACCTGGACCTGGGCGAGCCGGCGGGTTCCGGCATCGTGCTGCACTGAGCCCGCCCGTGCGCCGGGCGGGCCCCGCGCGGGGTCACTTCTTCTCGAGCCAGGTCAGCAGGTCCTTCATCTTCTGCTCGCTGCCGGGGGCGTAGCCGCCCAGCCCGGCCTTGGCGAGCACCGCCTGGCCGGCGGGGCTCTCGGAGAGGCCGAGCAGCTCCTTGCGGACCGCGTCGACCTGCGCGTCGGTCATCCGCCTGGAGGCGATCACCGGGAAGTAGGGTTGCGGCCGGCTGCGGCCGAGCTCGCGCAGCCCCGCCTTCTCCAGCGCCTTCGGATCCACGGCCTTGGAGTGCGAGGACATGCCGCCCACGTCGACGTTCTTCTCCTTGAGCTGGTACATCACCACGGCCTGCTCCTTCACGAACTGCGCCTTGTTGGCCGCGTCGCAGCCGTTGTCGCGCAGTTCCGCGATGCAGAGCTGGCCCATGTAGGAGGACTTGTCCGGCAGGGCGACCTTCTTGCCCTTCACTTCCGCGAGGCTCTTGAGCGGCGAATCCTTGGGCACCACGTAGACGCAGCTCACGTCGGGCACGACCTGGGCCACGCTCCGGTAGCCGCTGTCGCGGATCGCGCGCGCGGAATAGTCGCTGGGGCGCGCCATCACGAAGTCGAAGCGGTCCTCCTTGATCCCCGACTCGAGCCGCTTGAAGTCGCAGACCGGGCTGATCACGACCGGCGACTTGAGGGCCTTGCCGATCACGTCGGCGACGGGGCGGTACTTGTCGACCAGCTCCGCGGGGGAGGCGCCGCTGAAGGTGCCTTCGCAGACGGCCAGGACGATCTTTTCCGCGGCCAGGGCGGCGCCGGAGGCGCCGGCGAACAGGACGAGGGGTAGCAGGACGCGGGAGACGGCCCGCGCGCGCGCCGGATTGCGGTTCATGGTGTCTTCTCCCGGACGGAACGGATGCCGCCCGCGAAGTCATGCTAGCGGCCGGCGCCCGCGGGGGCATGAGCCAGATCAAGGAGCGCGATTACACCTGAAACGGCGGGGGGTATCCCCCCGGGGAGCCCCTCAGCCAGCGAGCACCGCGCGAAGCCGCTCGGCGAATGCCCCCCGCCCCGCCTCGTCGTCCAGCGCGGCGCCGCTCACCACGAAGACGTCCTCGGCGCGGGCGCCCAGGGTGGTCACGCGTGCATCCACGAGGTTGAGCCCCGCGGCGAGCATCGCCCGGGCGATGGCCGACAGGAGCCCCGGCCGGTCGGCGCAGCTGGCGAAGACCTGCCACCCGTCCCCGGCGCGCGTGCGCACGATCTCGACCTTGGGCTCGATCGGGAAGTGCTTCACCCACCGCGAGATGCGGCCCGTGGGCGCCGGCCCGAGGGGGGCGGCGGGGTCGAGCGCCTCGGCGAGGCCCGCCTCGATCTTGTGGATCAGGTCGCGGTAGTGCTCGCCGGCGCGGATGCGCGAGAGCACCTGGAAGCCGTCCAGCGCGAAGCCGTGCCCGGTGGTGTAGATCTTCGCCGCGGCGATGTCGAACTGGTGGCGCTCGAAGAACCCGGTGATGCGCGCGAAGACGCCCGGCTGGTCGTGGGCGTAGACCATCACTTGCAGGCCCTCGCCGATGGGCGAGAGCCGCGCGCGCACCACGGGGCGCTCGGGCGCCGGGCGCAGGCACAGCGTGCGCGTGTGCCAGCCGATCTCGGCCGCCTCGAAGCGCTGGAAGTAGTTCTCGCCGAAGTGCTTCCAGAGCGCCTCGTGGCGCCCGGGCTCGGGGACGTACTGGCGGAATATCCGCAGCGCCTCGTCCTTCTTCGCCTCGATCGACTTGGCGGCGTACTCGGTGTCGCCGCGCAGGATCCGGCGCGTGGAGCGGAAGAGGTCCTCGAGGAGCTTGCCCTTCCACGCGTTCCACACCTTCGGGCTCGTGCCGCGGATGTCGGCCACCGTCAGGATGTAGAGCGCCGTGAGGCTGCGCTCGTCGCGCGCCATCGTCGCGAATTCCGAGATCACCTCGGGGTCGGAGAGGTCCTGCTTCTGCGCGGTGGCGGACATCGTGAGGTGGTGCGCGACGAGCCAGGCGACGAGCTTCGCGTCGGCGCGGGCCAGCCCGTGGGCCCGGCAGAACCGCTCGGCGTCGCGGGCGCCCAGCTCCGAGTGGTCGCCGCCGCGGCCCTTGGCGACGTCGTGGAAGAGCGCGGCCAGGTAGAGGAGCTCCGGCGCGTCGAACTCCTGCATGAGCTTGGAGCAGAAGGGGTGCTCGAGGTCGAACTTGGGGAGCCGGAAGCGCCGCAGGTTGCGGATCACCATGAGGATGTGCTCGTCCACGGTGTAGACGTGGAAGAGGTCGTGCTGCATCTGGCCGACGATGCGGCCGAAGGCCGGGATGTAGCGGCCGAGCACGCCGTAGCGGCTCATGCGGCGCAGGGTCCAGGTGAGCCGGTCGCCGCGCACGATCTCCATGAACCGCCTGCGGTTCTCCGGGTCCTCGCGGAAGGCGCGGTCGATGCGCGGCAGCGCGCGGGAGAGCGAGCGCAGCGCGGTGGCCGAGAGGTTCGCGATCCCGCGGTCGTCCTGCAGCCGGCGGAACGCCTCGAGGACCGTGCCGGGCCGGTTCTCGAAGAGCGCCTCGTCGCGCAGGTCGAGCGTGTAGTCCACCAGCCGGAAGTCGGCGTCCAGCGCCCGGATCTTGCGCTCCCGCGCCGGGACGATCCGCGCGTAGAGGTTGGCGAGCAGGATCTGGTTGAAGCGCCAGTTGGCCTTGGCCGCGAGGTAGTAGCGGCGCATCAGCAGGTCGGAGGCCGCGAGCGACTTGGCGCGCTCGAGCTTCAGCTGCCGGGCGATCTCGATCTGGTGGTCGAAGACGAGCCGGTCCTCGCGGCGCCCCGCGAGGTAGTGCAGGCGCAGGCGCAGGTCCTGCAGGATGCGCTCGTTGCGTGCGATGCCGGCGGCCTCGCGCGAGGTGATGATTTCCTGGCGCGCGAGCTCGGCCCAGCTGCAGCCCAGCCCGGCGGCGCGCGCGAGCCACAGCACCGTCTGCAGGTCGCGAAGCCCCCCGGGGCTTTCCTTGATGTTGGGCTCGAGGTTGTAGGCCGCCTCCTGGAAGCGGTCGTGGCGCCGCCGCTGCTCGTCGACCTTGGCGCGGAAGAAGTCGCGGACGTTGCGGCGTCGCGAGAGGCGACTGTCGAGCTCCGCCACGAGCGCGCGGTTGCCCGCGACGGGGCGCGACTCGAGCAGGCTCGTGTCCACCGTCACGTCCTTGGCGGCCTCCTCGAGGCACTCGGCGACGGTGCGCACGCTGCTGCCCGGCTCGAGGCCGCAGTCCCACAGCAGGCCCACGAAGCGCTCGATGTCGCCGTCGTGCTCGTGGCCGTCGGGCAGCAGGACGAGGAGGTCCACGTCGGAGTGGGGGAAGAGCATGCCGCGGCCGTAGCCGCCGACGGCCACCAGCGCCACGGCGGGGTCGCGCACGCATTCCGCCCAGAGGCGGACGAGCAGGCCGTCGACGAGCGCGGCGTGCGCGGCGAGCATGCGCTGGGGATCGGGGCGGCGCAGGTAACGCTCGCGCAGCACCTCGCGGCGCGCCTTCAGCCAGCGGCGGGCGTCGGCCGGGTCGCGCTCGCGCGGCGGCAGGGTGACGGGGGCGGCCCGGGTCATGGCGGGCGGCCGGCGGCCGCCGGTCAGGGGGCCACGGCCACGGCGCCCGTGGCGGCGAAGGCGGGCATCGCGGGGGCACCCGCGGAGAGGGTGAGGATCTCGAAGCCGGCGGGCGTCACGAGCACCGTGTGCTCCCACTGCGCCGAGAGCGAATGGTCGGCGGTGACGATGGTCCAGCCGTCGCCGAGCGCGCGGATGTCGCGCCGCCCGGCGTTGATCATCGGCTCGACCGTGAAGGTCATGCCGGCCTCCAGGGCGACGCCCTGCCCGGGCTTGCCGTAGTGCAGGATCTGCGGCTCCTCGTGGAAGCGCCGGCCGATGCCGTGGCCGCAGAACTCGCGCACGACGCTGTAGCCGTGCGACTCGGCGTGGCGCTGGATGGCGGCTCCGATGTCGCCGAGCCTCGCGCCGTGGCGCACCTGGGCGATGCCCTTCCACATGCACTCCCAGGTGACCTCGCACAGCCGCCGCGCCTGGATGGAGGGCTCGCCCACGAAGAACATGCGGCTGGTGTCGCCGTGGAAGCCGTCCTTGATCACCGTGATGTCGATGTTCACGATGTCGCCGCCCTTGAGCACCTTGTCGCCGGGAATGCCGTGGCAGACCTGGTGGTTGACCGAGGTGCAGATGGACTTGGGATAGGGGCGATGGCCGGGCGGGGTGTAGTCGAGCGGCGCCGGGATCGTGCCCTGCACCCCGACCATGTAGTCGTGGCAGAGCTTGTCGAGGTGGCCGGTCGTCACGCCGGGCTTCACGTGCGGCGCGACGAAGTCGAGCACCTCGGCGGCCAGGCGGCCGGCGACGCGCATCTTCTCCACGTCCTGCGGGGTCTTGATCTCGATTGCCACGGGGTCGGTAACAGGGGGAAAGGCGCAATTATAGCGGCAGGCGGGGAAGGCCATGATCGCGCGCCCGGGAAACGAGCCGATCCCCCCGCGCCTCCCCCGCGGCCATTCGCACGGCGCCCCGAACTGTTTGAATACTCGGCCCTTTTCCGGCTATAATCGCGGTCTGTCCGGGAAGGAGAGGTTTTTCCACCCCCGGGCAAATACGCACCTCCGCAAAGCTTATGGCTAAGGTCCCGGTCGCCCGGGTTCGCGGAGGGAGGCCAACCTTAGACCCAAGGAGCAACACATGTCCGTCACCATGCGCTCGATGCTGGAGGCCGGCGTTCACTTCGGCCACCAGACGCGCTACTGGAACCCGAAGATGAGCCCGTTCATCTTCGGCGCCCGCAACAAGATCCACATCATCAACCTCGAGAAGTCGCTTCCGATGTACCAGGAGGCGCTCAAGTTCGTGCGCACGCTCACGTCCAACAAGGGGACCGTCCTCTTCGTCGGCACGAAGCGCCAGGCGCGCGACATCGTCAAGGAAGAGGCGCAGCGTGCCGGCGCCCCCTACGTCGACTACCGCTGGCTTGGCGGGATGCTCACCAACTTCAAGACGGTGAAGCAGTCCATCAAGCGCCTGAAGGAGATGGACCAGATGATCGCCGACGGGTCCGTCGAGAAGCTCACCAAGAAGGAGGGCCTCAACTTCGCGCGCGAGAAGGAGAAGCTCGAGCGCTCGCTGGGCGGCATCAAGGACATGGGCGGCATCCCGGACGCCCTCTTCGTGATCGACGTGGGCTTCCACAAGATCGCCGTCACCGAGGCGAAGAAGCTCGGCGTGCCCATCGTGGGCGTCGTCGACACCAACAATTCGCTCGACGGGATCGACTACGTGATCCCGGGCAACGACGACTCGACCCGCGCCATCCGCCTGTACGCCCGCGGCGTGGCCGACGCGATCCTCGAGGGCAGGAGCCAGGTCATCACCGAGATGGTGGCGCCGGCGGCCTCGACCGAGGAGTTCGTCGAGGTCGAGGAAGCCGAGGAAGCGAAGGGCTGAGGCCTTTCGCGGACATTTGCGCGAACGGGGGGCGATTTCCGCCCCCTTTTCGCATCCGTAATGCGACTGGAGCGACGAAAATGGCGGAAATCACCGCGAGCATGGTGAAGGAACTGCGCGAGCTCACCGGGCTCGGCATGATGGAGTGCAAGAAGGCCCTCGAGGAATCGGGCGGCGACCCGAAGAAGGCGGAGGAGCTCCTGCGCATCAAGAGCGGCGCGAAGGCCTCCAAGGCGGCCGCGCGCGTGGCCTCCGAGGGCGCCGTGGGCACCTACCTCTCCGCCGACGGGAAGCTGGGCGCCCTGGTCGAGGTCAACTGCGAGACGGACTTCGTCGCGAAGAACCCGGATTTCGCCGCCTTCGTGAAGGCGCTGGCCGAGCTGGTCGCCACGCAGAGCCCGGCCGACGTGGCCGCGCTCTCGGCCCTGAAGATCGGCGACAAGACGGTCGAGGAAGGCCGCCAGGCGCTGGTGCAGAAGATCGGCGAGAACATCACCGTGCGCCGCTTCGAGCGCATGCAGACCGCGGCGCGCCTGGCCCAGTACGTGCACGGCGTGAAGATCGGCGTGCTCGTGGAGATCGACGGCCAGGAGGCCACCGGCAAGGACGTCGCCATGCACATCGCCTTCGCCAAGCCCCGCTACCTCTCGAAGGACCAGGTGCCCGCCGAGGCGATCGCCGGCGAGCGCGCCATCATCGAGGCGCGCGCGAAGGAGTCGGGCAAGCCCGCCGAGATCGTCGCGAAGATGGTCGACGGCGGCATCAACAAGTACCTCGCCGAGGTGACGCTCCTCGGCCAGCCCTTCGTGAAGGACGACAAGCAGACGGTCGAGAAGATGCTCGCCGCCAGCCAGGCGAAGCTCCTCTCCTACCGCTTCCTGGTGGTCGGCGAGGGCATCGAGAAGAAGCAGTCGGACTTCGCCGCGGAAGTGGCGGCGATGACAAAGACGGCGGCCTGAGCGGCTCGTCCCAGGTTCCACGCGCAAATCGAGCGCCCATGACGACCCCGGCCTACTCCCGCATCCTCCTCAAGCTCTCCGGCGAGGCCCTCATGGGCGACGACGCGTTCGGCATCAACCGCGCCGTCGTCGAGCGGATCGTCGCCCAGGTCAAGGAAGTCGCCGAGCTCGGCGTGCAGGTGGGCGTGGTGATCGGCGGGGGCAACATCTTCCGCGGCGTCTCGCTCGGCGCGGCGGGGATGGACCGGGCCACGGCCGACTACATGGGCATGCTCGCCACCGTCATCAACGCGCTCGCGCTGCAGGACGCCATGAACCGCGCGGGGCTCGTGGCGCGCGTGCAGTCGGCCCTCAACATCGAGCCGGTCTGCGAGCCCTACATCCGCGGCAAGGCCATCCGCTACCTCGAGGAAGGCAAGGTCGTCATCTTCGCGGCGGGCACCGGCAACCCCTTCTTCACCACCGACACCGCCGCCGCGCTGCGCGGCCGCGAGGTCGAGGCGCAGATCGTCCTCAAGGCCACCAAGGTGGACGGCGTCTACACCGCCGACCCGATGAAGGACCCGACGGCGACGCGCTACGACAGGCTCACCTTCGACGAGGCCTTCGTGAAGAACCTGAAGGTGATGGACGCGACGGCGCTGGCGCTGTGCCGCGACCAGCGCCTGCCCATCAACGTCTTCTCCATCTTCAAGGAAGGCGCGCTCCGGCGCGTCGTGATGGGGGAGGCCGAAGGCACCCTGGTCCACAGCTGACACCCGGAGGACGCATGGCACTGACAATGGCCGACATCAAGAAGCAGGCCGCCGACAAGATGGCGAAGTCCATCGACACGCTGAAGCACAACCTCGCGAAGGTGCGCACCGGCCGCGCCCACGCCGGCCTCCTCGACCACCTGCGCGTCGACTACTACGGCACGCCCACGCCGATCGGCCAGGTCGCCAACGTGACGCTCGTGGACGCGCGGACGATCGGCGTGCAGCCCTACGAGAAGAAGATGGTCCAGGCCGTCGAGCGCGCCATCCGCGACTCCGACCTCGGCGTGAACCCCGCGACCTCCGGCGACATGATCCGCGTGCCGATGCCCGCGCTCACCGAGGAGCGCCGCCGCGACCTCACCAAGCTCGTGAAGCACGAGGGCGAGGAGGCCAAGGTCGCCGTGCGCAACGTCCGCCGCGACGCCAACACCCACCTCAAGGAGATGCTCAAGAAGCACGACGTCCCCGAGGACGAGGAGAAGCGCGCGCAGGACGAGGTGCAGAAGCTCACCGACAAGGCGGTCGCCGACATCGACCGGATGATCGCGGAGAAGGAGAAGGAGCTGATGGCGGTCTGAGGGGCGACGCCCTTCGACGCCGTGCCGACGCCCGCGCCATGACGACGCCAGAGAGCAGCACGCAGGCGATCCCCGAGACCGGGAACGTGCCGCGCCACCTCGCCATCATCATGGACGGCAACGGGCGCTGGGCGAAGAAGCGCTTCCTGCCGCGCGTGGCGGGCCACCGCCGCGGCGTCGAGGCGGTGCGCGGCGTGGTCAAGGCGTGCATGGCGCGCGGCGTGGGCGCCCTCACGCTCTTCGCTTTCTCCAGCGAGAACTGGCGCCGGCCCAAGGAGGAGGTCACCTTCCTCATGCAGCTCTTCCTCAAGGCCCTCGAGCAGGAGGTGGAGAAGCTGCACGGCAACGGCATCCGCTTCCGCGTGATCGGCGACCTCTCGGCGTTCGAGCCGGTGATCGTGGAGCACATCCGCCGCGCCGAGGCGCTCACCGCCGCCAACGACCGCCTCGTCCTCACCGTCGCGGCCAACTACGGCGGCCGCTGGGACATCCTCCAGGCGGCCAACCGCTGCCGCGAGGAGAGCCCCGGCGCGGAGATCACCGAGGAGCGCCTGTCGCGCCACCTCTGCCTCAACTACGCGACGGAGCCCGACCTCTTCATCCGCACCGGCGGCGAGGAGCGCATCTCCAACTTCCTGCTCTGGCACCTCGCCTACACCGAGCTCTACTTCACGCCCGTGCTCTGGCCCGACTTCGACGAGGGCGCGCTCGACGAGGCCATCGCCTCCTACCGCTCGCGGGAGCGGCGCTTCGGCCGCACGAGCGAGCAGCTGGCCGCGACGCTCCCCCAGCCCAGGGCCGGCTAGGCGCCGCCCCCCGGCGAGCCGCATGCTCAAGACGCGCGTCCTCACCGCGATCGCCCTGCTGTCCCTCGTCCTGGGGTTGCTCTTCCTGGCGGGGCCCGCGACGTGGATCGCCTTCGCCACCGCCGTCGCGCTCGTCTCCTGCTGGGAGTGGTCGCGGCTCTGCGGGTTCGGCCCCGGCGCCCGCCGGGTCTTCCTCGCCGCGAGCGCGGCGATCGCGCTGGCGCTCGTCCTTGCAGGGCTGCGCGCGCCCGCGCAGGTGTTCGCCAACCTCGCGCAGGCCTCGTTCGTGGCCTCGGCCTACTTCTGGCTCTTCGCGGTGCCCGCCTGGCTGGCCCTGCGCCTGCGCCCCGAGCCCTGGGCGTCGGGGCTCGCCGGCTGGTTCGTGGTCTGGCCGCTCTGGGCATCCCTCGTCGTGCTGCGCGAGGCGAGCCCGTGGATCCTGCTCGCCGCGGCCGCGCTCGTGTGGGCGGCCGACATCGCGGCGTACTTCGCGGGCCGGCGCTACGGGCGCCGCAAGCTCGCGCCCGCGATCAGCCCCGGCAAGACCTGGGAGGGCGTGGTCGGCGGGCTGCTGGGGGTGCTCGCCCTCGGCGTGGCCCTCGACGTTCTCGCGCACGCGGTTCCGGGCCCCTTCACGCCGCTCTTCGAGCCCGCGGCGGGCCTGCCCGCGGTGCTCGCCATGCTGGCCCTGGCGGCGCTGTCGGTGCTGGGCGACCTCTTCGAGTCGTGGATGAAGCGCGGCGCCGGGCGCAAGGACTCGAGCTCGCTGCTGCCCGGGCACGGCGGCGTCCTGGACCGCATCGACGCCCTCACGCCCACCCTGCCGGCCGCGGCGCTGCTACTCTCGCTCGCATGAAGCGGCTGACCATACTGGGCTCCACGGGGTCCATCGGCGAGAGCACCCTGGACGTGGTCGCGCGCCACCCGGGCCGGTTCGAGGTGGTGGCGCTCGCCGCCCGCTCGAGCCACGAGAAGCTGGCCGCCCAGTGCGAGCGCTTCGCGCCGCGCTACGCGGCCATGGCCGACGAGGACGCGGCGGAGCGCCTGCGCGCGCACCTGCGCGGCCGCGCCGTGCCCACCGAGGTGCTGGCCGGCCCCGGGTCCTTCGAACGCGTCGCCGCGCTTCCGGAAACGGACGCGGTGATGGCCGCCGTCGTGGGGGCCGCGGGGCTGCCCGGCACGATCGCGGCCGCGCGCGCCGGCAAGACCGTGCTGCTCGCCAACAAGGAGGCGCTCGTCGTCTCCGGCTCGCTTTTCCTGGCCGCCCTCGCGGAGGGGGGCGGCACGCTCCTGCCCATCGACAGCGAGCATTCCGCCGTGCTCCAGTCGCTGCCCCGCGGCTTCACCTGCGGCCGCGCCGGCGAGGCCGGGCGCGCCGGCGTGCGCCGCATCCTCCTCACAGCCTCGGGCGGCCCGTTCCGCGCCACGCCGATCGAGCGCCTGGCCGGGGTCACGCCCGACGAGGCCTGCGCGCACCCCAACTGGGTGATGGGCCGCAAGATCTCGGTGGACTCGGCGACGATGATGAACAAGGGGCTGGAGGTGATCGAGGCCTACTGGCTCTTCGGCGCGCCGCGCGAGTCGATCGAGGTCGTGGTCCACCCCCAGAGCGTGATCCATTCCATGGTCGAGTACCACGACGGCTCGGTCATCGCGCAGCTCGGCGCGCCGGACATGCGCACGCCGATCGCCTGCGCGCTCGCCTGGCCAGAGCGCATCGAGTCGGGGGTGGCGCCGGTGGACTTCGCCTCGCTCGGCCGGCTCGAGTTCGGGCGGGTCGACGAGCAGCGCTTCCCGTGCGTGCGCCTCGCCTACGCGGCCCTGGACCGCGGGGGCACGGCGCCCGCCATCCTCAATGCCGCCAACGAGGTCGCCGTCGAGAGCTTCCTCGACGGGCGGCTCGCGTTCACGGCGATCGCGGCCGTGATCGAGAACGTCCTGGGCGCCTCGGCGGTCGAACCGCTGGATACGCTCGACATCGCGTGGCGGGCGGATCGCGAAGCCCGCGAGGCGGCGCGGCGCGAAGTCTCGCGCCTCGGCCGCCGCCCGGGCTGAAATCGGCGAGAATCGAACCCATGTCAGGCGCACTGGTCACCATCCTCTCCTTCCTCGTCACCGTGGGGCTCCTCGTGGTCGTCCACGAGTGGGGCCACTACGCCGTCGCGCGCCTGGCGGGGGTGAAGATCCTGCGCTTCTCGGTCGGCTTCGGCCGGCCCCTGTGGATCCGGCGCACCGGTCCCGACCGCACGGAATGGGTGATCGCCGCCGTGCCGCTGGGGGGCTTCGTGAAGATGCTCGACTCGCGGGAAGGCGACGTGGCCGCCTCCGAGCTGCACCGCGCCTTCGACCGGCAGGGCGTGGGCAAGCGCATCGCGATCGTGCTCGCCGGCCCCGCCGCCAACTTCATCGCCGCGTTCCTCCTCTACTGGGGGCTCTTCGTGACGGGTCTTCCCGGCGTGAAGCCCGTGGTGGGCGACCCGCCGCAGGCCACGGCGGCCGCGGCCGCGGGGCTCGCCAACGGCGACACGATCCGCGCGATCGGCGGCGAGCCCACGGCCACCTGGACCGACGTGCGCTGGCTGCTGCTCAAGGAGGCGGTGCGCGGGGGCGAGATCGCGATCGAGCTCGAGGGGGCGGGAGGCGGCCGCGCGACGCGCGCCCTCGACCTCTCGGTGCTGACCAAGGAGGACCTCGACCGCGACTTCCTGCGCAAGCTCGGGCTGAAGGCGTTCACGCCGAGCGCGCCGGCCGTGCTGGGGCGCATCGTCCCGGACGGCGCCGGCGAGCGCGCGGGGCTGCGCGAGGGAGACCGGATCGTCGCGATCGGGGGCGAGGCGGTCTCGACCTGGGGGCAGTTCACGACGCGCGTGCGCGCATCCGCCGGGCGCGTGCTCGCGATCGAGGTGGAGCGGGGCGGGGCGCGCGTCTCGCTTTCCGCGGTGCCGGAGCCGAGCGGCGAGGGCGAGGCGCGCATCGGGCTCCTCAGGGTGGAGCCCGGCGCCGAGGTGCGCCGCGAGTGGGAGCGCATGACGACCACCGTCCGCCACGGGCCGCTGGAGGCCGTTCCGAAGGCGGCCCACCGCGTGTGGGACCTCTCGGTCTTCAGCCTGAAGATGCTGGGCAAGATGCTCCTGGGCGAGGTGTCGTGGAAGAACCTCTCCGGCCCCATCACGATCGCCGACTACGCGGGGCAGTCGGCGCAGCTCGGCTGGGTGTCGTTCGCGGGCTTCCTCGCCCTGGTGAGCGTGAGCCTCGGCGTGCTCAACCTGCTGCCCATCCCGCTCCTCGATGGGGGTCACCTGGTGTACTATTCGGCCGAGATCGTGAAGGGCTCGCCGGTGTCCGAGCGGACGATGGAAATCGGGCAGCGCGTCGGGCTGGCGATCCTGGCCGGGCTCACCTTCTTCGCCTTCTACAACGACATCAACCGGCTCCTCACGGGCTGAAGAATTGAAAAATCCCCGCTTCCTGCCGCTGCGCCTCGCCGTCGCCTGCGCGCTAGCCGCCTCGCTGCCGGCGCTCGCCATCCAGCCGTTCGTCGTGAAGGACATCCGGGTGGAGGGCGTCCAGCGGACCGAGGCCGGGACCGTCTTCTCCTACCTGCCCGTGAAGGTGGGCGAGCGGCTGGACGACCAGAAGGCCGCCCAGGCCGTGAGGGCCCTCTACGCGACGGGCTTCTACGCCGACGTGCGCCTGGAGGCCGACGGCGACGTGCTCGTGGTGTTCGTCCAGGAGCGCCCCGCCATCGCCGCCATCGAGATCGAGGGCGCCAAGGAGTTCACGAAGGACAACCTCAAGGACGGCCTCAAGCAGGCGGGCATCTCGGAATCCAAGATCTACGACAAGTCGGTCCTCGACCGCGCCGAGAAGGAGCTCAAGCGCCAGTACACCTCGCGCGGGTTCTACTCCTCGAAGGTGCGCACGACGGTGACGCCGCTCGAGCGCAACCGGGTGTCGCTGCGCTTCGACATCGAGGAAGGCGAGGTCACCCGCATCGCCGACATCAACATCATCGGCGCGAAGGACTTCTCCGAGCGCCAGCTCCTGCGCGAGATGCAGCTCACGACGCCGGGCTGGCTCACCTGGCTCACCAAGGACGACCAGTACTCCAAGCAGAAGCTCACCGCCGACCTGGAATCGCTGCGCTCCTTCTACCTGAACCGCGGCTACCTCGAGTTCAACATCGAGTCCACGCAGGTCTCCATCACGCCGGACCGCGAGAAGATCTTCATCACCGTCGCGATCAACGAGGGGCCGGTCTACCGGCTGGGCGACATCCGCTTCGGCGGCGACCTCCTCGTGCCGGAGCGCGAGCTGCGCGAGTTCGTCTCCCTGCGCACCGGCGACACGTTCTCGCGCGAGCGCATCATCGAGAGCGTGAAGCGCATCACCGACCGCCTGGGCAACGACGGCTACTCCTTCGCCAACGTGAACCCGGTGCCGGACGTGGACCGCGAGAAGCGCATCGCCTCCTTCACCTTCTTCGTCGACCCGGGCCGGCGCGTGTACGTGCGGCGCGTGAACGTCGTGGGCAACTCGCGCACCCAGGACGCGGTCGTGCGCCGCGAGCTGCGCCAGCTCGAGAACTCCTGGTATTCCCTCGAGAAGATCGCCCGCTCCAAGGAGCGCCTGCAGCGCACCGGCTACTTCTCGGAAGTGAACATCGAGACCCCGTCGGTGGCCGGCACCGCCGACCAGGTCGACGTGGTGGTGACGGTGGTCGAGAAGAACACCGGCAGCTTCAACTTCGGCATCGGCTACTCCCAGGCCGACAGCGTCACCGTGTCGGCCTCCGTCTCGCAGGCCAACATCTTCGGCTCCGGCAACCAGCTCGCCTTCCAGGTGAACAGCGGCTCGGTCAACAAGATCTACTCGATCACCTACGTGAACCCGTACTGGACGGTGGACGGCATCGCCGCCGGCATCGACCTCTTCCGGCGCGACGTCGACACCGCCGACCTCGCGGTCTCGTCCTACAAGACCAGCACCTCGGGCGTGGGCGTGAACTTCGGCATCCCCATCACGGAATACGACGCGGTCCGCGTGGGCTTCACGGCGGAGAACACGCTGCTCGAGCTCGACCCGCTCTCGTCGCCGCCGCGCTACCTCGACTTCGTGAACACGTTCGGCGAGGAGACCGACACGTTCCGCCTGAACGTCGGGTACTCGCGCGACTCGCGCGACAGCCTCACCTACCCGACGCGGGGCTGGCTCACCGACATCGGGCTCGAGGTGGGCATGCCGCCGGGAGACCTGCGCTACTACCGCGTCAACCTCCAGCAGCAGTTCCTCTGGACGCCGGAGCGCATCGGATGGCTCACCTTCCTCGCCAACGCCGAGCTGGGCTACGCGGAGGGCCTGGACGACAAGCCGCTGCCCTTCTTCAAGAACTTCTACGCGGGCGGCGTGGGCTCCGTGCGCGGCTTCGAGACCGCGTCCCTCGGCCCGCGCGACATCAACGGCGACGCGCTGGGCGGCAACCGCCGCGTCATCGGCAACCTCGAGGTGCTCTTCCCGATGCCCGGCATCAAGGACAAGAGCGTGCGCCTGTCGACGTTCGTCGACACGGGCTACGTCTGGGGGGCCCTGCAGGATCCCAGCGTGGACGACCTCCGCGCCTCGACGGGCATCGCGGTGAGCTGGGACTCGCCGGTGGGGCCGCTCAAGTTCTCCTTCAGCTACCCGTTCCGCACCCAGGACGGGGACAGGCTGGAGCGCTTCCAGTTCCAGCTGGGCAGGATCTTCTAGGCCAACGGGGGACCCACGGTCATGGATTGGCGCAAGGTACTGGCGGCCGCTCTCGGCGTCATCGCGACGGCGGGATTCGCCGCGGAGGTGAAGATCGGGTTCGTGAACACCGAGCGCGTGTTCCGCGAGGCGGCGCCCGCGCGGCGGGCGCAGCAGAAGCTCGAGCGCGAGTTCTCGGCAAGGAACGCCGAGCTCGCCAAGCTGGAGAAGCAGGGCCGCGACCTGCAGGTCGAGCTCGAGAAGGACAGCGTGCTGCTGCCCGAGGCGGCGCGCCGCGAGAAGGAAAGGCAGCTCGCCGACGTGAGCCGCAACTTCCAGCGCCTGCAGCGCGAGATCCGCGAGGACCTCAACCTGCGCAGGAACGAGGAGCTCGCCCAGGTGCAGGAGCGGGCCACGCGAGCCATCAACCAGATCGCCGAGGCCGAGAAATTCGACCTGGTCGTGCAGGAGGCCGTGTTCGCCAGCTCCCGCATCGACATCACCGACAAGGTCATCAAGGCCCTCGCGGACAAGTAGCCGCGAGCGGATTTCCTTGCCCCCCCAGCGACTCACCCTGCAGGAAATCGTCCGCCGACTCGGCGGCGAGGTCGCCGGCGACCCCGCCGTCGAGGTCACGGGCGTCGCCACGCTCGACGAGGCCGGCCCGGACGAGGTCACCTTCCTCGCCAACCCGCGCTACCGCGCGAGGCTCGCCGGGACGCGCGCCGGCGCGGTGATCCTGGGGGCGCGCGACCGGGACGCGACCACGATCGCGCGCATCGTCGCGGACAACCCCTACGCCTACTTCGCGCGCACCCTGGCGCTCTTCCACCCGCCCCGGGAGGCCGTGGCCGGCGCGCACCCGACGGCCTGCGTCGATCCGGGCGCCCGGGTGGCGCCCACCGCGGAGATCGGGCCGTTCGCGGTGATCGCCGCCGGCGCGCGCGTCGGCGAGCGGGCGCGCATCGGGGCGGGCTGCGCGATCGGCGAGGGCGCCTCGATCGGCGACGACACGGTCCTGCACCCGCGCGTCACGATCTACCACGGCTGCTCGGTGGGCGCGCGCTGCATCCTGCACTCGGGCGCGGTGATCGGCGCCGACGGCTTCGGCATGGCGCCCGACGCGGGCAAGTGGGTCAAGATCCCGCAGGTGGGAAGCGCCGTGCTGGGCGACGACGTGGAGGTCGGCGCCAACACGACGATCGACCGCGGGGCGCTCGGCGACACGGTGGTCGGGGAGGGCGTGAAGATCGACAACCAGGTGCAGGTCGCCCACAACTGCCGCATCGGCGCGCATACCGTGATCGCCGGCTGCACCGGCATCTCCGGCAGCACCGTCATCGGCCGCCACTGCGTGATCGGGGGCGGCGTGGGGATCGTCGGCCACATCGAGATCGCCGACGGCGTCACGGTGACGGGGACCACCTTCGTCACGAAGTCGATCAGGCAGCCCGGGGTCTATTCCTCGGGCCTGCCGATGATGCCGCACGCCGACTGGCTCAGGAACGCCGCGCACCTGCGGCGCCTGGACACCATCGCGCGACAGGCCAGGGACAAGGCCGCACCCGGAGAAGACCATGGAACCGATGAACATTGAGCAGATCAAGGAGTACCTGCCGCACCGCTATCCCTTCCTCCTGCTCGACCGCATCATCGAGTGGGAGAAGGACACGCGGCTCGTGGCCCTGAAGAGCGTGACCGCCAACGAGCCCTTCTTCCAGGGCCACTTCCCGCACTTCGCGGTGATGCCCGGCGTGCTCGTCATCGAGGCGATGGCGCAGGCGTGCGCGATGCTCGGCCTCCTTTCGCTCGGCCAGAAGAACGACGGCAGGCACGTGTACTACTTCGCCGGCATCGACGGCGCGCGCTTCAAGCGCCCGGTGCGCCCCGGCGACCAGCTGGTGTTCGAGATCGAGCAGCTGCGGCTCTCGCGCGGCCTCGGCAAGTTCAATGCCGTGGCGCGGGTGGACGGGGCGGTGGCCGCCGAGGCCGAGCTCCTCTGCGTCCTGCGGCCGGTCGAGGCGGGCTCGTGAGGCGATGAGCGCGATCCACCCCACGGCCATCGTCGACCCGCGCGCGCGGCTCGCCGCCGGCGTGCGCGTCGGCCCCTACACCGTGATCGACGGCGACGTCGAGGTGGGCGAAGGCACGACGATCGGCGCGCACTGCGTGCTGACGGGGCACACGACCATCGGCCGCGACAACCGCATCTTCCACTTCTGCTCGGTCGGCGAGGCGAACCAGGACAAGAAGTACCGCGGCGAGCCCACGCGCCTCGTGATCGGCGACCGCAACACCATCCGCGAGTACTGCTCGCTCAACCGCGGCACGGCGCAGGACCGCGGCGAGACCACCGTGGGCAGCGACAACTGGATCATGGCCTACTGCCACATCGCGCACGACTGCGTCGTGGGCGACCACGCTGTGTTCGCCAACAACGCCACGCTCGCGGGCCACGTCTGGATCGGCGACCACACCGTGCTGGGCGGCTTCACGGGCGTGCACCAGTTCGTGAGGGTGGGCGCGCACGTCATGGCCGGCGTCTCCTCCGTGGTGCTCCAGGACATCCCGCCCTTCGTGACGGTCGCCGGGCACCCCTGCTCGCCGCACGGCATCAACAGCGAGGGCCTCAGGCGGCGCGGCTTCACGCCGGAGGCGCTCGCGGCGCTCAAGCGCGCCTACCGGACCCTGTACAAGTCCGGGCTCACGCTCGCGGACGCGAAGGCGGAGCTCGCGCGCCAGGCAGCGACGGCGTCCGAGGTGGGTGCCATCGTCGAATTCCTCGCGACCTCGACGCGCGGCATCGTTCGCTGACCGTGGCCGGGGACCGCGCCGTGGGCACGGCATGAACCGCCGCGTCGCCATCGTCGCCGGGGAGGCCTCGGGCGACCTGCTCGGGGCGGCGCTCGTGCGCGCCGTGCGCACCCGCTTCCCCGGCACCGAGTTCTACGGCATCGCGGGCCCGAAGATGATCGCCGCGGGCGCGCGCACGCTCGTGCCCATGGAGAAGCTCTCGGTGCGCGGCTACGTCGAGGCGATGAGGAGCCTGCCGGAGCTGCTGCGCATCCGCTCGGGCCTCGCCGCGCAGCTCGCCGCCGACCGCCCCGACCTCTTCATCGGCGTGGACGCGCCGGACTTCAACCTCGGACTCGAGGCGAAGCTCAAGCGCGCCGGCATCCCCACCGTGCATTACGTGAGCCCCTCGATCTGGGCCTGGCGCGCGGGGAGGCTCCCGGCGATCGGCCGCGCGGTCGACCGCGTGCTCACCGTCTTCCCCTTCGAGGCGCCGCTCTACGAGAAGGCGGGCATCGCCGCCACCTACGTGGGCCATCCGCTGGCCGACGAGATCCCGATGGCGCCCGACCGGGCGGAGGCGCGCGCGCAGCTGCGCCTGGCGGAGGCGGCGACCGCGGTGGCGCTGCTGCCGGGCAGCCGGCGCGGCGAGCTCGGGGCGCACGCCGACCTCTTCATCGACACCGCGTCGCGGCTCGCGCAGCGGCGGCCGGGAACGCGCTTCTTCGTGCCGCTCGCCACCCGCGAGACGCGCGACTTCTTCGAGTCGCGGCTCTACGCGCGCGAGGCGCAGGGGCTCGACCTCACGATCCTCTTCGGGCACGCGCGGCTCGCGCTGCAGGCGGCCGATTGCGCGCTGGTGGCGAGCGGCACGGCCACGCTCGAGGGCGCGCTCGCGCGCTGCCCGATGGTCATCACCTACAAGGTCCCCGCGCTCACCTACCGCCTCATGATGCGCAAGGCCCTGCTGCCGTGGGTGGGGTTGCCCAACATCCTGGCGGGCGAGTTCATCGTGCCCGAGCTCCTGCAGGAGCACGCCACGCCGGAGAACCTGGAGCAGGCGCTCGGCAACTGGCTCGACCACAGGGCCGCCCGCGAGCGGCTCGTGGAGCGCTATCGCGCGATCCACGCCGAGCTTCGCTGCGGCAACGACGAGCGCGTCGCGCAGGCACTGGCTCCCTGGCTCACGAACGGTCGCGGGGACGCTGCCTCTCGTGAAGGGGACGCTTCCCTTTGAGTACGAAGCGCTCGAAGGGAAGCGTCCCCGTCACTCCCTTCCTCTGCGGGGTCGACGAGGCCGGCCGCGGACCGCTCGCCGGCGCGGTGTACGCGGCGGCGGTGATCCTCGACCCCGAGCGCCCCGTGCCGGGACTCGCCGACTCCAAGCTCCTCGATGGCCCGCGCCGCGATGCGCTCGCGATCGCCATCCGGCGCGACGCGCTGGCGTGGGCGGTGGCCACGGCGACGGTGGCCGAGATCGACGCGCTGAACATCCTGCGCGCGAGCCTCGAGGCCATGGCCCGCGCCATCGACGCCCTCGGGGTCGACCCGCAGGAGGTGGTCGTCGACGGGCTGCACGTGCCGCGCACGCGCTGGCCGTCGCGGGCCATCGTGAAGGGCGACCGCCTCGTGCCCGCCATCTCGGCCGCCTCCATCCTGGCCAAGACCGCGCGCGACGAGGAGATGGTCGCGCTTGACGCACGCTTTCCCGGCTACGGCTTCGCCCGCCACAAGGGCTACCCGACGGCCGAGCACCTGGCGGCGCTGCGCTCCCTCGGGCCCTGCGAGATCCATCGGCGGACCTTCGGCCCGGTCCGCGAGGCGATCGCGCAGCACCGCCTGCCGTTGTGAAAATGAAGACGATCACCTCCCGGGACAACGCCGCCTACAGGGCGCTGGCGAGGCTCGCCTCGTCGGCGGCCGAGCGGCGCAGGCAGGGCTACACGGTGATCGAGGGGGCGCACCTCGTCGAGGCCTGCCTCGACGCCGGCCACACCGTGGCGCAGCTCTTCCTGAGCCGCAGCGCGGCGGCCGGCGGGCAGGCCGACGCCCTCGTGGCGCGCGTGCGCCCGGCGCAGGCGCTGGAGCTCGCCGACGCGCTCTTCGACTCGGTGAGCGGCGTCGAATCCCCGGCCGGCATCCTCGCGGTCGTGCCCACGCCCGCGGGCCGCCCCGTGCCCGCCGCGGCCGCCTTCTGCCTGGCGCTGGAGGACATCCAGGACCCGGGCAACGTCGGCACGCTCCTGCGCAGCGCCGCCGCCGCGGGCGTGGAACACGTGCTGCTCTCGCCCACCTGCGCCTTCGCGTGGTCGCCCAAGGTGCTGCGCGCGGGGCAGGGCGCGCACTTCGCGCTGAACATCGTGGAGGGTGCGGACCTCGGCGCCTTCTTGGCGGCGTTCGCGGGTACCACGATCGCGCTCTGCGGCGAGGCGAAGGCTTCGCTTTACGACACCGACCTGCGGGGGGCCGTGGCAATCCTCGTGGGCAACGAGGGCGCGGGGCTGTCGCCGGAGTTGAAGAGCGCGGCGACGGTGCGCGTGCACATTCCGATGCCTGGCCGGGCGGAGTCGCTCAATGCGGGGGTGGCGGGGTCGATCGCGCTCTTCGAGGCGGTGAGGCAGAGGGGGAGTGATGCGGGCGTAAGTCTTGGGAAACGCCGATGAACGCCGATCTCACGCCGATGAACGCCGAAAAAGTTCTTGTCGGGACACGGATTTCAATCGCTGCCTTCCCGATCATCTGCGCAGACTCGACATCTCATGTTCCGTCACGCCCTCATCGGCGTTCATCGGCGTTCATCGGCGTGAGATCGGCGTTCATCGGCGTTTCCAAAGATTTTCGTCTATCGTAGCCCCCTCGCCTCCAGAACCACGACGCAAGCCGCACCCGGGAGCGGCACGCGGTCCCCGAAACACCCGGATGAGTCGGAGCCCACCTCATGCAAAAAACTCCCGCGGCCCAGCCGCCCCCGCAGCGCCATTACCGCTACTACGAGTTCGTGATGGCGGCCTTCGTGACCGTGCTGATCTGCTCGAACCTCGTCGGGCCGGCCAAGGTCTCGCAGGTCGACCTGCCCCTCCTGGGGCTCGTCACCTTCGGCGCGGGCGTGCTCTTCTTCCCGATTTCCTACGTCTTCGGCGACATCCTCACCGAGGTCTACGGCTACGCGCGCTCGCGGCGCGTGATCTGGGCCGGGTTCGCGGGGCTCGCCTTCGCGTCGTTCATGGCGTGGGTCGTGGTGTCGCTGCCGCCGGCGCCCTTCTGGAAGAACCAGGCCGCCTACGAGGTCGCGTTCGGGCAGGCGTGGCGCGTGGCCGGGGCGTCGATGATCGCCTACTTCTGCGGCGAGTTCGTGAACTCGTTCACGCTCGCGAAGATGAAGATCCTCACGCAGGGGCGCTGGCTTTGGTCGCGCACGATCGGCTCGACGGTGGCCGGCGAAGGCGTCGACTCGGCCCTCTTCTACCCGCTCGCCTTCTACGGCACGGGGATCATTCCCGACGAGAAGCTCCCCCTGGTGATGCTCGCGCAGTTCGTGATGAAGGTGGGCGTGGAGGTCGCGTTCACGCCCGTCACCTACGCCATCGTGGGCTGGCTCAAGCGGGCCGAGCACGAGGACTACTACGACCGCGACACGAACTTCACGCCCTTCTCGGTCAGGGTGTGAAAAAGGGGTCAGATCCCTTTATTGGGACGGTTCTACAGAACCGGTCTATTCACGAGCTGGTGCACGGACCTCGCCAATCACGGAATAGACCGGTTCTGTAGAACCGTCCCAATAAAGGGA
>JAMPXV010000248.1 GCA_023700985.1 Lysobacter sp.
AGGCGCGATCGCCGGCGCGTTCATCACGACCAACAACCGCTGGTGCGACGTCGACTGGCTCACCTTCGAGTCCAAGGCCGCCAAGGGCGTGCACATCCTGGGCGACTCCACGCTCAGCGCGCCGGTGATGCCCAAGTCGGGGCACATGGCCAACGGGCACGGCAAGGCCTGCGCGGCCGCGGTGGTCGCCCTGCTGAACGGCGAGGCGCCCAACCCGTCGCCTTCCCTCACCAACACCTGCTACAGCTTCGTGTCCGACACGGAAGTCGTGCATGTCGCCTCGGTGCACAAGTACGACACTAATGACCGCACCTTCAAGACGGTGCCGGGCTCCGGGGGCGTCTCGGCCGGCCGCAACGAGCTGGAAGCGGGCTACGCGCTCAACTGGGCGCGCAACATCTGGGCGGACACGCTTGCCTGAACCGCGTCGATGCACGGAAAACGGGCCGCCCGCGGGCGGCCCGTTTCTTTCGCCGGGGCGCGGACGGCGATCAGGGCACGGAGGCGAGGTACTCCGCCAGGGCCTTGATCTCGAGCTCGGTGAGCTTCGAGGCGACCGCGTGCATGACGGCGCTGTCGTTGGTGCGGCTGCGCTTGTTGAAGTCCTTGAGCTGGTTCTCCAGGTAGAGCGCCTGCTGGCCCGCGAGCCGCGGCAGCTTCTCGGTGCCGTGCGCGGCGGGACCGTGGCAGCTCGAGCACGCGGCCACGCCGGAGTGCGAATTGCCGCGGGCGTAGAGGTACTTGCCCACGGCGGCGAGATCCGCGTCGGCGGGCGGGTGCGGGTCGGCCTTCTGGGCGGCGAAGAAGGCGCCGAGGTCCGCGATCTCCTGGTCCGTCAGGCCGGCGACCATGTCGTTCATCGTGGTGCCCTTGCGCCTGCCGGTCTGGAAGTCCTTGAGCTGCTTGGCGAGGTAGGTCGCGTTCTGCGTGGCGAGCCGCGGGAATACCTCGCTCGAACTCTCGCCGCTCATGCCGTGGCAGAGGAAGCAGCGCCCGGAGACGATCTTGCCGGCGCGCTCGAGGTCGGCGGCCGGCGCATCGAAGGCGAGGACGAGGAGCGCCGCGAGGGCGGCGAGGAGCGGATGGCGTGGCGATGTCATGGCGAGGTCCCCCAAGGCTTGCCGTCCGATTGTAGCAATGCCCCGCGTCGGCGAGTACCGGCCTCGGGCCGGCGGCTGACCGCGTAGACTTGCGGCTGGAACGACGAATCGAAGACCGGCATGAGAACTCCCGAGCGCGGCGGCAAGCGCGCCCCTTCCCGATGAAGCGCAAGCGCCTCCTGGTCCTGTTCCCCGACGAATGGGACCGCTCCATGGCCGCGCGCTGCCACGGGGGCCACGACTACCGCTTCGAGGGGTTCGACCTCTTCCGCTTCCCCGACAACGCGCGCCTCTTCACCTTCGACGTGGAGCGATTCGTCGACGGGCTCGCCCGCCGCTACGCCGGCGGCCGCCTCGACGGGATCATCACCTCCGACGAACAGTTCGGCCCCGTGGTCGCCTCGCTCCTCGGGGAGCGCCTGGAGCTTCCGCACACGCCGCTCGGCGCCGTGCTCACCGCGCAGCACAAGTTCTACGCGCGGCAGGCGTTCGAACGCGAGCTCCCCGAGTGCAACCCGCGCTTCGGCCTGATCGGGCGCGACTTCCGCCGCTCGCGCGAGATGCCCCTGCCGTTCCCCTTCTACGTGAAGCCCGTCAAGGCGGCCTTCTCGGTGCTGGCCCGGCGCGTCGACTCCTTCGAGGACCTCGACCGCCACGCGCGCTTCTCCTGGCTGGAGCAGGCCATCATCGAGCGGCTGGTGAAGCCGTTCGGCGACGTGATGCGGCGGCGCTCCGCGTTCGAGGGCGAGGCCTTCAGCCTCATCGCCGAGGAGCTGCTCGACGGCAGGCAGGTCACCGTGAACGGATTCGCGCGCGACGGCGCGGTCACCATGCTCGGCGTGGTCGATTCCCTGATGTACCCCGGCACCGACCAGTTCCAGCGCTTCCAGTACCCCTCCGTCCTGCCGCGCGCCTGGCAGGAGGGCGCCGAGTCGGTCGCGCGCCGGGCGCTGGCCGCGGTCGGATTCACGCACGGCATGTTCAATGTCGAGCTGCGGTTGTGCGAGTCGACGGGGCACGCGAAGGTGATCGAGATCAACCCGCGGGCCGCCGGGCAGTTCTACGACCTCTTCGAGCGCGTGGACGGCTACAACCTCTTCGACGCGCTGGTCGCGCTCGAGACCGGGGAGGCGCCCGTCGTGCGCCGCGGGCAGGGCCGCGACGCCGTCGCGGCGAGCTGCGTGATGCGCGACCTCTCGGGCGAGGGACTCGGGCGCTGGCCGGCGCGAGGCGAGATCGCCGCGCTTCGCGCCCGCCATCCCGGCGCGCGGATGATGATCTACCCGAAGCGCGGGGCGGACCTGCGCCGCGAGATGAAATGGCTGGGAAGCTACCGGTACGGGGTGGTCAACCTGGGCGCCGCCTCCCGCCGCGAGCTGGCGTCCGCGTACGAGGCGATCCACCGCGACATCGGCTTCCATCCGCGCTCGCACCTGACCACGCCCGCGGCGGGCCTCCTCGGGGAATCGGCCTCGGACTAGCGCGGGGTGCCGCTCAGTCGCGCAGCCACGCGGCGTCGAACCCGGGGTTCGTCCGCGACGTGAGGAAGTGGTCGCGCCATGCCCCGTCGATGAACAGGTATTCGCGTGCGTATCCCTCGCGCACGAACCCCAGCCGGTCGAGGAGCCTCGCGCTGCGCGCGTTCTCGGGGCGGTAGTTGGCCATCACGCGGTGCAGGCGCAGCTCGCGGAAGGCGTGGTCCAGGGTGGCCGACAGCGCCTCGAACATGAGTCCCTCGCCCTGGTGGCGCCGGGCGACCTGGTAGCCCAGCACGCAGGCCCGGAAGGGGCCGCGCGCGATCTGCGTGTAGTTGCAGGTTGCGACCACCTCGGGCTGCGCCGCGCCCCGCGCGAGCGCGACCCACCGCGCCGCGGTCCCGGCCCCGTACTCGCCGGCGGCAACGGGCAGGAACTTCTCCCAGTACGCGGTGGCGAGCTTGTCCTCCGTCATGGGCGGCGACCAGCGGTCGAGGTGGCCGGCGAAGTTGTCGCGGTAGAAGGCCGCGAGGGGCTCCTCGAGCCCCGGTTGCGCGATGACGAGCCGCAGCCGCTCGGTCTCGATCTCGGGCAGGGGCACGGCGGCGGGGCCGGCGCTCAGGCGGAGAAGACGCGCCAGTGCTGCGGCCAGCCCTCGGTGGGCGAGCGCCGGAAGCCGCTCTTGGCGAAGAGGTGCCAGCGCCCGATCACGTAGGCGATGAGCGTGGTGGCGTAGGCGTTCACGTCCCAGTCGGCGGGGAGCTGCCCGTCGGTCACTGCGAGGCGCGTGCTCTGGCGAAGGCTCGCCTCGAGGCGCTCGACGAGCTGGTTCACGCGCGACTGCAGCCGCTCGTCCTCGTTGACCAGCGCGTCCCCCGTGAGCACCCGCGTCATGCCCGGGTTCTTCTGCGCGAAGCCCAGCATCGTGACCACCGTGGCCTCGATCTGCTTCATCGCGTCCTTCTCGTCGGCCTGGATGCGGTTCACGAGCGTGAAGAGCGTCTGCTCGATGAACTCGATGAGCCCCTCGAACATCTGCGCCTTGCTCGCGAAATGGCGGTAGAGGGCCGCCTCGGAGACGTCGAGGCGCGCGGCCAGCAACGCCGTGGTCACGCGCTCGGCCTTGGGCTCCTCGAGCATCGAGGCGAGCGTCTGGAGGATCTGGGCCTTGCGCTCCCCGGTCTTCGCCATGGGCCTTCCCTTTGTCTACCTGCGCCCGCCGAGGATGGACCCCAGCACGCCGCGGATGATGCGTCGCCCGACTTCGCTGCCGATCGCGCGGGCGGCACTCTTGGCCGCAGCCTCCATGGCCGTCTCCCGCGTGCGCCCCTTGGGCGCCTGGCCGCCGGGAAGCCCCAGCGAGTCGAGTATGCCGCCGAAAGCGCCGCCGCCCTTGGCCTCGCCCCCCTGAGCTTCGCCCGCCTGCGCCGCGCCGGCCTCGGCGCGGCCTCCGGCACGGGCGGCCAGGATCTCGTAGGCGGACTCCCGGTCGACCGCCTTCTCGTAGTGGCCCGCGACGAGCGAGCCCGCGATGACCTTGCGGCGCTCCTCGTCCGTGATCGGGCCGATTCGCGAGCGCGGCGGCAGCACGTACGCGCGCTCCACGGGGCGCGGCCGGCCCTTCTCATCCAGGAACGACACGAGCGCCTCGCCGACCGCGAGCTCCGTGATCGCCTTCTCGACGTCCAGGCCGGGGTTCTCGCGGAAGGTGGTGGCGGCCGCCTTGACGGCCTTCTGGTCGCGCGGGGTGAAGGCGCGAAGGGCGTGCTGGATGCGGTTGCCCAGCTGCCCGAGGATGGCGTCGGGAACGTCGAGCGGGTTCTGCGTGATGAACCAGACGCCCACGCCCTTGGACCGCACCAGCCGGACCACCTGCTCGATGCGGTCGAGGAGCTCCTTGGGCGCGTCGTCGAAGAGGAGGTGCGCCTCGTCGAAGAAGAAG
>JAMPXV010000249.1 GCA_023700985.1 Lysobacter sp.
CGCGAGGTCGACGATCTTCACCGGCTCGCCCATGTCCATCACGAAGATCTCGCCGCCCAGCCCCATGCAGCCGGCCTGCAGCACGAGCTGCGCCGCCTCCGGGATGGACATGAAGTAGCGGACCATCTCGAAGCGCGTGGCGCTGCCCGCCTGCAGCGCCTGGCACACCATCTCCGCCAGCCGCTTGCTCGCCCCCAGCACGTTGGTGGGATTCACCGCCTTGTCGGTGGAGACGAACACGAATTTCTTCACGCCGTAGTCGATGGCCGCGCGCGCGACCACGTAGGTGCCGTAGACGTTGTTCTGCACGGCCTCCCAGGAGTTGAGCTCCTCCATCAGCGGCACGTGCTTGTAGGCCGCCGCGTGGAACACGATCGAGGGCGAGTACTGGTGCATCACCTGCGTCACGCGCGCGGCGTTCTTCACGTCGCCCACCACGCTCGCCACCGGCATGTCGGGGAAGCCCTCGCGCAGCTCCCAGTCGACCTTGTACATCGCGAACTCGCTCTGCTCGAAGAGCACGAGCATGGACGGCTGGAAGTGCGCGATCTGCCGGCAGAGCTCGGAGCCGATCGAGCCGCCCGCGCCCGTGACCAGCACCACCTTGCCCGTGAGCAGCTCGTGCAGCCCCGCGTCGTCGAGCGTCACCGGCTCGCGCTTCATGAGGTCCTCGACCGCCACCTTGCGGATCTTGGGCGGGGCGAGCTTGCCGCCGGCGACGTTGTTGAGCGTGGGCACGGTGAGCACCGTCACCTTGGCCCGGTTGCAGACCTCGACCACGCGCCGGCGCACCTGGTAGGTCACCGAGGGCATGGCGATGATGGCGTGGCGCACCTTCAGCCGCACCGCGAGCCGCGGCAGGTCCTCGAGCGCGCCCATGACGCGCACGCCGTGCAGGAGGCGCCCGCGCTTCTGCGGATCGTCGTCGAGCAGGCCCACCACGTGCCATTCCTGGCTGCGCGAGATCTCCTTCAGGAGGCCCACCGCCGCATCACCCGCGCCGAGGACCACCACGGGGACGCCCTCGGCGCCGCGGCCGTAGAGGCTCCACTCCTTGAAGGAGCGCACGGCCATGCGCGAGCCGGCCATGATCGCCACCAGGATGAGCGGGTAGAGCGCGTACTCGCGGTAGCTGAGGACGCCGCCCAGGCCCGTGGCGTGCAGCAGGGCCGCCACCGCGACGGTGCCCGCGAGGACGGAGAAGATGATGCGCTGCACGTCCGGCAGGCTGGTGTAGCGCCAGATGCCCTGGTAGACGCCGAAGAGGTAGCTCACGAGCGCCTGCAGCGGCACCGCCACCGAGAGGGCGAGCGCGAGGTCGCCCGCCTCGGTTGGCGTAGCCATGCCGCGCAGGAGGACGAAGACGAACACCCAGCTCGCGGCGAGCGCCACGGAGTCGTGCACCAGGGCGACGACCGCCTGGAAGTCCGGTTGGAAAGGCTTCATGGTTTGGGCCTGCTGGCGGGCCGTTCCGCGGCCGTGCGGGGTGCGCGATTGTTCTTCTGGGACTCCATGTCTCGCAACGCCGCCCCCTGCTGCGCGGGGCTTCGCGGGTGCCTGCGATCGATGGCGAAACCGATCGCGCCATAAGCCAGCACCCACGCCGCGAGTATAGCGCTTTGCCGCGCGCCGGACTCGCCCAGGGCGGCCAGTGCGCTCGCGCCCGCGGCCGCCATGACCGCCCACTGCGCCAGCGCGAGCCGTCGGTGGCTCCATCCGCCCAGCACGAGGCGCTGGTAGTAGTGGCTGCGGTGGGCCTTCCAGACGGGCTCGCGCGCGGCCAGCCGGCGCACGAGCGTGACCGTGGCATCCACCACGAACGGCGAGAAGGCGAGCACCGGGAACCACGCCGGCCACAGCCCGCGCGCCACCCCGTGCCAGCCGATCGCCCCGGCGAGGAAGCCCAGCGGCACGGAGCCCGCGTCGCCCATGAAGAGCGAGGCCGGCGGGAAGTTGAACGCGAGGAAGGCGAGCGCCGCGGCGCTGAGCGCGCCCGCGAGCAGCGCGACGCCGGGGTCGCCCGCGCGGGCGGCGGCGATCGCGAGCGTGGCGAACCCGATCACCGTCATGCCTCCGGCCAGGCCGTCGGCGCCGTCCATGAAGTTGTAGAGGTTCGCGATCCAGGCGATGCCGAGGATGGCGACCAGGGCCATCGCGATTCCGCTCGCCGAAGGGCCGACGACGACCACCGCCAGGGTCGCGGCCACGAGATGGGTGCCGAGGCGCGAGGCCACGGGAAGGCTCGCCGCGTCGTCGAACGCGGAGACGACGGCCACCACGGCCGCGATGCCCGCATACAGCCGCGCCTCGCCCTGCGCGAAGGCCACGGCGACCGGCAGCGCGCCCGCGAGAATGCCCAGGCCCCCGATGCGCGGCCTGGGATCGCGGTGGAGGCTCCTCTCGTTGGGTTCGTCCACGAGGCGGGCCGCGACCGCGCTTCGCCGCAGCGCGACAATGGCGGCCAGCGCCACGATGAACGCCAGGACCAGGCCCGGTGCGATGGCGGCGTTCACGCCACGCTCCTGGCCAGCGAGGCGGCCACGCCGTCCTCGAGTCCCACGCGCGCCTGCCAGCCGGTCGCGCGCGTGAAGGCCGAGGAGTCGACCTCGAGGGAACGCGTGAGGCGGCGGGCCTGCGCGCCGCGCCCGGCCATCGAGGCGACCGCTTCCAGCAGCGCCGGCGGGCAGGCGAATAGCCGGCGCGGCCGGCCGAGCGACGCGCGCATCGCCCCGACCAGGCGCGCGGTGGACACCGGCTCGGGATGCGCCACGTTGAAGGTGCGCCCCGGAGCGCCCTCGTGGGCCGCGGCCAGGACGATCGCGTCCGCGAGATCGTCGACGTGAACGAGGCTGCGGCGATTGGCGAGCGCGCCGAACGGCAGCCACCAGCCCGAGTCGGCCAGCCGCGCGAGCGTCCGGAAGTTGCCGCCCACCCCGGGCCCGTAGGCGAGGGGAATGCGCAGCACGACCACGGGCAGCCCGGTCTGCGCCGAGACCTGGTCGAGCGCGTCCTCGGCCCGCCACTTGGACCGCGCGTAGGCGTCCTCCGGCCGGGGCTCGTCCTGCTCCGTGAAGGCGCCGGCGCCGCTTTCCTCGCCGAAGACCTTCACCGTGCTCGCGAAGACGAAGCGCGCCGCGCCCGCCGCCGCCGCCGCGTGCGCGAGGACGGTCGTCTTCACGACGTTGTCGCGCTCATAGTCCGCGTCGCGGGCGCGCGGGTCGTGGACGCGCGCGGCCAGGTGGATCACGGTCGCGCCGCGGAAGTCGAAGGCCTCGGCGGCTTCCCGCCAGTCGCCCCGGCGCATCGACAGGGTGGCCGGCGAGCCGAGCCGGGCCGCCACGCGCGCGCCCACGAACCCGGACGCCCCTGTCACCACGGGGCGCGGAACCGACGGGAGCGCGGCATTCATCGGGGGCGGGGCGAAAACGAAACGGGCATCCCGAAAGATGCCCGTTCGCTTCAAACGCCGGTCGTCAGGCCATCAGGGGCAGTTCGCCGGCACGGTGACGGTGACGTTCGCGGTCGAGGAGCCGTCGGTAACGACCAGCGTCGCCGTCGTCGGGTAGATCGTCGCGCCGTCGCCGCTGGCGACGCGCAGCACGCTCAGGACGTTGCCCGAGATGTTCGCCTGGACGCGCGGATGGGTGGAAACCACCTGCAGGGAGCCAATCCCGCCGACCACCGCCGCCTGCGTGGTGTTGGCCGTGCAGGTAAGCGCGGGCAGCGGCGTGGGCGCGATGGTGATCGGGATCGACGTGGTGCCCGGAACCGAGGTCACGCTCACGGAGGCGACGCGGCCCTGGGCGTCCCGGATGATGACTGTGCCGGACGGGCAGGCCGTCACGGGCGCGCCCTGGCCCACCGAAATCGTGAAGCGGGAGCCGTTTTCCGTGAGCGTGAGCGGCGTCACCGAGATGCCCGCCGGCGGCGTGATCGTGTAGGGCGGCATGCCATCGAAGACGTACTGGTCCGACGAGCCGAAGCCGCATGCGCCCGCGCTGGGACCGGTGAAGGTGATCGCGGTGCCGGGCAGCACGGTGATCACGCCGGCAGGCGCCTGCTGGAGGATGAGGAACACGTACTCGGTCGAGGCGCCCGTCGCGATGTCCGTTACCCTGTAGGAGGCGAGCTGGGTCGGGGCGCCGACGGCCACGCGGATGCGCGCGGTGGCGTAGCCCGTGTGGTCGGTGCGCACGCGCAGCGTGTTCACGAGCTGCGGGTTGATCCCGGGCGGCTCGGGGACGAACTGGAAGTCGCCGCGGATCCTGTCGAACTGGAACTCGCGGTTGCCGAAGAGCGCGCCGTTGAAAATCGGATAGAGACCGACGATGGTGTCAGTGCCCGAGCACGCGGCCGGCGGGTCGCCCGTGGTCGGCGCCGTGCAGGTGTTCCCGTAGGACACGCTGTAGCCGCTCACGAAGTTCTGGATGACGCTGAACTCGTTGCTGGTCGTGGCGCCGTTGCCGTCGCGCACCTCGATGTTGAA
>JAMPXV010000038.1 GCA_023700985.1 Lysobacter sp.
CGAGACGGCCTCGTTCACCTTGTGGATCGAGCGGTTCACCGGGCCGAACTCGACCACTTCCGGGCAGATGTCGATGATGAAGCGCCCGTCGGAGGTGCCGCCCGTGGTGGAGATCTCCGGCGTGACGCCGGCCACGCGCTCGATCGCGCCCGCCAGCGCCTGCACCAGGCGGCCGCGCGGCGTGGAGAAGGGCTTGCCGCCCAGCACCCATTCGATCTCGTAGTCGAGCCCGTGGCGGTCCAGCACCGCGTGCACGCGCGCCTTGAGGCCCTCGGCGGTGCTCGCGGTGGAGAAGCGGAAGTTGAAGTCGACGACGGCCTCGCCGGGGATGATGTTGGTGGCCCCGGTGCCGGCGTGGATGTTGGAGACCTGCCAGGAGGTGGGCGGGAAGAACTCGTTGCCCTCGTCCCAGGCGGTGGCCGCGAGTTCCGCGAGCGCCGGGGCGAAGTCGAGGATCGGGTTCCTGCCGCGGTGCGGGTAGGCGATGTGGCACTGGATGCCCTTCACCCTGAGCCGCCCGGAAAGCGAGCCGCGGCGGCCGTTCTTGATGGTGTCGCCGAAGCGCTCGACGGAGGTGGGCTCGCCGACGATGCAGTAGTCGATCGACTCGCCGCGCGCCTTGAGGGCCTCCACCACGCGCACGGTGCCGTCCACCGATGGCCCCTCCTCGTCGGAGGTGATGAGGAGGGCGAGCGACCCGGGGTGCGCGGGGTGCGCCGCCACGATGCGCTCGGCGGCCACCACGAAGGCGGCGATCGAGGTCTTCATGTCGGCGGCGCCGCGCGCGTGCAGCCGGCCGTCCTTGATCGTCGGGACGAAGGGGTCCGTATGCCACTGGTCGAGCGGGCCCGGCGGAACCACGTCGGTGTGGCCCGCGAGCGCCACCACCGGCTTCGCGGTGCCGCGGCGGATCCACAGGTTGGTCACCTCGCCGCACTGGAAGGTCTCGGCCCGGAAGCCGAGCGGGGCCAGGCGGTCGACGATCATCTGCTGGCAGCCTTCGTCGGCCGGCGTGACCGAGGGGCGGGCGAGGAGCGCCCGGGCAAGCTCGAGGGTGGCGTTGCTCATCGCATTCCGTGGGTCGGGTGGCTCAGCGCGGCTCCGCGGCGGCCGAGGGCGTGCGCCGGGCCACGACGGGCCCCACGCGGTCCTCGATGTAGCGCCGCAGCCGCGGCTTCGCCCCGAAGAAGAAGAAGACCTCGGCGCACACGAAGAGCGGCCCGATCAGGAGCTGCCTCGCGTCGTCGAAGAAGGCGGGCTTCATGCCCTCGAAGCGGTGGCCCCAGAACTGCAGGGCCCAGCCGGCCGCGAAGAGCGCCGCGGCGAGCGCCAGCACGCCCCCGGCGGGCAGCCGCGCCATGGCCTCGCTCGCCAGGGCGCACATCGCGAAGAGGGTGACGGCCATGGCCGCGCCGAAGGCGGCGTCGAGCCGGAAGTAGTACGCGCAGGCCGCGACCGCGGCGAACGCCGCCGGCGTGACGGCGAGGCCCGCCACCGGGAACTCGACGGTCGCGAGCGCCAGCACGATCGCGAGGACGATGAGCGGGATGCCGAAGAAGTGGGTCGCGATGTTGCGGCGGTCCCGGTGGTACGCCGCGTACTGCGTGAGGTTTTCCTCGAGGCTCTTCACGCGCGCGCGTCAGCCGCCGAAGCGCGGCTCGGAGGGTTCCTCCGAGATCTTGAAGTCGCTGAACGAGGGGCCGCCCCCCTTGGCGGGGGCCGCGACTCCCTTCGAGCGCTCGGCCATCGCGGGCATGATGCCGGAGTTGCCCAGGAGCAGCCCCAGGTTGGTGGCGGAGTCGGCGTTGGCGAGCGCCTCGTCGGTGGAGATCTTCCCCTGGCGGACCAGCCGGAAGAGGTCCTGCTCGAAGGTCTGCGAGCCCGGCGACATGCTCTTCTCCATCATCTCCTTCACCTCGCCCACCTCGCCCTTCTCGATGGCCTCGGCGACGTTGCGCGAGTTGAGCAGCACCTCGACCGCCGGGGTGCGCTTGCCGTCGACCGTCTTCACCAGGCGCTGCGAGATGATCGCCTTGAGCGACACCGAGAGGTCCTGCAGCAGCATGGGGCGCACTTCCAGCGGGAAGAAGCTGATCACGCGGTTCATCGCCTGGTAGGAGTTGTTGGCGTGCAGCGTGGCGAGGCACAGGTGGCCGGAGAGCGCGTAGGTGAGCGCCATGCGCATCGTCTCCTGGTCGCGGATCTCGCCGATGAGGATGCAGTCGGGCGCCTGGCGCATGGCGTTGCGCAGCGCGTCGTGGAAGGCGTGCGTGTCGTTGCCGACCTCGCGCTGGTTGAAGATGCACTTCTTGGGCGTGAAGACGTACTCGACCGGGTCCTCGATGGTGAGGATGTGGTTGGCCACCATCTGGTTGCGGTAGTCGAGCATCGAGGCGAGCGTCGTCGACTTGCCGGAGCCCGTGGCGCCCACCACCAGGACCAGGCCGCGCTTCTCCATCACGAGCTGCAGCAGCACCGGGGGCAGGCTCAGGTCCTCGAGCCTGGGGATCTCAGCCGTCACGTAGCGGATGACGCAGGCGACCGAGCCCTTCTGCCAGAAGACGTTCACGCGGAAGTTGCCCAGGCCCGGCATGGGCTTGGAGAGGTTCAGCTCCAGGTCCTTCTCGAAGGTCGCGATCTGCGCCGGCGTGAGGAACTCGTAGATGATCTTCTTGACCGCCTCCGCGTCCATCAGCTGCGGGTTGACGGGCATGATGTTGCCCTGGATCTTGATCATGATCGGCGAGCCGACCGAGAAGAAGATGTCGGAAGCCTTCTTCTCCGCCATGAGCTGCAGCAGCTTCTCGATGAACATGTGCGCCTCCGGTTGGGGATTGAAGGGGACGCAACCCCTCACCGCTTCGTTATCGTCGCCGTGCCCCGAACCTGGCGGGCGAAGGGTTGCGTCCCCTTCAATTCCCCCTTCAGTCCCTGAGCAGCTCGTTGATGCCGGTTTTTGCGCGCGTCTTCGCGTCGACCTGCTTGATGATCACGGCGCAGTAGAGACTATACCGGCCGTCATGGCCCGGCAAGTTGCCGGACACCACCACCGAGCCGGGCGGGATGCGGCCGTAGCTCACCTCGCCCGTGGCGCGGTTGTAGATCTTGGTGGACTGGCCGATGTAGACCCCCATCGAGATCACCGAGCCCTCGCCGACGATCACGCCCTCGACGACCTCGCTCCTCGCGCCGACGAAGCAGTTGTCCTCGATGATCGTCGGGTTGGCCTGCAGGGGCTCGAGGACGCCGCCGATGCCCACGCCGCCGGACAGGTGCACGTTCCTGCCGATCTGAGCGCAGGAACCGACGGTGGCCCAGGTGTCCACCATCGTGCCCTCGTCGACCCAGGCGCCGACGTTCACGTAGGAGGGCATCAGGACCACGTTCCTCGCGATGAAGGCGCCGTGGCGCGCGGCCGCCGGCGGCACGACGCGGTAGCCGCCCGCGGCGAAGTCGTCCTGCGAGAAGTGGGCGAACTTGGAGTCCACCTTGTCGAAGTAGTGCGTGTAGCCGCCCTGCATGATCTCGTTGTCGCGCAGGCGGAAGGAGAGGAGCACCGCCTTCTTGATCCACTGGTGCGTGATCCACTCGCCGTCCTTCTTCTCGGCCACGCGCAGCCGCCCGGCGTCGAGCCCGGCGAGGACGGCCTGCACCGCCGCGACGACTTCGGGCGGGGCGGACTTCGGGGTCAGGGTGGCGCGGGCCTCGAAGGCCTGCTCGATGAGGGGCTGCAGGTTATCCATGGGGAGCGTTCGGCAAGGGTCAGCGAAGGGGAACGGCGGCGCGCGAGCGGCTGCGGGCGAACTCGGCGATGCGGCGGCCGGCCTCGGCGGCCTCCTCGACCGTGGACACCAGCGCGATGCGCACGTGGCCGCGGCCGGGGTTGGTGCCGTGCGCCTCGCGCGACAGGTAGCTGCCGGGCAGCACGGTCACGTTGGCGGCCGCGTAGAGGTCGCGCGTGAAGGCCTCGTCGTCGCCGGGCACGGCGGTCCAGTAGTAGAAGGCGGCCTCGGGCCGGGCGAGCGGCAGCACGGGGTTCACGAGGTCGAAGAAGGCGGCGAACTTCTCGCGGTACAGGCGCCGGTTCTCGGCCACGTGGGCCTCGTCGTTCCAGGCGGCGACGGAGGCGAGCTGCACCATGTTCGACATCGCCGAGCCGTGGTAGGTGCGGTAGAGCAGGAACTTCTCGAGGACGGCGGCATCCCCCGCGGCGAAGCCCGAGCGCAGCCCCGGCACGTTGGAGCGCTTGGATAGCGAGCCCATGACGACCAGGCGCGGGTAGGAGTCGCGCCCGAGGTGCCGGGCGGCCGCGAGCGCGCCCAGCGGCGGGGCCGACTCGTCGAAGTAGATCTCGCTGTAGCACTCGTCGGAGACGATCGTGAAGCCGTGCCGGTCGGAAAGCTCGAAGAGACGCTTCCACTCGGCCATCGTCATCACGCGGCCGTTCGGATTGTTGGGCGAGCAGGTGAAGACGAGCCGGGTGCGCCTCCAGGCGTGCTCGGGCACGTGGTCCCACGCGGGAACGAACCCCGTGGCGGCGGACGCGTTCAGGAACCACGGGCGGGCGCCGCCCAGCAGGGCCGCGCCCTCGTAGATCTGGTAGAACGGGTTGGGGCACACGACGAGGGCGTCGTGCTCGCCCGGGTCGAGCAGGGTCTGCGCGATGGCGAAGAGCGCCTCGCGGCTGCCCTGCACGGGGAGCACCTGCGTCTCGGCGTCGGGCGCGGGGATGCCGTGGCGCCGGGCGAGCCACTGCGCGACGGCCTGGCGAAGCTCCGGCAGGCCCTTGGTGAGCGGGTAGCGCGCCAGCCCGCCGGCATTGGCGCCGACCGCGGCCTTGAGGAAGTCCGGCGTGGGATGCTGCGGCTCGCCGATGTGCAGGTTCACGGGGGCGAGCCCCGCGGGAGGGGTGGCGCCCGCAAGCAGCGTGCGCAGCCTTTCGAAGGGGTAGGGCTTCAGGAGCCCCAGGCGCGGGTTCATCCCGCGATTATCGCCTGAAGAGGCGGACGAAGGGCAGCATGAGCCACCAGCGCAGGCCGCCGCGCCGCGCGATCTCGCCGTCGCGCTCGGCGATGGCGCGCGACTGCTCGGAGACCGTGCGCTCCGCCTGCGCGAGGCGGCTCTCGAGCTGGCCGGCCCAGGCGAGCGCCTCGTCGCGGGACCGGACGGCCTCCCCGTGCCCGCGCGCGAACTCGTCGACCCGCTTCTCGAGCGCCTCGGCGCGGCCCACCGTGACGACCAGGTCGCGCATCACCTTCTCGTAGTCGCGGTGCGTCCAGTCGTCGCGGTCGGCGAGCACCGAGAGCGTGGCGGGAAGCATGCCGAGCGCGCCCATCGAGCGGCTGGCGGCGACGACGAAGTAGAGCGGCTCGCCCAGCGCCGCGCAGGCTTCGGCCGGGTTTCCCTCCGAGACCTCCGCGAGGTGCCCCGTCTCCGCGCGCGGCTCGGGCGCGATCACCGAGAAGAAGCTGGGGCGCTGGCCGTACCAGCGCGCGTGCCCGAACCGGCGCGCCACCAGGGCCGCCAGTTCGTCGCGGTACAGCTCCTTCACGTGGAACTCGTTCGCGAAGCCGCGCCGGTCGCTGTACTCGCGCTTGTTCGGGCAGGACAGGAGCAGCAGCCCGTCGGGAGCGAGCACGCGCGCGATCTCGTCCAGGAACTCCTCCTGCTCGCGGATGTGCTCGACCGTCTCGAAGGTGACGAAGAGGTCCGCGGATGCGTCGGGCAGCGGCAGCCTGGTGCACGGCGCCTCGACGAAGGAGAGGTTCGCCACGCCGGCGTAGGCCCGGCGCGCGTGGGCCACGGCCTCGGCGGAGATGTCGGCGCCGACCACGCTGGCCGCCGAGCGCGCCAGCAGCGCCGACCCGTAGCCCTCGCCGCAGGCGGCGTCCACGACGCGCCTTCCCGCGGCGAAGCGCGCGGCGAAGTGGTAGCGGTGCCAGTGCTCGACCCAGATCTCGCCGCGCGTGCCGGGCACGAAGCGCTCGCCGGTGAACGGGAGGTCGCCGGCCGGCGGGGAGGGAGACGAGGGCATCGTCGCATTATAGGCGCGGGCCGGACGCGCCCTGCTCAGGGCGGGCGGGGCGTGGGCCGTTGCCGCCGGCCGCGGCGCAGCCGCACCGACAGGATCCACAGGACGTGGACCGCGACCCAGGTCACCGCTGCGCCGACGACGGCGAACACGGAAAGCCCGATGACCAGCGGCTTGCCCACGTCCGTGACGCGCTGCGTCCAGCCGACGGGATCGGCGCGGGCGGCGTCATCCTCGAGCCGTCCGGCCAGGGCTTCCGCGCGCATCTGCGCGGTCTGCTCGTCCAGGGGCTCGCCCAGGATCGCCGTGCCCGTGCGGTAGGCGGCGACCCAGATCGGCACGTACGTGAGGGGATTGGAGACCAGCGTCGCGGCGGCGGCCACCGGCAGGTTCGCGCGAAGCAGGACGGCGACCCCCGCCGCGGCCGCGATCTGGAGCAACGGCACGAAGAGGCCGAAGAAGACACCGATCGCGGCGCCGGCAGCCACGCCCCGCCGGTTC
This sequence comes from Lysobacter sp., assembly GCA_023700985.1. GTDB lineage: Bacteria > Pseudomonadota > Gammaproteobacteria > Burkholderiales > Usitatibacteraceae > FEB-7. Next base: position 6,533 of record JAMPXV010000038.1, read on the forward strand.
AACTGCCACAGCCACGGCCTTCGCAGCAGGGGGCCCATCCAGCGCAGCCCGGGGTTGGCGCGCAGCTTCTCTTCCGAGGGCAGCCAGTCGCGCAGCTTGCCTCGCATCAGCGGTCCCTCACCGGATCATCCGCCGCCGGCGCAGCCATTCCACGAGGGGCGTGCGGAAGGCGGCGAGCGGCCCCAGGAGGCGGTTGCCCAGCACGAAGCGCTTCACGTCGTGGCGCGTGACCATCATCAGGGCCTGGCTGCGCGCGTAGGCGTCCGCCATCTCCGAGATGTCCCGCGGCGAGGCGGTGATGACGAGCTGCCGCTGGCGCTCCAGCGCGTCCGCGTAGGCGCGGTCGAGGAGCGCCTGGCGCTCGGCGGCGCCGCGCGTCTCGGCGGGCACGCGGTACTTGGAGGTCGTCTTCTCCACAAGCACGAAGGCGTCCTGGAGGGTGTAGCGCGTCCACAGGTTCCAGTCCTCGAGATGGTCCATGTCCTCGGCGAAGCCGCCGTGGCGCTCGTACAGGCTGCGGTGGAAGAGCACGGCCTGGATCGGCAGGTAGTTGTGGTGCCAGAGGGTGAGGCGGTCGAAGGGCTGGCGATGCACGGTGGCGTGCATCATCTCCTCGTAATCGGCGCGGTCGCGGTCGTGCACGAGGGTCTTGGTCTCCCACGCGAGGCCGTACGCGCCCCTGGCGCCGGCGGCGAGCGCCGCGCGGGCGAGCACCTCGACGTGGTCGGCGAAGAAGACGTCGTCGTCGTCCAGGAAGTTGAGCCACTCGCCGGTGGCGAGCGCGAGCGCGAGGTTGCCGGCACGCGCGCGGCCGACCTTCTCCCCCGTGGCCTCGTAGCGGATGGCGAGGCGGTCGCGGAAGCCGTCCACGAGGGCCTGCGAGGCGGGCGGGCCGTCCTCGACCACCACGACCTCCAGGTTGTCCCAGGTCTGGTTGGCGCACGAGGCGAGCGCCTGCCGCAGCCACGCCTGGCGGTTCACCGTGCGGATGAGGATGGAGACCTTCGGCCGCGGCGCGTCCGGGTGCTCGCGAAGCGAGGCGAACGCGTGGAACGCGCCGTCGCGCCGCGTCTCGTAGCCCCAGCCGCTGAACTGGGGCCGGAACGCGCCCGCCGGGGCGACCCGCGAGAGGAGGAAGTGCGGCGCGCGCGCGAGCGCCTTCAGGCCCGCCAGCGCCAGCCCGCGGCGCCGGCCGGGGAAGGAGCGCGGCGCGAGGATTTCCGCGGCCAGCATCGTGAAGCCCTGCGCGATGCGCGCGACGCCGCCGTAGCGCATGCGCAGGCCGAGGTTCGTCTGCACGCCCCCGAAGACCTGCAGCGGCTTCACCTCGCCCGCCTCGCGGTAGGTGCGGTGCACCACGGCGCACTTCGGCTGGTAGGTGATGCGCCAGCCCCGCGCGCGCAGGCGCCAGGAGAGGTCCACGTCCTCGCCGTACATGAAGATGGCCTCGTCGAAGCCTCCCGCCGACTCCCAGGCCTCGCGGCGGAAGAGCGTGGCCGCGCCGCTCGCCCACGGCGCGTCGAGCGTCGCGGGGTCGTAGGCCTTGGGGTGCTCGTAGGGGACCTGGCGCATCTCCCACGCGGCGACCTTCGCGTCGTCGGCCGCGGCGGTGGCGACGAGGCGCTCCAGCGCGCCGGGCTCGACGATGCAGTCCTGGTTGATGACCAGCAGCCACGGCGAGGCGCCCCGCTTCGCGTTCGCGTTGTGGCCGGCGCCGAAGCCGGCGTTCGCCCCGGCGTGGCGCACGTCGACGCTCGCGAAGGCGCCGCCGGCGATCTCCGGCAGGGCGCGGATCGCCTCGGCCGACTGCGCCTCGGGGCTGTTGTCGTGCACCAGGAGGTGCAGGCGAAGCGTCGCGGCGGACTCCGCGAGGCTCGCGAGGAGGGAAGCGAGAAGCGCGGGTTCGGGCCGGTAGGCGACGACGCTCAGGTCAACGTCGTGCATCGAAGGCGAGCTTGAGGAGCAGCCTCCTCGCGGGGGAGGGAAGGCGGTCGAGCGCCTCCTTGTTCAGGCGCAGGAGGTCGGCTTCCCTCGCCAGCGCGTCGCGCGCCTGCGCCGACTGGCGCAGCTCTTCCTGCACGGCGCGGACGTCCGCCTCGAGCTTGGCGATCCAGCCGCGCGCCTCGGCCTCGAAGTCCCGCGATCGCGTCCTTTCCGCCTCCAGCGCCGCGAGCGTCTGCGCGAGCTCGTCGGCGAGGCGCACCAGCTCCGGGCGGAAGAGCGCGCCATCCAGGTTCGTCGCGAGCAGGGCCTGCACCGCGGCCTCGTCGGCGCCGGCGGGTTCGGCCGGGTCGATGCCGAAGCGCGCGTAGAAGGCGTCCAGGGTCCGGGTCATGGCGTCGAGGGTCGGAATGCGCGCAGGGTCGCGGCGCGCGAGCTGCGATTGTACGCGGGCCCTGTCGTTCTCCCGCCCGCCGCCGGCGAGCGCCCGGACCTCGCGCGCGACCGCCGCGGCGTCGAAGCCCTCCGGCAGGAGCCAGCCGCCGCCGTGCGCGCCGATGCGCTCGGCGAGCGCCCCGTTCGGCGCCGCCAGCACGGGCACGCCCGCGGCCCAGGCGTCGGACAGGGCGTAGCTGAAGCTCTCGGGCGCGCGGCTGGGCATGAGCACGAGGCTCGCCCCGTAGGCGCGCAGCAGGGCGCCGGCGTCGGCGTCGGCATAGGCCCCATGCACGAAGAGCCGGCCGGGGATGTGCCATCCGGCGTGGAACCGGTTCTCGAGATAGCCGATCACGACGAGGGCGATGTCGCTGCCCTCCAGCCGCCTCGCGACCTCCTCCAGGAGGTCCCCTCCCTTGTGCGGGCCGATCGCGCCCAGCAGCGCCACCACGCGGGCGGGCCTCGTCCGCGCGAACTCCTCGCGAACGCCCGCGGTGTCGGACACGGTGTCAGACACCGCCGAGCCGTTGGGGACGACGTCCACGCGCAGGCCCGGAACGCGGGCGGCGGCGAGGTCGGCCAGCCAGCGCGAGGGCGCGAGCACGGCGGCCGAGCCCGCGAGCACGCGCGATGTCCCGGCGAGCCACGCGCCATCGGGCTCCAGCGGGTCGCGCGCCGCGAAGGCGTCGGGGCGCAGGAAGAGGATGTCGTGCAGCGTGGCGATGCGCGGCACGCCGAGAGCGCGGCATGCCCACTCGGCACGCTCGCGCGGCGCCCGCGTGAGCTGGTGCAGGTGCACGAGGCCCACGCGCCGGCCGCGAAGCCAGCCCGCCAGCTCATCGCCCACGGCGCCTTCGGCCAGCGGGAAATACCGCTTCGCGCGCGCGTCCTCGATCACGTCCACGCCGTCGCCCGCGTGCCACACGAGGTGCTCGCGATCGATCCCGCGCGCCAGGTCGCGCACGTGGCGATCCACGCCGCCGCCCAGGAGGCTCGTGACGTGCAGGATGGCGGAACCGGTCATCGGGAGGCGGCGGGGCGGGACGGTAGAATGATGCCTGAAAGTGCTCCGCCTCCCTTCTCTCCCCGTCGTCTCGCTCCTTGCCGGCGCCTCCCTCTGGGGCGTCGTCTGGTATCCCTATCGCCTGCTGGGCGCCGCGGGGCTGGACGGGGCCTGGGCCACCGTCCTCACCTACGGCGTCGCGCTCGTCGTGGGCACCGCGATCTTCCTCGGCCACTGGCGCGACGTGATGCGCGCGCCGTGGGCCTGCCTCGCCATGGGATTCGCCATCGGCTGGAGCAACCTCGCCTACGTGATCGGCGTGCTCGAGGGCGAGGTGATGCGCGTGCTGCTGCTCTTCTACCTCGCGCCGCTGTGGACGGTGCCGCTCGCGCACGTCCTCCTCGGCGAGCGGCTCGACGCGCGCGGCGGCGCCGTGATGGCCATCGCGATGGCGGGGGCCGCGGTGATGCTCTGGCACCCGGACCTCGGCGTGCCCTGGCCCTCGTCGCGGGCGGAATGGCTCGGGGTGACCGCCGGGTTCCTCTTCGCGCTCGGCAACGTGCTGGTGCGCTCGCTCGCGAACCTGCGCGACACCACCAAGTCGCTCGCGATCTGGGGCGGCGTGACCGCCGCCTCGATCCTCTACCTGCCGTGGGCGCCGACGGCCACCGACGCGGCGATGCGCGTGGCCGCCGTCTCCTGGGGCATCTGGCTGCCGGTGGGCCTCGCCCTCGTGGCCATGAGCCTCGCGCTGCAGTACGGGCTGTCGCGCGTGCCGGCCAACCGCGCCATCGTGATCCTGCTCTTCGAGCTGGTCGTGGCCGCGTTCGCCGCGTACTGGCTCGCGGGAGAGACGCTGCGGGCGCAGGACTGGATCGGCGGCTCGCTCATCGTGGCCGCGAGCCTCGCGAGCGGCCTCGAGCGCCGCCCGGCGCGTCCGGCGGCCTGAGCCGGGCCTAGGCGGCCGCCAGCGCCGGGGGCGAGCGGGTCGCCTCCCCCGTCACCGCGTCGATCGAGGTGCCCGGCTCCGCGATGATCACCTTCGCTTTCGGCAGGCGCCGCTCCACCGCCGCCTTGAACTCCTGCCAGGGCGAGGAGGACACGCCCATCATGCGGTGGAAATGGTCGTGCGGGGCATAGAGCACCACGATCCTCGGGTCGAGCGCGGCCGCCCCGCGCGCCACGTCCTCGGTGAAGGTGAGCTGCATGCCGGCCAGCAGCACGTCGGTGCGCAGGCGCGAGCCGATCTCGGCGATCTCCGCGTCCGTCATCTTGGTGTTGAAGCCCTCGTTGTAGTTGAGGACCGTGAGCCCGCCCGGCAGCGTGACGTGGAAGCCCGTGTAATCGGAATAGAAGGGCGCGTTGGTGGCGCTCGACCACGCCCACGACAGCTGCGTGGCGTTGCCCTGGAAGAGCGCCTTGGTGAGCGCCTTCCACAGGTTGATGTCGCGGTGCTGCCACCTGAAGGTGGTGATGCCGAAGCCGCGCACGTCGACCGGCTCGAAGGGCTGCACGGGGTGCAGCCGCTCGCGCGGGACGCGGCTCCTGAAGCGCAGGTAGTCGCAGACCGCCTTCGTGCCCACCACGTCGGCGCCGCTGCGCGCCACGACGGCGGGCGTGTCCAGGTAGTGCTCCTCGTGTCCGTGGGTGATGCACACCACGTTCGCGTGCGCGAAGTCGTCCAGCCCGTACCAGCGCGCGCCGCAGTACTCGCGGAAGAAGGGGTCGAAGAACAGGTTGCCGGCGCTCGCCTCGATGGAGAGGGCGGACCAGCCGAAATAGCGGATCTTCGGGTTCACGGCGGGGCCCTACTTCAGCTCGACGATCGCGTCGACCTCGACCGCGGCGCCGGCGGGCAGCGACGCCACGCCCACGGCCGCGCGCGCGTGCCGCCCGGCATCGCCGAACACGGCGACCATGAGGTCGGAGGCGCCGTTCACGCACTTGGGCGCGTCGTTGAACTCCGGGGTGCAGTTCACGAAGCCGCCCAGGCGCAGCACGCGCGCGACGCGGTCGAGGTCGCCGCCGCAGGCGACCTTCAGGTGGGCGAGGATGTTCAGGCCGCACTGGCGGCCGGCGGCATAGCCGTCGTCGATCATCACGCCGGCGCCCAGGCGCCCGGTGTAGGCGAGCTTGCCGTTGCGGTAGGGCAGCTGCCCCGAGATGTAGACGGTCTTGCCGCTCACGGTGTAGCCCACGTAGTTCGCCACGGGCGCGGCGGCCTCGGGCAGCTCCAGGCCCAGCGCCGCCAGTCTTTCCTCTGCTTTCGACATGCTTGGTCTCTCCGATTCGTGTTGCGTTTGCCTGTTGCGGGGCGCGGCTGCCTCAGGCCTTCGCCTGGGGGGTCACGGGCGCCCGGTCCGTCCTGATGCGCTTGCCGCCGGGCTCGAACCCGGCGCTGTTGCGGAAGATGTTGGGCTTCCTGTAGATCGCGAGGATCACGCAGCCCTCGGCGGAATGGGTCTCGTGCATCGACTGGGGCTTCCTCCACACGAACTCGCCGGCGCGGGCGATGCCGTCGTGGTCGGAGAAGGACCCCGAGATCACGTACGTCTGCTCGATCTCCGGGTGCTTGTGGAAGGGCAGCGTCGTTCCCGGCTGCCAGCGCAGCAGGCAGGTCATCTCGCCGCGCGCGCGGTCCTCGTAGAGCACCTTGATCTCGATGCCCTCGAACTGCGAGGGCTTCCACTCCATGTCGGCGGGCTTCAGGTACACCGACCCGCCCGGCGTGGGCTCGAGGTGGCCGTGCAGCCGCTCGGGCACGGCCGCCGCGGAACTGTTGGCGCTCATGCGATGGGCCCTTTCCCGAAGTGGTGCGCGTAGCCGGCCTTCTGGTCGACCTGCACCGTGTTGTGCCAGTACATGACGCGCTTCGCCCACGCCTTCTGCGACTCGATCACCTTGGCGAAGAGCGGGTTCTCGGCGGAGCGCTTCCTCACCACGCTGTTCCAGGCCTTGAGCTGCGCGTCGAGGATCGGCTTCGGGGTGATGAAGGCGGAGACCTTCTTCGACTGCTGCAGCTCGATGAGGTCCTGCGACATGCGGTGCATCTCCTTCCACAGCCCGTCCGAGCTCGCCGCGTGCGCCGCGTACTTCAGGATCAGCTTGATGTCTTCGGGAAGCGCGTCGTACTTCCTGCGGTTGAACATCACCTCGCAGAAGTTGTTGGACATGTGGTAGCTCTGCTGGAAGTAGTACTTCGCCACGTCCGGGAACCCCATGATGCGGTCGTCGGTGGCGCTCGCGAATTCCGCGCCGTCGAGCACGCCGCGGTCGATCGCGGGGACGATGTCGGCCGGCGCCATCTGCACCGTGGACATCCCCAGCTCGTTGAACATGTCCACCGCCAGGCCCGAGGTGCGGAACTTGAGGCCCTTCAAGTCGGCCACGCCCTTGATCGGCTTCTTGAACCAGCCCATCGGCTCGCACGGCACGGGGGTGAAGTGGAAGCTCATGACGTCGAGCTGCGCCGCGGCGAGGATCTCCGCGTAGAGCTCCTTGCCGCCGCCGTACTCCATCCAGCCCAGCAGCTGGTTGCCGTCCATGCCGAAGTCGGGGCCGGCGCCGAAGAGGCCGAAGGCGGTGTTCCTGCCGAACCAGAAGGCGGGGATGCCGTGGCCGCCGTCGATGACGCCCTTGCTCGAGGCCTCCATCACCTGGAGGCCGGGGACGACGGCGCCGGCGGGCAGCATCTCGATCTTGAGCCGCCCGCCCGTCATGTCGAAGACCTTCTTCGTGTAGTCGACGGCGAGCTCGTGGTAGATGAACTTCACCGGCCAGGTGCTCTGGAAGCGCAGGGTGATCGGCGCGGGCTGCGCGCGCACGATGGCGGGGAAGCCCCCGAGCGCGGCACCCACGCCGGCCGCGGCGAGGAAGCGGCGGCGCGAAGGCCGGGCGGTTGCGGACTTCGAATCGGACTTGCTCGACATGACGATCTCCCGGGTTGTGGGGTGGGTCGGTCCTGCAAGAACGGGGGGCGCGTTGTGGTCCTGCATTCCCGGCATCGCGCACGCCGGAAACTGGGAGCATATTGTCCATTGGGAAACTTCTTGTCAACATGGCGCGGGCCGATGCGCTGGCGATCCCTGGTTGAATCTGATAATGTGATGAAAACAAAGGTGATTGCTGGCGCTTCTCGGCGCAGGCGAAGTTTCCCGGGCGGTTGAGACCGGGGAAACAAGGGGGGACATGAAGGCCGCGATCCTGGTCTACGAAGGCACCGAGCCCATCGACCTCGCCACCTACGGCGTGCTCTCCATGGCACGGCGGGTGTCGCCGGACGTGTCGATGTTCCTGGTGGCCGAAAAGGCGGGCCCCGTCACCCTCGCGAGCGGGCTCGAGGTCGTCGCGCACCACGGCTACCACGACGCGCCGGCCGCCGACGTGCTCATCATCACCGGCGGGCCCGGCTGGCAACGCGAGGCCGCGTCGCCCGCAACGCTCGCGTTCGTGCGCCGCTACAGCGAGGGCATCTGTGCCGCGGCGGTGTGCACCGGCGGCATGATCCTCGCGGCCACGGGGCTCCTCGACGGCCGTCCGGCCACCACCAAGCGGGAGGTGTGCGGGGAGGAGTCCTCGCCGCTCGCGCTGATGCGCGAACGCCATCCCGCGGTGCGCGCGCTCGACGCCCGCCTCGTCGACTGCGGGCCCGTCCTCACCGGCGGCGGCGTGTCGCTCTGCATCGACATGACCCTGCACCTGCTCGCCCGCTTCCTCGGGGAGCCGGTCGCGCGCGAGACGGCGCGCATCATCGAGTACTCGGCGGCGCTGGAGGCGAACGAGGCGCGCCTGCCGGCGGTGCGGATGGCGGCCGCGTGAGCCAGGACGCGCCCGCGCCGCCGCCGGTCGAGAAGCTCATCGGGACGCGCATCGCGGAGCTGCGCCAGGGGCTCGGGATCACGCTCGACCGGCTCGCGGCGATGACCGGCTTCAGCAAGGGCTACCTCTCGAAGATCGAGAATTCGCACAAGGTGCCGCCCATCGGGTCGCTGTCGCGCATCGCCGCGGCGCTGCGCACGGACATCACGGAGCTCCTGCACACGCCGGCGGCGGCGCCGGACGGGGGCCTGTCGGTCGTGCGCGCGGGCGAGCGGCGGCCGGTGGTGCGCGGCGGCACGGCCTTCGGCTACGACTACGTGAGCCTCGCCGACAACCGCCGCGACAAGAAGATGGAGCCCTTCCTCTTCACCTTCCCGTCGCAGATCGACAAGTACGTCTTCTTCGAGCACGAGGGCGAGGAGTTCATGTTCGTGCTGAGCGGGCGGGTCGAGTGGCAGGCCGGCAGCCGCAAGCTCGTGCTGGAGCCGGGCGACAGCATCTACTTCGACGCGCGGCTGCCGCACCGCGGCCGGGCCCTCGAGGGCGAGGCGCGCGCGCTGGTGGTGACCTACGCCCCGAGGGCGCGCGACTAGGCGTCCGGCGCGCCGAGGTCGACCCGCGCCGGGGCCTTCCAGCCCTTCATGCGGTAGTCGGCCTCCACCGTCGTGTAGATGCCGCCGCGCACGTAGAACTCGGCGGTCAGGCGCATGAAGCGCGGGCGCGTGGCCGCGACCAGGTCGTCGAGGATCTCGTTCGTGACGGCCTCGTGGAAGCGGCCCGCGTCGCGGAACGACCACGCGTAGAGCTTCAGGCTCTTCAGCTCCACGCACTTCGCGTCGGGGACGTACTCCAGGTGCAGGGTCGCGAAATCCGGCTGGCCGGTCTTCGGGCACAGGCAGGTGAATTCCGGGATCTCCATGCGGATCACGTAGTCGCGGCCCGGGTTGGGGTTCGGGAAGGTCTCGAGGTCCTTCGCGGCCGCGGCGCGCGGCCCGCTTCCGAGCGCCTTGAGCCCCGCGCCGGCGGAAAAGGGGTCGGATCCCTTTTTCGGGGCGTTTCGGGAAGAATTTTTCGCGGGCATTGGGTGCGGGGAGGGGTTCCGGTAAAATCCGGATTGTACGCGAACCCCAAGCCCCACCGGCCATCCGGCTCGGTGGGGTTTCTTCATAAGAATCACGACCTTGCGCCTAACTTCCGTCAAGCTTTCCGGTTTCAAGTCCTTCGTCGACCCGACCCAGATCGCCGTTCCCGGCCAGCTGGTGGGCGTGGTCGGCCCCAACGGCTGCGGCAAGTCCAACGTGATCGACGCGGTGCGCTGGGTGCTCGGCGAGTCGAGCGCGAAGCAGCTGCGCGGCGAGCACATGCACGACGTGATCTTCAACGGTTCGTCCAACCGCAAGCCCGTGAGCCGGGCCTCGGTGGAGCTCGTCTTCGACAACTCGCTGGGCCGCGTGGGCGGCCCGTGGGCGCAGTACGCCGAGATCAGCGTGAAGCGCGTGCTCTCGCGCGACGGCGACTCCAGCTACTACATCAACGGCCAGCACGTGCGCCGCCGCGACGTGCAGGACATCTTCCTCGGCACGGGCCTGGGGCCGCGCGCCTACTCGATCATCGAGCAGGGCATGATCTCGCGCGTCATCACCTCGAAGCCCGAGGAGCTGCGCGTCTTCCTCGAGGAGGCCGCGGGTGTCTCCAAGTACCGCGAGCGCCGCCGCGAGACGGAGCTGCGCCTCGAGGACACGCGCGAGAACCTCGAGCGGGTGGGCGACATCCGCGCCGAGCTCGCGAGCCAGCTCGAGCGCCTCGCCCAGCAGGCGGAGGTGGCCGCGCGCTACCAGGACCTGCAGTCGCAGCTCACGCTGAACCACAACCTGCTCGCCTACACGCGGCTGCGCGAGGCGGAGCAGGCGAGGAACCGCTACGCGAACGAGGTGCAGAAGGTCCAGGTGAGCCTCGAGGCCGAGACGGCGAGGCTGCGCGACTCCGAGCGCGCGCTCGAGGAGCTGAGGAGCCGCCACTACGAGGAGACGGACCAGCTCTCCGCCCTGCAGGGCGCGCTCTACGCCGCCAACGGCGACGTGCAGTCGCTCGAGCAGGAGATCGCGTTCCTCGGCGAGAACCGCCGGCGCATGGCCGCGCAGCTCGAGGGCCTCGCCACCGAGATGGCCGAGGTGGAGCGGCGCATCGCCGAGGCGCAGTCCGACGCCGGCCGCTGGGAGGGCGAGATCGAGAGCGCGCGCGAGGCCATCGCGGCGCGCGAGGCGCAGTTCGAGGCGGCGCGCGAGGGGCTCCCCGCCGCCGAGGCGGCGCAGCAGAAGGCGGCCGCCGACGTGCGCGCGGCCGAGGCCGAGATGTCCGCCGCCGAGCAGGCGCAGGGCGTCGAGGAGACGCGCGAGGGGCACGCGCTCAAGCTCCTGGCCCAGCTCGAGGCGCGCAAGAACCGCCTGAAGCAGGAGAACATGGCGCTCGTCTTTCCGGAGCCGGAGAAGCTCGAGGCCCTGGCCGCCGAGCGCGAGGAATCCGCCGCCCGCGTCGACGCCCTCGAGGAGCGCCAGCAGGGCGCCGAGGCGAAGCTGCCGGCCCTCGAGGAGGAGCGCCGCGATTCGCAGCAACAGCTTCAGGACCGCACCCGCGAGGTCGTGCAGATCGAGGCGGCGCTGCAGGCGCTCGAGGCGCAGCAGGCCAAGCTCGACAACAACACGCAACTCGCGGAATGGACGCGGGCCCACGCCCTCGACCGCGCCGAGCGCCTCTGGCAGGCCATCCACGTGGAGGCGGGCTGGGACGACGCGGTGGAAGCGGCGCTGGGCGTGCGCCTGAACGCCGCGCGGCTCGCCGACGAGAGCGGGCTCGAGGCGCTGCTGCGCGACGCCCCGCCCGGCAACTTCGCCGTGTTCGTCGAGCGCTCGGCGGCGGAGGCGGCCGCGCCCGCCTCGCACCTCAAGCCGCTCGCCTCGGTGGTCTCCAGCGCGCGCCCCGGCGTGGCGGCCTACCTGCGCGACGCGCTCGCCCACGTCTTCATCCTGCCCGAGGGCGAGGATGGCCTGGCACTCGCGCGGGTGCTGCCGCCGGGGGGGCTCCTGGTATCCAGGGCCGGCCACCTCTTCGGCCGCCAGGGCGTGGTCTTCCACGGCCCGCAGTCCGAGCTGCACGGCGTCCTGCAGCGCCAGCGCGAGATCGAGGACCTGCGCGGCAGGCTGCCGGCCGTCGCCTCGGCCCGCGCCGCGGTGGAATCGCGCCTGCGCGAGCTGGAAACGCTCGTGCGCGAGTCGCAGGAGGAGGCAAGGCGCGCGCGCGAGGAGCTCGTCCGCGCCCGCCAGGCCGCCCACGCGCTGGAGGTCGAGCACCTGAAGCTCTCGCAGAGCACCGAGCAGGCCGAGAAGCGCCGCGAGGCCATCCGCGCGGAACTCGCCGACATCGAGCGCGAGGAGGACAAGGAGCGCCTCGAGATGCAGGAGGCGCAGCACGCCCTGGAAACGGGCTCGCAGCGCATCGAGGAGATCGTCCAGCGGCTGCAGGCGCTGGAGGACGCCGCCCGCCAGTCGGGCGAGGCCCTGAACGCCGCGCGCGCGGCCATCGCGGCGGCGGAGCGCGCCGTCCAGGAGGCGCGGTTCCACGAGAGGAGCTGCCACGAGAAGGTCGAGTCGCAGGGCCGCCTCGCGGTGACGCTGGGCGAGCGCATCGCGGCACTCGCCGCCAACCGGTCCACCGTCACCGCCGAGCTGGGGGCGCTGGAGGAGGGCACGGTCCGCGAGCGGCTGCAGGCGGCACTCGCCGTGAAGGCCGACGCCGAACGCGCGCTCGCCGACGCGCGCGCCGGCCTCGAGCACATCACGGAGGAGCTGCGCGCCCTGGAGGAAGGGCGGATGGCCGCCGAGCAGACCCTGGGGCCGCTGCGCGAGCGCATCACCGAGCTGCGCCTCAAGGAGCAGGAGGCCATCACCCATGCCGAGCAGTACGCGCAGCAGATCCAGGAGGCCGGGGTCACGCGCGAGGAGCTCGCCGAGAAGCTCGAGAAGCGGGTGCGCTCCTCGGGGATGCAGGCGGAGATCAACCGGCTGACCGAGGAGATCGCCGCGCTGGGCCCGGTCAACCTGGCCGCGCTCACCGAGCTCGCCACCGCGCGCGAACGCAAGGACTACCTGGACGCCCAGGCCCTGGACCTCGCGCAGGCCGTGGAGACGCTGGAGTCGGCCATCAAGCGCATCGACCGCGAGACGCGCGACCTGCTGCAGGGCACCTTCGAGACGGTCAACGCCAACTTCCAGGAGATGTTCCCGGCCCTCTTCGGCGGCGGGCAGGCCTACCTCAAGCTCACCGGCGAGGAGATCCTCGACGCGGGCCTGCAGGTGTTCGCGCAGCCGCCGGGCAAGAAGAACAGCTCCATCCAGCTGCTCTCGGGCGGCGAGAAGGCGCTCACCGCCATCTCGCTCGTCTTCTCGCTCTTCAAGCTGAACCCGGCGCCCTTCTGCCTGCTGGACGAGGTGGACGCGCCGCTGGACGACCCCAACACGGAGCGCTTCTGCGAGCTGGTGAAGCAGATGTCCGCGCAGACGCAGTTCCTCTTCATCACGCACAACAAGATCACCATGGAGATGGGCCAGCAGCTCATCGGCGTGACGATGCAGGAGCCGGGCGTGTCGCGTATCGTGGAGGTCGACATCGAGGCGGCCATGGAATTCGCGAGGAAACAGGCCGCGTGAGGAACCCATGAGCGACCTTCAACTCGCCCTGATCGCGCTCGGCGCCGTGCTCGTCGCCGCGGTGGCCGGCTACAACGCGCTCCAGGAGCGGCGCGCGCGCCGGCACGCCGAGGCCGCGTTCCGCGGCGGCCACCCCGACGCGCTGCTCGACGCCGCCGCCGAGCGCCGCGACCCCGTGATCGGCCGGTTTCCCGAGGACGCCCGCCAGGACCCCGAGCTGGGCGCCGTCGACCCGATGCTCGAGCCCCTGGCGGATGCCCCGGCCCCGCCGGAGCCGGAGGCCGCCGGGACGGCGGTCATCTCCAGCCGCGTCGACACGATCGCGCTGGTGCTGGCCGACGGGCCGGTGGCGCGCGCGCAGGTCGAGCCCCTGCTGGACGCGCTGCAGTCGCACGCCACGCCGGTGCACGTCGAGGGGCTCGTCGACGAGCAGTGGATGCCCATCGAGGACTCGCCCCGCGACGCCTGGCGCGAGCTGCGCGCGGGGCTGCAGCTCGCCAGCCGCGCCGGCCCCGTGGCGGAGGAGGAGATCGCCGCGTTCAACGAGACGGTCGCGGGCTTCGCCGCCTCGATCAACGCGGTGTCGCAGCGCGAGGCCGCGGCCGCGGCCGCCGCGCGGGCGCGCGAGCTGGACCACTTCTGCGCCGAGGCGGACATCGAGGTGGCCGTGAACCTCGTCGGCCGCGCGGGCGCCACCTTCGGTCTGGCGCGCGTGAAGTCCCTCGCGCTCGAGAACGGCTTCGCCGAGACGGGCTCGGGAAGCTTCCAGCGCCGCAACGCCGACGGCGTGGCCGCCATCACGCTGCGCTTCGTCGACGGGGAGCCGGGCCGCGACAAGGCCTATGCCACCGGGCTCACCTTCGCGCTGGACGTGCCCAACGTGGCCGACCCGGTCGCCGCGTTCGACGAGATGGCGGGGGTGGCGCAGTCGTTCGCGCCCGTCCTGGGCGCCGAGCTCGTGGACGACGAGCGCCGGGTGCTGGGCGCGGCCGGCCTCGCCGCGATCCGCCGCTCGCTCGAGGCGGTGGCGCGCAGCATGGAAGCGCACGGCATCCCCGCGGGCGGGGCGCTGGCGCGCCGACTCTTCTCCTGACGATGCCGGCGCCGCGCGAGGTCGCGCAGCGTGTCCTCGGGCTGCGGCGCGAGATCGAGCGCCACAACCACCTGTACTACGTCCTCGACGCGCCGGAGATCACCGACGCCGAGTGGGACGCGATGTTCGCCGAGCTCTCCGCCCTGGAGGGCGCGCACCCGGAGCTGGTCACGGCCGACTCGCCCACGCAGCGCGTCGGCGCCCGGCCCGCCGAGGGCTTCGCGGAGGTCTCGCACCGCGTCCCCATGCTCTCGCTCGCCAACGCCTTCGCCGACGAGGACGTGGCGGCCTTCGACCGGCGCTGTCGCGAGGGCCTCGACGCGCCGGCGGTGGACTACTCGTGCGAGCTCAAGTTCGACGGCCTGGCGGTGAGCCTCGCGTACGAGGACGGCGTGTTCGTCCGCGGCGCGACCCGCGGCGACGGCGAGACCGGGGAGGACGTGACGTCCAACCTGCGCACCGTGAAGGCGATTCCCCTGCGCCTTCGCGCGGCCGGGCCGCCGAAGCTGCTCGAGGTCCGGGGCGAGGTGCTCATGCTCCGCCGCGACTTCGAGAAGTACAACGAGCGGGCGCGCGCGGCGGGGGAGAAGGTGCTGGTGAACCCGCGCAACGGCGCCGCGGGCGGCCTGCGCCAGCTCGATCCCGCGCTCACCGCGAAGCGCCGTCTCTCCTTCTTCGCCTACGGGATCGGGGCGCAGGAAGGCTGGAGCGTCCCGTCCACGCACGCGGGCCTCCTGGACGCCCTGGCCGAGCTGGGCTTCCCCGTTGCGAAGGACCGCCGCGTGGCCACCGGCGAGGCCGGGCTCCTGGCCTACTACCGCGAGATCCTCGCGAAGCGCGACGGCCTGCCCTGCGACATCGATGGCGTCGTCTACAAGGTGAACTCGCTCGCGCAGCAGGCGACGC
>JAMPXV010000039.1 GCA_023700985.1 Lysobacter sp.
GAGGTTGCGCACCAGCATGCGCCCCGCGGGCCTGAGCGCGTGCCGGATGCCCCAGCGCTCGAACACCCCGGCGTGGAAGCGCGGCGGCGGCTCCGGATGCATCGATTCCGCCGGAGCGAGCCTCGCCGCCCGCAGCGCCGCCGGCACCGCGCCGAGGGCCGCGGCCGCCACCGCGAGCGACACGCCCGCCGCCGCCACCGGCCACACCTGGTCGTTCGCGTACATCGGGAAGAAGTAGAACTCCCCGTAGAGGTCGAGCATCGCGTTGGCGAAGGGTATCCCCGTGGCCACGCCGAGCGCCGCGCCCAGCAGCGAGATCACCAGCGCGAGCTTGAGGTAGTGAAGCGAAATCTCGCCCCCGGAGTAGCCGAACGCCTTCAGGAGCCCCACCTGCGAGCGCTGCATCTGCACCAGCCGCGTGAGGATGGTGTAGAGGAGGAACGCGCCCACCGCGAGGAAGATCGTCGGGGTGATGCGCGACATCGTGCGGTTCTGCGCGATCTCGTCGGAGAGGAAGCGATGAGAGAGCTGGTCCTCGCGGTCGTAGGCGCCCACGCCCCCGTACGCGCCCAGGACGCGGTCCATCTCCCCCAGCACCGGCTCGACCGCGGCGCCCGGGCTCACCTTGGCGGTGACGTCGTTGAAGGCGCCCTCCATGTCGTAGGCGGTGGCGAGCCCCTTGCGGTCCATCCACAGCACGCCGTAGCGGCGGTTGTCGGGGACGAGCTGGCCGGGGCCCAGCGCGTAGATGTACTCCGGCGAGATGGCCACGCCCACGATGCGAAGGCTCTTGTAGCGGCCGTTCACCACGGCGCGGATCGCATCTCCCGGCTCCAGCCGGTTGGCGATGGCGAAGGCCTCGGCGACCAGCACCTCGTCCTGGCTCGCGGTCGAAGGCATGCGTCCGCGCCGGATGTAGAGGGCGTTGAGGCCGCCGGATGGGTCGCGCGAGATCGAGACGATGCGCCCGCGGGCCGGCTCGTCCAGGCCCGGCACGTCGAGGTTCACGCGCGCGACGACGCGGGTTTCCAGCATCGCCACGCCGGGGATCGCAGCGAGCCGCTGCGCGACGTGCTCCGGCGCGCGGACCGCCCCCGCGAAGACGTCGGCGAAGCGGTACTCCTCGTAGAACGTGGCTTGCGAGGCGGCGAGGGAGCGGTTCAGCGAGGAAAGCGACACGAAGGAGTTGATGCCGCCCGCCACCACCAGCGCGCAGGCGATGATCTGCGCGCGGATGTGCCAGGCATCGCGCAGGATCTTGCGGTCGAGGGCGCCGATCCTCACCAGACGAGCTCCGAGGCGGGCAGGCGCGCCGCGTTGGACGCGATCTCGACGATGCGCCCGCTCGACATGCGGATCACGCGGTCGCCCATGGCGGCGATCGAGGCGTTGTGGGTGATGACGGCGGTGATGGTGCCGAGCTCCCGGTTCACGCGCTCGAGCACCTCGAGGACGAGCCGCCCGGTCTCCACGTCCAGCGCCCCGGTCGGCTCGTCGCAGAGCAGCACGTCGGGACGCTTGGCCACCGCCCGCGCGATGGCCACGCGCTGCTGCTCGCCGCCGGAGAGCTGCGCGGGGAAGTGGTCCGCGCGCTCCGAGAGGCCGACCAGCGCGAGCGCCTCGCGCGGCGACATCGGCGCCTGCGCGATGTCGGTGACCAGCGCGACGTTCTCCGCCGCGGTGAGGCTGGGGATGAGGTTGTAGAACTGGAACACGAAGCCCACGTGCTCGCGGCGGAAGCGCGTGAGCTTCTCGTCGCCGCCTTCCGAGAGCGAGTGGTCGAGGTAGTCCACCTCGCCCGCGGTGGGGACGTCCAGGCCGCCCAGGAGGTTCAGCAGCGTCGACTTGCCGCTGCCCGACGGCCCGAGGAGCACCACGAACTCGCCCGCGAAGAGCTCGAGCGACACGTCGCGCAGCGCCACGACCTCCAGGTCCCCCACGTGGTAGACCTTCGAGACGTCGCGCATGCGGAAGACGGCGTCGGACACGGGCTCCTTTCGCTTCTACGGGACGACGGTTCAGGATGCGCCAGGGGCCGGCCCGCATGCCTGATCCCCGTCAAGGGCGGTGGCGGCCGGCCGGAACGGGGGAATTATCCACAATCGCGAGGACATTTCCCTTTGGTCGCCTTTCCGGGGCGCGTCGTGCCTAGAATGATCGATTCCCCCGCGACGCTCCGCACCGCACCCCCTCCGCAGGCGCCATGAACGACCTCACGAATCCCCGGGGCACCGCCCCCGCCGAAGCCGATTCCCGCGAATCCATCTCCATCCGGGGCGCGCGCCAGAACAACCTCAAGAACCTCGACGTCGACATCCCGACGGGCGAGCTGGTCGTGGTGACCGGCCCGTCGGGCTCCGGCAAGAGCTCCCTCGTCTTCGACACGCTGTACGCCGAGGGGCAGCGCCGCTACGTGGAGACCTTTTCGCCCTACGCGCGGCAGTTCCTGGACCGCATGGACAAGCCGCAGGTCGACTCGATCGAGGGCATCCCGCCGGCGATCGCCATCGACCAGACCAACCCGGTGCGCACCTCGCGCTCGACGGTCGGCACGATGACGGAGCTGAACGACCACCTGAAGCTCCTCTTCGCGCGCGCCGGCCGCCTTTTCTGCCGGGGCTGCGCCCGCGCCGTGCGGCGCGACTCGCCGGAATCGATCTTCGCCGACCTCTCGGCGCGCGCGCAGGAGGCGGGCGACCCGCGCCTCACCGTCACCTTCCCCGTGGAGGTGCCGCGCAACTTCACCGAGGAGGAGGTGGCGAAGCACCTCGAGGCGCAGGGCTACGCCCGCATCCACCGGCGCAAGGGCTCGCGGCTCGACGTGGTTCAGGACCGCCTGCGCCTGGGCGGCGAGGACCGGGCGCGCGTGATCGAGGCGATCGAGGCGGCGCTGCGCGTGGGCGGCGGGAAGGTGAACGTGTTCACGGAGGCCCTCACCCCCGGCTCCCTCACCCCCGACCCCTCACCCAAAGGGAGAGGGGAGTCAGAGGTCTGGCGATTTTCAGATGACCTGCACTGCCCCGACTGCGACATCCACTACGCGGACCCGAGCCCGGCGCGCTTCTCGTTCAACTCGCCCATCGGCGCCTGCGAGAAATGCCGCGGCTTCGGGCGCGTGATCGGCGTCGACTACGGCCTGGTGATCCCGGACGAGTCCAAGTCGCTGGGCGCCGGCGCGGTGAAGCCCTTCCAGACGGCGAGCTTCGACGAGTGCCAGGACGACCTGGAGAAGTACGCGAAGCGCCGCGGCGTGGCCCTGGACATCGCCTGGCGCGACCTGCCGCCCGCGCACCGGCGCTGGGTGGTCGAGGGCGACGAGGACTGGATCGGCTGGAACAAGACGGGCAAGACGCACTGGTACGGCGTGCAGCGCTTCTTCGACTGGCTCGAGACCAAGTCCTACAAGATGCACATCCGGGTCCTGCTCTCCAAGTACCGCGCCTACACGCCCTGCGCGGCCTGCGACGGGGCGCGGCTGAAGCCGGAGTCGATGCTGTGGCGCGTGGGCACGAAGGCCGAGGCGGATGCGGCGCTGGCGCCGGAGCGGCGCTACCCGCCCCGGGGCACGAAGTGGAGCCAGGACGCGCTGGCCGCGGTCCCCGGGCTGTGCCTGCACGACGTGATGCTCCTGCCGATCGAGCGGGCGCGCGAGTTCTTCCGGCGCCTGGCGCTGCCCGCGCCCCTGGACGAGGCGACCGAGCTCCTCCTCGAGGAGATCAACGCCCGGCTCGCGTTCGTCTGCGAGGTGGGGCTGGGCTACCTCACGCTCGACCGCCAGTCGCGCACCCTCTCCGGCGGCGAGGTGCAGCGCATCAACCTCACCACGGCGCTGGGCACCTCGCTCGTCAACACGCTCTTCGTGCTCGACGAGCCCTCGATCGGCCTGCACCCGCGCGACATGGGCCGCGTCATCGGCGTGATGAAGCGCCTGCGCGACGCGGGCAACTCGCTCGTGGTCGTCGAGCACGACCCGCAGATCATGCTCGAGGCCGACCGCCTCCTCGACATGGGCCCCGGCCCGGGCGAGCGCGGCGGCGAGATCGTCTTCTTCGGCACGCCCGGCGAGCTGCGGCAGGCGAGGACGGTGACCGCGGACTACCTCTCGGGCCGCCGGCGCGCCGACGCGGGCGTGGCGAGCCGGCCGCCGGATGCCGGCACGCCGCGCCTCGCCCTCCGCGGGGCCACGGAGCACAACCTGAAGGACGTCGACATCGAGCTCCCGCTGCACCGCCTGGTCTGCATCACGGGCGTCTCGGGCTCCGGGAAGTCGACGCTGGTGCAGGACATCCTGCACCCGGCGCTCCTCAAGCACCTCGGCAAGCCGACCGAGTCGCCGGGCGCGTTCCGCGAGATGCACGGCGCGGCGCTCGTCTCCGACGTGGTCTTCGTCGACCAGTCGCCCATCGGCCGCACCGCGCGCTCCAACCCCGCGAGCTACGTGGGCGCCTTCGACGCCATCCGCGCCCTGTTCGCGAAGACGCAGGAATCGAAGTCGCGCGGCTACACGCCGGGCACCTTCAGCTTCAACTCCGGCAACGGGCGCTGCCCGGCCTGCAGCGGCAACGGCTTCGAGCACGTGGAGATGCAGTTCCTCTCCGACGTGTACCTGCGCTGCCCCGACTGCAACGGGCGGCGCTACCGCGACGAGGTGCTGGAGGTGCAGTGGGGCGGGCGCAGCATCGCGCAGGCGCTCGAGCTCACGGTGAACGAGGCGCTTTCCTTCTTCGCCGGCGAGCCGGAGGTGGTGGCGCGCCTGCGGCCGCTCGCCGACGTGGGGCTCGACTACCTGCGGCTCGGGCAGCCCGTGCCGACGCTCTCGGGCGGCGAGGCGCAGCGGCTCAAGCTCGCCGGCCATCTCGTCGAGGCCTCGGGCCGGCCGGTGGCCATGCTGCCGAAGCGGCCCGCGGCCGGCGTCGCCCCGGCCCTGCACCCGGGCGTGGGCAGCGTCAAGACGCGGCTCTTCCTCTTCGACGAGCCCACCACGGGCCTGCACTTCGACGACGTGGCGAAGCTCCTCGCGGCCTTCCGCAGGCTCATCGACGCCGGGAACTCGCTCGTGGTGATCGAGCACAACCTCGACGTGATCCGCGCGGCCGACTGGCTCGTGGACCTCGGCCCCGAGGGCGGTGACGCGGGCGGGGAACTGGTGTTCGCGGGCACGCCCGCCGAGGCCATGCGGCACGCCGCGTCCCACACGGGGCGGGCGCTCGCGGACTACGAGCGGGCCCTGCACGGCCGCCACGAGGCGAAGGAGGGCGCGACGCCGTGGCGGCGCGTCCCGGCCTCCCCGAACATCCAGGTGCGCCACGCGCGCGAGCACAACCTCAAGGGCATCGACGTCGACATCCCGCGCGGCAAGTTCACGGTCATCACGGGCGTGTCGGGGTCCGGCAAGTCCACGCTCGCCTTCGACATCCTCTTCGCCGAGGGCCAGCGCCGCTACCTGGAGTCCCTCAACGCCTACGCGCGCCAGTTCGTGCAGCCGGCCTCCAAGCCCGACGTCGACGCGATCTTCGGCATCCCGCCCACCGTCGCGATCGAGCAGCGCACGAGCCGCGGCGGCTCCAAGAGCACGGTGGCCACGCAGACCGAGATCCACCACTTCCTGCGCCTGCTCTTCGTGAAGCTGGGCACGCAGCACTGCCCCGACTGCCGCGTGCCCATCGAGCCGCAGAGCGCGGAGGCCATCGCCGCGCGCCTGATGCGCGAGCACAGGGGCGGTCGGATCGGCCTGCTGGCGCCGCTGGTGACGAGCCGCAAGGGCTACTACACCGACCTCGCCAAATGGGCGGGTGCCAAGGGCGTGTCGCACCTGCGCGTCGACGGCGAGTACCTGCCCACCGACCGCTGGCCGCGGCTCGACCGCTTCCGCGAGCACACGATCGAGCTGCCCGTGGCCGAGATCGAGGTCGCCCCGGCCGGCGAGAAGGCCCTGCGCGAGGCGCTCGCCGCCGCGATCGAGCACGGCAAGGGCGTCGTGCACGTGGCTCCCGGCGGCTGGGGCGCGCGCGAGACGGCGATCTTCTCCACCAAGCGCGCGTGCCGCTCCTGCGGGCGCAGCTTCCCGGAGCTCGACCCGCGCCTCTTCTCCTACAACTCGAAGCACGGCTGGTGCCCTTCCTGCTACGGCACGGGCGTGAAGCTCGAGGGCTCGGGCATCGACTGGGACGACGAGCGCGCGAAGTCCGGCACGGAGGACCACGTGCTCGACTCCTGGGTCTCCTGGCTCGAGCTCGACGAGGCCTGCCCCGCCTGCGAGGGGCAGCGCCTGAACCGCGAGGCCCTCGCGGTGAGCTTCCGCGGGCAGTCGATCGCGGAGATGAGCGCCCGGCCCATCGAGGCCGCGCACCGGTTCTTCCGCGGGCTGCCGCTCTCCGGGCGCGAGCAGGAGGTGGCGCGCGACATCCTCGCCGAACTGGCGGCCCGGCTGTCGTTCCTGGAGCAGGTGGGGCTGGGCTACCTGTCGCTCGACCGGGGCGCGCCGACGCTCTCCGGCGGCGAGGCGCAGCGCATCCGCCTCGCCGCGCAGCTCGGCTCCAACCTGCGCGGCGTCTGCTACATCCTGGACGAGCCGACCATCGGCCTGCACCCGCGCGACAACCGCGTCCTGCTGGAGACGCTTCGCCGCCTCGGCGCAAAGGGCAACACGCTGGTGGTCGTCGAGCACGACGAGGACACGATCCGCCACGCGCAGCACGTGATCGACCTGGGCCCGGGCGCAGGACGCCTGGGCGGGCGCATCGTCGCCCAGGGCACCGCGGAGGAGCTGCGCGCGAACCCCGACTCCATCACCGGGCGGTTCCTCGCCAACCCGCTCAAGCACCCGGTGCAACCGCGGCGCGAGGTGGGCCCGAGGCAGGCGTCGGTCTCCCTCTCCGGCGCGACCCTGCACAACCTCAAGGGCGTGGCCGTGCGTTTCCCGCTCGCCAGGCTCTCGGTGGTGACGGGCGTCTCGGGCTCGGGCAAGTCGACGCTCGCGCGCGACGTGCTGCACGGCAACCTCGAGCGCCTCGTGGCCGCCGCGCGCGACCGGAAGGCCGCGCCCGCGCTCGCGGGCTGCGCCTCGCTCCAGGGATGGGAGGCGGTGACGCGCGTGCTGGAAGTGGACCAGACGCCCATCGGCAAGACGCCGCGCTCCTGCCCGGCCACCTACGTGGGCTTCTTCGACACGATCCGCAAGCTCTTCGCGGACACCCAGGAGGCGCGCATCCGCGGCTACACCGCGAGCCGCTTCTCCTTCAACGCGGCGGGAGCCGGCAAGGGCAAGGACAAGGGAGCGGCCGGCAGCGGCCGGTGCGACGCCTGCGAGGGCCAGGGCATCAAGAAGATCGAGATGAGCTTCCTGCCGGACGTGAAGGTCGTGTGCGAGGCTTGCGGCGGCGCGCGCTTCAATCCCGAGACGCTCGCCGTCCGGCTGCGCGGCAGGTCGATCGGCGAGGTGCTCGCCATGAGCGTGGACGAGGCCGTCGACTTCTTCGCGGCGCACCCGTCGATCCACCACGCCCTGCGGCTGCTGCAGGACGTGGGGCTGGGCTACCTCACCCTCGGCCAGCAGAGCCCCACGCTCTCGGGCGGCGAGGCCCAGCGCATCAAGCTGGTGACGGAGCTCGCGAAGGTGCGCGGCATCGAGGCGCCCGGCCCGCGCGGCCCGCGGCCCGGCGCCCAGCACACGCTCTACGTGCTGGACGAGCCCACGGTGGGACTGCACATGGCCGACGTGGAGAAGCTCATCCGCGTGCTGCACCGGCTCGTGGACGCGGGCAACACGGTGGTCCTGATCGAGCATAATCTCGACGTGATCGCGGAAGCCGACTGGATCGTCGACCTGGGTCCCGAGGGCGGCGACCAGGGCGGGCGCGTCGTGATGGCCGCGCCGCCGGAGGCGTTCCTCGCGGCCGGCGCGAAGTCGCACACCGCGAAGGCGCTTCGCGAATTCCTCGCGGGACACGGCCACGCGAAGCTCCCTCCGCCCTCGAACTGAAAGGCAGCCCCGATGGATCCCATCGCCCACCTCGCCCTCGCCACGCTCGTCTTCCTCGCCACGCACTTCGTGGCGAGCACGCCCGTCCGCGGTTCGCTGGTGGAGGCGATCGGCGAGAGGGCCTACGTCGGCGCCTATTCGCTCGTGTCGTTCCTCACCATCGGGTGGATGGCGTGGGCGTACCTGCGCGCGCCCTACCAGCCGCTGTGGCAGGTCCCCGGCGTGAAGCTCTGGCCGCTGGTCGTCATGCCCTTCTCGCTGGTCCTGGTGGCCGCGGGCGTCATGACGAGGAACCCCTCGGCGGTGGGGCAGGCCGCGGCGCTCAAGGCAGGCGATCCGGCACGCGGCATCCTGCGCGTCACCCGCCATCCGGTGATGTGGGGCATCGCGCTGTGGGCCGCCGTGC
The DNA here is from genome assembly GCA_023700985.1 of Lysobacter sp. GTDB lineage: Bacteria > Pseudomonadota > Gammaproteobacteria > Burkholderiales > Usitatibacteraceae > FEB-7. The sequence continues at coordinate 8,388 of JAMPXV010000039.1, forward strand.
ACCTGGCCGCCCGCGGCGACGTGGCGTCGCTGGTCTTCTTCGGGGGCTTCCTGATCCTGGCCCTCGCGGGCACCGCGCTCATCGACGCCCGCAAGGCGGACGCGCTGGGCGAGGAATGGGCGCGCTTCGCGGCCGTCACCTCCAACGTTCCCTTCTCGGCCATCGTCGAGGGGCGAAACCGATTCTCGGGGAGCGAGATCGGCGCGAAGCGGGTTGCGGCGGGTCTCGCGGCCTATGCAGTCGTCGTGGCCATCCACCCCTGGCTATTCGGTGTAAGGGCCTACTAACGGCAAAAAGGGGTCAGATCCCTTTTTTGGGAGGGTTGTACAGATTATTGGGACGGTTCTACAGAACCGGTCTATTCCGCAATCGACCAGGATAGTGGTCAAGCTCCCGAATAGACCGGTTCTGTAGAACCGTCCCAATAATCTGTACAACCCTCCCAAAAAAGGGATCTGACCCCTTTTTGCCGTACAATGCCGGTCCAAGGTTTACGAGGCGCTTCAACCGGTTAGCGCTTCAAACCCCTCCGCCAGCCGACAAGGCGCGGATTCCCGACGATGCAAGTTTGTCTGCCTGAACCGGTCGAGGGCGTGAAAACCCTCCCAGGCCGATCATTCAGGAGATAACCATCAGCCAGGCTTTCGAAAGTCTCGGGCTTCTGCCCGAGCTGCTCCGCGCCGTCGCGGAACAAGGCTACACCGAACCCACCCCCATCCAGACGCAGGCCATTCCCGTGGTTCTTGCCGGGCGCGACCTGCTCGGCGCGGCCCAGACGGGCACCGGCAAGACGGCCGGCTTCACCCTGCCCCTGCTGCAGCGCCTCGCCCCGTACGCGAGCAAGAGCTTCTCGCCCGCGCTGCACCCGGTGCGCTGCCTCATCCTCACGCCGACGCGCGAGCTCGCGATCCAGGTCTACGAGAGCGTCAGGACCTACGGCAAGCACATCGCGCTCAAGCCCTTCGTGGTCTACGGCGGCGTGAACATCAACCCGCAGATCGCCGAGATGCGCAAGGGCGTCGAGATCCTGGTCGCCACGCCGGGGCGCCTGCTCGACCTCATGGGGCAGAAGGCCGTCGACCTGCGCCACGTGCAGATCCTCGTCCTCGACGAGGCCGACCGCATGCTGGACATGGGCTTCATCCCGGACATCAAGCGCATCATCAACACGATCCCGGGCTCGCGGCAGACGCTGCTCTTCTCCGCCACCTTCTCGGACGAGATCCGCAAGCTCTCCGCGCAGTTCCTGAAGGACCCGGCCACCGTCGAGGTGGCCCGCCGCAACACGCCGGCCGAGTCCGTGACGCAGTGGGCGCACATGGTCGAGTCGAAGAGGAAGCGCGAGCTCCTCGCCCACCTCGTGAAGACCAACAACTGGGAACAGGTGCTCGTCTTCTGCAAGACCAAGCACGGCGCCAACCGCCTGGCCTACCAGCTCGAGCGCGACGGCATCAACGCCGCGGCGATCCACGGCAACAAGAGCCAGAACGCCCGCATCGAGGCGCTGGAGAGCTTCAAGCAGAACAAGGTGCGCGTGCTGGTGGCCACCGACATCGCCGCGCGCGGCCTCGACATCGAGGCCCTGCCGCACGTCGTGAACTTCGACCTGCCCACCGTGGCGGAGGACTACGTGCACCGCATCGGCCGCACCGGCCGCGCGGGCATGGAGGGCGAGGCCATCACCATCGTCTGCGCCGAGGACCGCCCGATGTTCGCGGCCGTCGAGGCGCTCATCAAGAAGAAGATCGAGGTCCGCCCCGTGCCCGGATTCGACGGCACGCGAGCGGCGACCTACCCCGGGGAGATCCCCGAGGACTCGCGCGGCGAGCGCGGCCGGGGCAGGGGTCGCGGCGGACAGGGCGCGGAACGAGGCGCCGAGCGCGGCAGCCGGCCGCCCCGCGACCAGAAGCGGACCGAGGAGCGCCCTCCCCGCGCGGAGAACCAGACCGGGGAGCGCCCGCCCCGATCCGAGAAGCGCGCCGAGGAGCGTCCTCCCCGCGCGGAAAAGCGGACCGAGGAGCGCCCGCCGCGATCCGGGAAACGCGCCGAGGAGCGCCCGCCGAGATCCGCACCGAAGCCGGCAGCCGGCGACATGGACTTCTCCAAGCCCTATGAGCCCGCGGCGGACGCCAAGCCCATCGAGCAGCCCGACGAGGCCCCGGTGCGCAAGCGCTCGACGCACGCCGTCCCGGCGCTCTTCCGCCGCAAGGCGGCCTGACCGGCCGCCATGGAGGGCAGCACGCTGCGCGACCCTGCTGCGCGTATCTTGCGCGCGCGGGACTACGCGCCACCCGCGTACCTCGTCGATGCCGTCGTCCTGGACGTCGACATCGCGAGGCCGTGGGCGACCGTGCGCGCGAAGCTCGCCATGCGCCTCAATTCCGAGGGGCCCGGCGGCGCGCTGGTGCTCGACGGCGCCCACCTCGAGCTGCTCTCCATCGCGATCGACGGCCGGCCGCTGGACGCATCGGGCTACGCGCTGGCCGACGGCAAGCTGACGGTCCCCGGCGTGCCCGCGGCGTTCACGCTGGAGACGGCGGTTCGCTTCGACCCGTGGAAGAACACGCGGCTCGAGGGCTTCTACGCGTCGCAGGACGGCCTCTTCACGCAGTGCGAGGCCGAGGGCTTCCGCTGCATCACCTTCTTCCCCGACCGCCCGGACGTGATGGCCACCTACACGGTGACGCTGCACGCGGCGCGCGACGAGTTCCCGCGGCTGCTTGCCAACGGCAACCTCGTCGCCTCGGCGGAGGAGCCTGGCGGGCGGCATTGCGCCACCTGGGAGGATCCGTTCCCCAAGCCCTGCTATCTCTTCGCGATGGTGGCGGCGAACCTGGACCTCCTGGAGGACCACTTCATCACGAGGTCCGGCAAGCAGGCGCTCCTGCAGGTCTACGTCGAGCCGGGCAAGCTCGACCAGGCGGGCTTCGCGATGCAGTGCCTCAAGCGCGCGATGCGCTGGGACGAGGAGCGCTACGGGCTCGAGCTGGACCTCGACCGGTTCATGATCGTGGCCGTCGGCGACTTCAACATGGGGGCCATGGAGAACAAGGGCCTCAACATCTTCAACACGAAGTTCGTGCTGGCGCGCGCCGACACCGCGACCGACTCCGACTTCATGATGATCGACCGCGTGGTCGCCCACGAGTACTTCCACAACTGGACCGGCAACCGCGTGACCTGCCGCGACTGGTTCCAGCTCTCGCTCAAGGAGGGCCTCACCGTCTTCCGCGACCAGGAGTACGGCGGCGACGAGTACTCGCGGGCCGTCTCCCGCATCCAGGACGTGCGCGACCTGCGCGAGCGCCAGTTTCCCGAGGACGCGGGCCCGATGGCCCACCCCGTCCGGCCCGAGTCCTACGTCGAGATCAACAACTTCTACACCGCCACGGTTTACGACAAGGGCGCCGAGGTCGTGCGCATGTACCAGACCCTGCTCGGCCGGGAAGGCTTCCGCCGCGGCATGGACCTCTACTTCGAGCGCCACGACGGGCAGGCCGTGACCTGCGACGATTTCCGGGTGGCGATGGCGGACGCCAGCGGCGCCGACCTCGGGCAGTTCGGCCGCTGGTATTCGCAGGCCGGCACGCCCGTGATCGAAAGCCGCGGCGAGTACGACCCGGCCGCGCGCACCTACACGCTCACCCTGGCGCAGTCCTGCCCGCCGACGCCGGGGCAGGAGGAGAAGCTGCCCTTCCACATCCCGGTAGCCCTGGGCCTCGTGGGCGCGCAGGGCCGCGACATGCCGCTGCGCCTGGAGGGCGAGGATGCCGCGCATGCGTCCCCGGACCCGAAGACGGGCGAGATCACGCGGGTGTTTTCCCTCACGCAGGCGAGCGCGACACTGGTCTTCGCCGACGTCGCCGAACCGCCGGTCCCGTCGATCCTGCGCGACTGCTCGGCGCCGGCGGTGCTGCGCCACGACTACGCCGATGCCGAGCTCACGCACCTGATGGCGCACGACGCCAACCCGTTCAACCGCTGGGAGGCGGGCCAGGTGCTCGCCACGCGGATCCTGCTCGCGGGCGTCGAGGCCCTTCGTGCCGGCCGCACGATGGAAGTGCCGCCCGCCTACGTCGAGGCCCTCGGCCGGGTGCTCACCGACGGCGCGCGCGACCCGGCGTTCGCCGCGGAGTGCCTGCAGTTGCCCGGCGAGAGCCTGATCGCGGAGCAGATGGCCGTCGCCGACCCGCACGCTATCCACGCCGCGAGGAAGCAGCTCGTCCTCGTCGTGGCACAGCGCTACCGCACGCGCTTCGAGGGCGCCTTCCGCCACTTCACGGTGCCCGGCGCCTACTCGCCCGACGCCGCCGCGGCAGGCCGCCGCGCGCTGCGCAACGCGGCGCTCGGCTACATCATGGCGATCGACGACTCGACGGCGCGCGCGCTCACGTTCCTCGAGTTCCGCCGCGCCGAGAACATGACGGACGCGATGGCCGCGCTCGGCTGCCTGGCGAACTCGGCGGGGGCGGAGCGCGACCGCTCGCTCGCCATGTTCTACGACCGGTGGAAGGACGAGGCGCTCGTCGTCGACAAGTGGTTCCGCGTGCAGGCGATCTCGGACCTGCCGGGCGCGGCTGCCCGCATCGAGGCGCTGCTCGCGCACCCCGCCTTCGACCTGCGCAACCCCAACCGCGCCAGATCCGTCCTGCACGCGTTCGCGATGGACAACCCGACGCACTTCCACGCCGCCGACGGCTCCGGCTATGCGCTCGTCGCGAAGTGGACCGTGGAGCTCGACCGCCTCAACCCGCAGATCGCCTCGCGGCTCGCGCGCGCGTTCGACCGCTGGCGCAAGTTCGACGAGGGACGGCAGCGCAACGCCCGGGCTGCCCTGGAGTCCATCGCGGGTTCCCCGTCGGTTTCGGCCGACGTCTCGGAAGTCGTGGGCCGTGCGCTCGCCTGAGGGCGGCGCGCAAACGACAAGGGCCGCATCCGCGGCCCCGTCGGCGAACAGCGACCGCGGTCGCGGTCAGTTCTTCTTGATCTGCTCCAGCACCTTGAAGGTGGACTTCGACGCGCCGTGAAACAGGCGCTTGAAGGCCTTTGAAAGGCAGCGGCGCTCGAGGGTGTTGCGACGGGTACGTTTGCGTTCGGCCATGACCAGCTCCTTGTAGCGGAACCTGCGATTATACCGCAGCGCCGCCGGCAGCGCACCCTGCCACCGGGCAGGCCTTCAGCCCGACAGGCGCACCGCCCCGTCGATGATCTCGGCATCCGACCGGCTGCCGTCGGGCTTGACCAGCGCCCCCCTGGCGCGTGCGAGCCCGCTCTCGAAGACGCCCTCGAAGCGCGAGCCGTCGGCGAACCAGAAGGTCCCCTTGCCCTGCGGCACCCCGTTCACCATCTCGCCCTCGTACTTCTGGCCGGAGGCATGGAAGTAGGCCCCCGTGCCGGTGAGCGCCCCCTCGCGGATGTCGCCCTCGTAGCGGTCGTTGTTGGAGAAGTAGTAGACGCCCTTGCCGTGCGCCAGCCCGTTCACGAACGGAGCCTCGATCCGGTCGCCGCCCTTCGCGAAGTAGCGCCCCTTGCCGTGGGGCTTGCCGCCGGCAAGCTCGCCCTCGTAGCGGTCGCCGCTCGCGAAGCGGTATATGCCCGTCCCGTTGGCGAGCCCCCCCACGAAGGACCCCTCGATGCGGTCACCCGCTTTCGTCACGTAGGTGCCGCGGCCGGCGACCACGCCCGCCTTCACTTCGCCTTCATAGGTGTCGCCGTTGGCGAACTGGTACTTGCCGGTGCCGCTCGGGCGGTCGTCCACGAAGGTGCCTTCGTAGCGATCGCCGTTTTCCCACTCGTACTTGCCCGTGCCGTGCTTGAGCCCGTCCCGGAACTCGCCCTCGTACTTGAAGACCTTGGAGGTGTACTGCCCCTTGCCGTGCAACTGGATGCCGCGCATCCCGCCCACGTAGACCGAGCCGTCGGCGAAGTTCACTTCGCGTATCCCCGGGGCGATTTCCCTGCCGGGCTGGTCATCCTTGGGCTTGGGCGCGGGAGGGGTGGCCGGCGCCGCGGCTGCGGCCGATGGCGGGGCGGCGGCGACGACAGGCGGGGCGGTCGTCACCTTTGCCGCCGCCACGGCGGGCGCCGGTTCCTCCTTCGCGGCCGCCGCCGGCGGCGAGCCGGCCGGAGTTGCCGTCGTCGCGGGGGGAGGCACCACGGCCGGCGAAGCGGCAGGCGCCGCCGCGGGCGCCGAGCGCCCGCGCCCCAGCATCGAATCGACGCGATTGCGCGCCAGCGTCGCGAAGACGCCGTTGGGATACTTCTCGAGGTAGGCCTGGATGTCGTTGGCGTTGCTGGAATCCTGCACGCTCTTCCAGAACTGGAGCTCGAGCTGCGCGGCGATGTCGGCCGACGGGCCGGCGCCAGCCTGGCCGGTGCCCGCGGCGGCCGGGCGCCCCGTCGCGTTGAACACGAAGTCCCCCTTGATCGACGAGAGTTCCCACGGCGTCTGCAGGCGCTTGGTGTCGCGCTCGACGCCTTCGCGGACCTTGCGGAAGAGGACTTCCACCGGCATGTCCGGGACCTTGATGTTCTGCAGGATGTGGCCCGTGTAGATGCCGTTGCGGCCGAAGCCGTCGGCGGCCGTCGCGCCGGGCGCCGTGGCATAGGCGATCAGGGTTCCGGAGGGCCCGCCCATCTGCGCAAGACCGGTGGCGGAGACCTTGAAGGTGTCGCGGAAGGGGTTGTCGCGGCAGGCGTCCAGGATGACGAAGTTGAAGCGCGTCCGGGCGCGCTCCATGCGGTCGAAGACCTGCGAGACCTCCACGGAAAAGAACGTGACGTCGTCCTCGGATCCCATGACCGCGTCGATGGGGATGAGGTAGTTGCGTTCCTTGAACTGCATCGCGTGGCCCGCATAGAAGAAGAGCGCGGCCTCGGCGCCGTCGAGCGACTTGCCGAACTCCTGCAGCGCCGCGATCATCTGCGCGCGCGACGTGTTCTCCTTGACGATGGTCTTGAAGCCCATCTCCCGGAGCGCCGCGCCCAGGTCGCGCGCGTCGTTCACCGCGTTGCGCAGCGGGGCGGACGGATAGGCGTTGTTGCCGATGAGGAGCGCCACGCGCCCGTTGGCCATCGCGGCCGGCGCGACGGCCCAGAGGATCGCCAGCGCGGCCAGGGCGGCGATCGTGCGCAGGCAGGTGGCGGGGTTTCCTGTCGTCATCTTCTTGGAGGGCCCGGGGCGCGGAGCCCGGGGCCGGACCGCGAATTATCGCTCAAGACGCCTTGCCGGACGGCAAGGTCAGCGTGCCAGCCCCGCGAGTTCGGGAATGTCGGGGCGCTCCTCGGCGAGCTGCGCCCACACCTCCCGCGAATCCTGCGCCGCGCCGATCTCCTGGAGGAGCATCGCGAACAGGACGCGATCGGGGAAAGTCCTGGCGGCCGCCCGCGCCTTTTCGGCTGCCGCGATCGCCTCCGCCGGAAGCGTCTCGAACCGGGCCTCGGCCGGCTCGCCGGAGCCGGCGGCACACGTCCACGCATATCCCTGGCCGGCCGCGAGGCGCACGGGCAGGCGGATCGAGGTGCCCTTGACGCTGCCGCGGAACACCTCGCCGCCCGCCGTCGTGGTCACGACCACCGAGTGGCTGGCGCCCGCGTCGCCCGCGCAGCGCAGGGTCGGCTGGAGCGTGGCGATCTTCGCGCCCACCGGATAGGCCGGCCCGGCCCGCTCGCCCTTCGGCGCCGGGGCGCTGCGCATCCGCAGGCTGGCGGTGGCCGCCCGCGACGTCTGCACGAGGATGGCCGTGTTCGCCTTGACCGCCGGGACGCGGCTGGACGGCGCGCTCCCCTTCTCGGCCTTCACTCCCTGCCGCGTGACGACGAACTCGCCCGGCCCCTTCAGGGAGAACTCCTCCCCGGTAACGACGTACATCACCGACGCGCTGCCGTCCCGGCCCAGCACGAGCCGCGTGCCGGGGAGCAGCTCGGCGAGGAAGGACGGGCGGCCGGCGCCGTTCATCGCGACCTCGCCCCGGAAGTCCGAGACGAACGCGACGGGGTCGGCCGCAAGCGCGGCCAGAGGCATGAGGAACAGCAGGCAGGTGCACAGGGCGCGAGCGAGGAATTTCATGGTCGTATCCCCGGCGCGTCTCTACTTCGCGAGGCTCTCGAGCTCCGGGAGGTCGGTGCGCTCCAGGGCCAGCTTGCCCCAGGCTTCCTGCGCCTCCTGCTCCGCGCCCATTTCCTGCAGCAGGAGCGCGTACATCAGGCGATCCGTGAACTCCGCCCTGTCGGAAGGCCGCCGCTTCTCGGCGCCCTGGATGGCCGCCGCGGCAAGCGTGCGGAACCGCGCGGCCCCGATCTCCTGGCCGGCCACGGACACCGTCCAGGCGTACTCCGTGTCGGGCTGCAGCTTCACCGGGAATCGATGGCTCGTGCCGGCAACGCGCGCCCTGGCGAGCGGCTTGTCCTCCCTGCCCGCGACGGCGATCGCGACGTCGGCCTGCGCAGTCGCGTCCGGCGCCGTCCAGCGCAGCGTGGGCTGCAGCTGCGTCACCGCGCCGCGGATCGGGAAGTCCAGCTTCGCCTTCGCCACCGGCTTCGCGGGGGCGATCGAGCGCATGCGGATGCTGGCCGACGAGGACTTGGCGACCTTCACGAGGACCTCGCTGCTCGCGCGCCAGGGCGTCTCGCGGGCCGCGGGGGGGATGCCGTGGGCGGCGGCGATCTCGCGCTCGCCGACCGTGTAGTCGCCGGGACCCTTCAGCTGGTACTCCTTGCCCGACTGGATGTACATCACGGTCACCTGGCCCTCCTTGCCCACCGCGATCTTCTGGCCCCTGGCCAGTTCGCTCATGAGCAGCGGGCGCGGGGCGCCGTCGACGGAAATCTCGCCCTTGAGGTTGGTGATGAACGCGATGCCGTCGGCGGCCGGCGCCGTGATCGCCGCAAGGGCCGCCGCCGAGGCGAGGAGTGCGCGAAGTATCGTCTTCATCTGGATCTCCCTCATGTCGCCGCAGGCGCCGGCCGCGCCGTGCGGATGCCCCAGATGCTCACGGGGCTGTGTCCCTTGACCTGGTGCGTGCCCAGCGGGTCGAAATGGAACCCCTCCCCCATCCGGCTCACCACCGACTCGGTTATGAGTATCTTACGCCCGAGCTCCTTGGTCAGCCCCTCCAGCCGCGCGGCCACGTTGACCGCGTCCCCGATGGCCGAGTAGTTGTGCCGCTCCGAGGATCCGATGTTGCCGACGGTGACGGTGCCGAAGTTGATGCCGATGCCGATGGTGAGCGTCGGCAGGCCCTCCTTCTCGAACTCCGCGTTGAGCTCGTCGAGCCCGGCCATCATGGCCAGCGCGCACTTCACCGCGTCGCCGCAGGGATCGGCCGACTTCCGGGGCGCCCCGAACAGGACCATCATGCCGTCGCCGATGAACTTGTCGACCGTCCCCTCGTGGCGGTGGACGGCGTGCACCATGCGGTCGAAGTACCGCTGAAGGACCGTGGTCACGACGACCGGGGGCATGCGTTCCGAGAGAGTCGTGAACGCCCGGATGTCGCTGAACAGGATGCACACTTCGGCGAGCTGGCCGCTCACGCCCGGGGAGAGGCTTCCCGCGAGCATCTCGTTCATCACCGCGGGGCTCACCTGCCCCGCGAAGGTCCGCCGCAGGCGCCCCCGTTCGACGGTGTTCTCGATGCCGTCCACGATCGCCCGCGTGACGAAGCCGGCCCAGAGCGTGAAGGCGATGGAGGCGACAGGCACCAGGAGCTGGTGCGCGCGGATGGCGTAGAGGCCGGCGCCGCCCACGACGGCGGTGAGACCGAGGACGATCGCCAGGGCGGTCGCGAGCCGGAAGTGGAAGAACACGAGGCCGGCTGCGAGCAGGCACAGGGCCCAGCGCAACTCCTCCCCCATCGGCTGCAGCAGGCCGCTCGCCAGGTGGCTGCGCAATGCCTGCAGGTGCGTGATGACGCCGGGCTGGCTCAGCCTCGCGCGCCCGTCGGCCTGGTCGACGTCGATCAGGCGCACCGGCAGCTCCCAGCGGTCGGCCCGCTTGAGCACGTAGCCCACGAGCACGATGCGGCCGGCGAAGGCACGCTGCAGCCGGTCGGCCTGCCCCTGCTCCTTCCAGGCGATGACGTCCTGCATGGGGATGTACTCCATCCGCGCGCCGACGCTGTAGTCGATGTAGCCCGCCTCCACGGGAAGGCCCATGCCCCGGAGCAGCTGCCCGACCAGCGTGCGGGCGGTCCGCTCCGTGCCGAGGGCCGCCTCGTCGAAGCGGCGCGAGACCGAGTCCGGGTCGCGCAGCTGCTGGTCGATGCCCAGGCCCTCCTCGCCGATCACGCGCGCGAACGTCGGGTGCATGCGCGCCGCGCGCCCCTCCCGGTCGACGGTGAGCGCGAAGACGGCGACGGTCTTCTGGCGCAGGTCGCGGATCGCGCGGAAGAGCGCGAGGTCGTAGCCCGGCACGATGTCGTCGTACGAGCGCTCCGGGGGCACCACGTCGACACCCACCGCACGGGGCCGGGCGTCGGCGAGGGCGGCGAAGAGCCGCGCGAAGTGCCTGTGCCAGAGCGCGACGGGCTCCGTGAAGGCTTCCTCGCTGCCCTCGTCGATGCCGACCAGCACCACGTCGCTCTCGATGGGGCGCGGCCAGTGGTCGCGCAGGACCTGCATCTGGTAGTCGAAGGCGAGGCGTTCGAGGATCGCGAGCGGCGCGTCCTCGCGGTTGGGCAACCGGCTTGCCGCGACGAGAAAGGCCGCCACGAGCAGGTAGAGAACCACGCTTCGCGACCGGGGCTGGCTCCAGAGCCGGCGCGCGATCGCGGCGAAGGACGGGCCGCGTGCCTGCTTGTCGGGGGTGGGTGCGCTGGGTGTCGCCATCGATGGCGATTCTCGCGGGATGGGCGGGCCTAGGGCATCACGACCTGGCGCACGACGCGACCGCTCGCCAGCCTGTCGAACCCCGCGTTGATGTCCTCCAGGTCCAGGTGGTCGCTCATCAACCGGTCGACGGGGAGCTTTCCCTCCTTGTAGAGGGCGATGTACCGGGGCAGGTCGCGCACCGGCACGCACGAGCCCACGTAGCTGCCCTTGACGGTGCGTTCCTCCGCGGTGAGGTTCACGTGCTGCAGGGGCCAGCGGTGGTCCGGGTGCGGAAGGCCGGCGGTCACGGTCGTGCCTCCCCTGCGCGTGATGCGGTAGGCGAGCTCCATGGCCTGCACCGAGCCCGCCATCTCGAACGCGAAGTCGACGCCGCCTCCGGTCGCGTCCCGCACCTGCTGGATGGCGTCGGGCGCCCTGGCGTTGACGCAGTGCGTCGCGCCCAGGGAGCGCGCGAGGTCGAGCTTGTCGTCGAACAGGTCCACGGCGACGACGGCCCTGGCCCCGGAGAGAACCGCCCCGAGAATGCTGTTCATCCCCACGCCGCCGAGGCCGACGACGGCGGCGGTGGTGCCGGGAGTCATGCGGGCGGTGTTGACCACCGCCCCGACGCCGGTGAGGACGGCGCATCCGAAGAGCGCAGCCTCGTCGAACGCGAGCGTCGGGTCGATCTTCACGAGGGAACGGCGCGAGACCACCGCGTGGTCGGCGAACGCGGACACTCCCATGTGGTGGTTGACGGGCTTGCCGCCCATGGACAGGCGCCGGCCGCCGCCGAGGAGCGTTCCCGCGGTGTTGGCGGCGGCGCCGGGCTCGCAAAGCGCGGGCCGGCCTTCCATGCAGGGGACGCAATGCCCGCAGCTCGGGACGAACACCATCACGACGTGGTCGCCCGGCTCGAGGTCCGCGACGAGGGGACCGCATTCGACCACCTCGCCGGCCGCCTCGTGGCCCAGCGCCATCGGTACCGGGCGCGGGCGGTCGCCGTTGATGACCGAGAGGTCCGAGTGGCACAGGCCGGCGGCGCGCACGCGCACCAGCACCTCGCCGGGGCCGGGCGGGGCGAGGTCGATCTCCTCGATCCGCAGCGGCCGGCTCTGCTCGTAGGGCTGCGGCGCTCCGACGACGTGAAGGACGGCTGCGCGGGCTTTCAAGGCTTTCTCCTCGGCGGTGCTCGCAACGAGGTTATCGCCCGCGGTGGTGCGCGCGCAAGGCGGGCGTGCAAAAAGCGAAAGGGCCACCCCGGTGGGGGTGGCCCTTTCTGGTAAGGCCCTGGCGATGACCTACTTTCTCACGGGCAATCCGCAATATCATCGGCGCGACGTCGTTTCACGGTCCTGTTCGGGATGGGAAGGGGTGGGGCCAACGCGCTATGGTCGCCAGGAATTCGGTGTCGTGGTCGCCGTGCTTTGGGGGCGGGCGGCCACGCGCTTGTTCGGGGGTACATGAAGGTTGGGGTCGTACTGCCTCGGCGCCGGTTGAGTGGCGCGCACAGGCTTTTCAAGCAGAGTTATAGAGTCAAGCCGCACGGGCAATTAGTACTGGTTAGCTCAAGGCGTTGCCGCCCTTGCACACCCAGCCTATCAACGTCCTGGTCTCGGACGACCCTTCAGGGGGGTTGAACCCCCGGGAGATCTCATCTTCAGGCAAGTTTCCCGCTTAGATGCTTTCAGCGGTTATCTCTTCCGCATTTAGCTACCCGGCAATGCCACTGGCGTGACAACCGGTACACCAGGGATGCGTCCACTCCGGTCCTCTCGTACTAGGAGCAGCCCCCGTCAAATCTCCAACGCCCACGGCAGATAGGGACCAAACTGTCTCACGACGTTTTGAACCCAGCTCACGTACCACTTTAAATGGCGAACAGCCATACCCTTGGGACCGGCTACAGCCCCAGGATGTGATGAGCCGACATCGAGGTGCCAAACTCCCCCGTCGATATGAACTCTTGGGAGGAATCAGCCTGTTATCCCCAGAGTACCTTTTATCCGTTGAGCGATGGCCCTTCCATACAGAACCACCGGATCACTATGACCTGCTTTCGCACCTGCTCGAC
>JAMPXV010000250.1 GCA_023700985.1 Lysobacter sp.
CGTGGTGATGGTGAAGGCCTGCAGGAAGGAGGCGATGACGAGGCCCAGGACCCCGCCCACCAGCGACAGCAGCAGCGACTCCAGGAGGAACGCGGCGAGGATGCTCGAGCGCCGGAAGCCCAGCGCGCGCAGGGTGCCGATCTCGCCGGTTCGGTTGGCCACGGCCGCGTACATCGTGATCATGGCCCCGATCATCGCACCGATCGAGAAGATGAAGGAGAGCGCCACGCCCAGGTAGCTGATGAAGGTGGAGAGCGACTTCGACTGGTCCTGGTAGTAGAGCGGCTCCTGGCGCACCTCGAGGATGAGGCGCTGGTCGGCCTCGACCCTCGCCTTGAACGCCTCGAACCGGCTCGCGTCGTCCAGGCGCACCAGCACCGAGGAATAGGCCGAGCGCCGGAAGGCCTGCAGCATCTGGTCCACGTCGCCCCAGATCTCGGAGTCGAACCCGCTCTTCCCCCCGTCGAAGGTGCCCACGACCGTCCACTCGCGGCCGGCGAAGCGCAGCGTCTCGCCGATGCCGGTGCCGTCGAAGCCCTCCGCGATCGCCCGCCCCACGACGATCTCCGAGGAGCCCGGCCGGAACATCCGCCCGTCGGTCACCGAGACCTGCGGCCGCAACCGGATGCCCATGGCCGGCAGTCCGCGCACGACGAGGTTGGCCGGCTTGTCGCTGCCGCGCTTGGGGATCGCGATGAGGACCACCGTCTCCTTGGAGACCAGGGGCGCGCCGTCGTCGCCGCGCGCCACCTCGGGCAGCGTCTCGAGGAGCGAGGCCTGCTCGCGGTAGACGGCGCTCTGGATCTCCGTCTGCGCGGCCGGGCGCAGCAGCACCGCGTTCTCGTAGCTGCCCGTGGAGACGAGCGTCCTGCGCAGCCCCGCGTCGAGCATCAGGACGGCGGCGAACACGAACACCACGAGCGCCATGCCGCCGGCCGTGAGGAGCGTCGTGAGCTTCCTCGCCCAGAGGTTGCGGAACACGTAGGCGATGGGGATCTTCACGCCCTCACCCCCGGCCCCTCTCCCCAAGGGAGAGGGGAGATGAGTGCTCCCTCTCCCTTGGGAGAGGGTCGGGGTGAGGGGGCCATCCGGCTCATCCTATGTACCTCAGCCCGTCCACGATCCTCACCCGCGCCGCGCGGATCGAGGGCAGGAGCCCGGCGAGGAGCCCCACCACGAGGGCGCACGCCGCCTGCATCGCGACCGTCTCCGGCGCCACCTTGAACACCGGGAAGAACGAGCCCATCGCCGCCTTGAAGGCCGCTGCCGCGGGGAAGGTGGCCAGTATCCCGACCGCGCCGCCCAGCGCGGTGATCATGAGCGACTCGCCGATGATGAGCGCGCCCACGAAGGCCGGGCCGAAGCCGATGGTCTTGAGCGTGGCGTACTCGGCCAGGCGCTCGCGCGCGGTCATCGCCATCGTGTTGGCGACCACGGCGAAGATGATCACGATCACGACGAAGGAGACGATGCGAACCGCCACGATGATCGTCTCCGTCTGGGCGATGAACGAGAGCTGGAAGGCCTTCTCGGTCTCGGTGAGCGTCTCGGCGAGCGAATTGCGGAACTCGCGGTCGATCGCCTGGCTGATCTCGGCCGCGCGCGAGCCGTCCGCGATGCTCACCACGAAGACCCCCACCTGTTCCGCGCGCCTCGGGTACTTGAGCTTGATCTCCTCGTTCAGGAGGTCCCAGTGGAAGTAGAGCTGGCGCGTGATCGTGGACTCGTCGCGCGGCTCGTAGATGCCGCGGACCACGAACTCCCAGGTGCCCGGGTAGATCGTGCCCTTGAGGGGGATCACGTCGCCGACGCGCCAGTCGTACTGGTCGGCGAGAAGGCGGCCCACCATCGCGCCGCGGCGGTCCTTCTTCCAGGCGAGGAGCTCCTCGGGCCGCGTCCTGAACTCGGAATAGAGGTCGAAGAAGTTCTCGTGGTCCACCGCGAACTGGGCGAAGAAGTTGGCGGGCGTCATGTCGCGGTAGATGCCGCCGAACCAGTTGGAGGTGCCCACCGCCGTGACGCCGTCCACCGCGCGGATGCGCTCGCGGTAGTAGATGGGCAGCGGAAAGATGAGGGAGACGGCGTTGCGCGCCACCAGCCGCTTCGCCGAGGCCATGTCCGACCCCGCGTACCAGGCGTTCACCACCGACTGCAGCAGGCCGAAGGCGAGGATGGCCACCACCAGTCCCAGGAGCGTGAGGAGGCTCCTCAGCTTGTGGCGGAAGATGTTCTTGAAGACGAGCTTGAGCGTAAAAGGGGTCAGAGTCATTTTCGCGGAAATGACTCTGACCCCTTTTCCGGGGTGTCGACGAGCTCGCCCTTCTCCAGGTGCACCACGTGCCGGGCGCTCTCCACGGCGTGCCAGTCGTGGGTGACCATGATGATGGTCTTGCCCATCTCCTCGTTCAGCCGGCGCAGGAGCGCCAGGATCTCGCCGGCGCTCTTGCGGTCCAGGTCGCCGGTGGGCTCGTCGGCCACGATGATCGTGGGGTCGGCGATGAAGGCGCGCGCGATGGCCACGCGCTGCTGCTGTCCCCCGGAGAGCTCGTTGGGGTAGTGGTCGCGGCGGTCGGTGAGGCCCACGAGGGCGAGCGCCATGTCGACGCGCTCGCGCCGCTCCCGGCGCGAAAGCGAGGTGAGGAGCAGCGGCAGCTCCACGTTCTCGAACGCGTCGAGCACCGGCATGAGGTTGTAGAACTGGAAGATGAAGCCCACGTGCGAGGCGCGCCAGTCCGCGAGCTCGGACTCGGAGAGCCGGGTGATGTCCTCGCCGTCGACGAGGAGCTCCCCGGAATCCGGCTTGTCGATGCCCGCGATGAGGTTCAGCAGCGTCGACTTGCCCGAGCCCGAGGGCCCCATGAGGGCGATGAAGTCCCCCTCGGGGATGGAAAGCGAGATGTCGAAGAGCACGGGCACGTGCTGGTCGCCGCGCCGGTAGCCCTTGGCGAGGTTGGTGACGAGGACGATGGGGCGCGTGCCCGCGCCCGGCGGCGAGCTCACTTCTTGAGGAGGACCACGGTCGCGCCGTCGCGCAGCTTCTCCGGCGGCGCGAGCGCCACGCGGTCGCCCGCCTTCGCGCCGGCGATCTCGGCGAGGTCGCCCAGGCGGCGGGCCACCGTGACCGGCGTCTCCTTCACGCGGTTGTCCTTGTCGAGGACGAACACCACCGACCTGTCGCCGCGCTTCGCGATGGCCTCGGGGCGCACGGCGGTCACGGCCTTGCGCTCGTCCGCGGCGGGCGCGCGCTCGAGGAATCCCACCTTGGCGCTCATGTCCGGAAGGGCCCGGGCGTCCTTCTCCTTGAAGGCCACCTTCACGAGGAGCGTTGCCTTGCTGCGGTCGACGGTGGGCACGATGCGCGAGACCTCGCCCAGCAGGCGCAGCTCCGGGTAGGCGTCGAGCTGGATCTCGGCGGGCATGCCGACCGCGATCTTCGCGATCGAGGACTCGGAGACGTCGGCCTCGACCTCCAGCGTGTCCATGTCGGCCATGTTCACGACGGCGCCCTTCGAATCGGCGGCGGAGGAGAAGGGGGTGATGATGTCGCCCACGTTCGCGTTCTTGGTGAGCACGACGCCGTCGAAGGGCGCGCGGATGAGGGTCTGCTCCACGGACACGCTGGCCGAGCGCACGTTGGCCTCGGCCACGCCGATGGCCGCGCGCAGGCTGGAGACGGCGGCCCGGGCCTTCTCGGCGCGCGCCTTCGCGGTGTCGAGCGATGCCTCGGAGATGAACTTCTTCGCGAAGAGGTCGCGCGCGCGCTGGTACGCGGCGTCGGCGTCGCGCATCTCGGCCTCGCCCTGCTCGAGGTTGGCCTTCGCGGCGTTCACCGAGGCGACCGACGCTTCGCGTGCGGCGGCGACGTCGAGGCTCTCGAGGCGCGCGATGACCTCGCCCGACTTCACGCGCGAGCCCTCCTGCACGCCAAGCCATTCGAGGCGGCCGGTGGCCTTCGTGGAGATGGCGGCCTTGCGCCAGGCGACCACGCGGCCCGTGGCGTTGAGCACGGTGAAGGCCTGCGAGGGGAAGGCGCTGGTGACCGTGGCCACGTCCACGGTGACCGGGGCGGTGGCGGACCGGAAGGCGGCGAAGGCCAGGGCCGCCGCGACGAGTCCCGCGCCGATCGCCCACTTGATCCAGCGCGCGCGCTTGCGGGGGGCGAAGGACTTGGCGCTTCGGTCGATCTGGAGCCTGGAGAGATCCTGCGCGGTCACGCCGAAAATCCTTGCGAATCAAAGACTCGCATTATACGCGCCGCCCTCTCCCTCTTCTGAAAAGGGGGTCTGATCCCTTTATTGGGACGGTTCTACGGTGAAAGTGGGACGGTTCTACAGAACCGGTCTATTCCGTCTTTTCGATGCGCTGATCCGAAAGTGCCCGAATAGACCGGTTCTGTAGAACCGTCCCACTTTCAC
>JAMPXV010000040.1 GCA_023700985.1 Lysobacter sp.
CACCGTGCCGGAGGTGGTGGAGAAGCTGAAGAAGCTGGGGTTCGGCGTCCTCGTCGAATCCGGCGCGGGCGACCTGGCCAATTTCGCCGACGACACCTACCGGGCCGCGGGCGCCGAGGTCGTGCCCGACGCGGCCACCCTCTGGGCGAAGGCGGACATCGTCTTCAAGGTGCGTGCCCCGGGCATGGACGAGGTGCCGCTGGTCCGCGAGGGCACGACACTCGTGAGCTTCATCTGGCCCGCCCAGAACCCCGCGCTCATGGAGGCGCTCGCCGCGCGCAAGGCCACCGTGCTCGCCATCGACTGCCTGCCGCGCCAGCTGAGCCGCGCGCAGAAGATGGACGCTCTCACCTCCATGGCCGGCATCAGCGGCTACCGCGCGGTGATCGAGGCCGCCAACGCCTTCGGCCGCTTCTTCAACGGCCAGATCACCGCCGCGGGCAAGGTCCCGCCGGCCAAGGTGTTCATCGCCGGCGCCGGCGTGGCGGGCCTCGCCGCCATCGGCACGGCGGCGAACCTCGGCGCCATCGTGCGCGCCAACGACACGCGCGCCGAGGTCGCCGACCAGGTGGTGTCGCTCGGCGGCGAGTTCGTCAAGGTGGACTACGAGGAGGAAGGCTCGGGCGGCGGCGGATACGCCAAGGTGATGAGCGAGGGCTTCCAGCAGGCCCAGCGCGAGATGTACGCCAAGCAGGCCCGCGAGGTGGACATCATCATCACCACCGCGCTGATTCCCGGGAAGCCCGCGCCCAGGCTGATCACCGCCGAGATGGTGCAATCCATGAAGCCCGGCAGCGTGATCGTCGACATGGCGGGCGAGCAGGGCGGCAACTGCGAGCTGACCGAGCCCGGCAAGGCGGTGGTGAAGCACGGGGTCACGATCATCGGCTACACCGATCTCGTCAGCCGCCTGGCCAAGCAGTCCTCGACGCTGTACGCCACCAACCTGTTCCGCCTCACCGAGGAGCTGTGCAAGACGAAGGACGGGGTCATCGACGTCAACATGGAAGACGACGCCATCCGCGGCCTGACCGTCATCAAGGAGGGCGCCGTCACCTGGCCCGCGCCGCCGCCCAAGCTCCCCGCGGCGCCCGCGAAGGCGGCCAAGGCCGCGATGCCGCCGCCGGCCCCCAAGGGCCACGGCCACGGCGGCGGGGAACCGATGTCCGCCGGCAGCCTCGCCACCGTGTTCGGCATCGGCGCGCTGGCGTTCCTCTTCGTCGGCGTCTATGCGCCGCCGGCGTTCCTCGGCCACTTCACGGTCTTCGTGCTGGCCTGCTTCGTGGGCTACATGGTGGTCTGGAACGTGACGCCGTCGCTGCACACGCCGCTCATGAGCGTGACCAACGCGATCTCCAGCATCATCGCGATCGGGGCGCTGGTGCAGATCGCGCCGCCGGAGTCCGGAGGCGGCCGCCCGGACGATCTCATCCGCTGGATCGCCATCGTGGGCATCGGGCTCACGGCCATCAACATGTTCGGCGGCTTCGCGGTGACGCGTCGCATGCTGGCCATGTTCCGCAAGTAGGCGAGGGGAACCGACCATGACCTCCAGCGTCGTCACCGTCGCCTACATCGGCGCCATCATCCTGTTCATCCTGAGCCTCGGGGGCCTGTCGAATCCCGAGACCTCCCGCCGCGGGAACCTCTACGGCATCATCGGCATGACCATCGCCGTCCTCGCGACCGTCCTCGGGCCGCGCGTCACCGCCGCGGGCATCCCGTGGATCGTCGGCGCCATGGTCGTCGGCGGGGCGGTCGGCCTCTACGCCGCGCGCGCCGTGCAGATGACCCAGATGCCCGAGCTCGTCGCCATCATGCACAGCCTCGTGGGTCTCGCCGCCTGCCTCGTGGGCTTCGCGAGCTACATCGACACCTCCATCGCCTACACGGGCGCCGAGAAGACGATCCACGAGATCGAGATCTACCTGGGCATCCTGATCGGCGCGGTGACCTTCTCGGGGTCCGTGATCGCTTTCGGCAAGCTCTCCGGCAAGATCGGCGGCAAGCCGCTGCTCCTGCCCGCGCGCCACTGGCTCAACCTCGCGGGGCTCCTGGTCATCCTCTGGTTCGGCCGCGAGTTCATCATGGCGAAGGACGTCGCCTCGGGCATGACGCCGCTCGTCGTGATGACGGTGGTGTCGCTCCTCTTCGGCATCCACATGGTGATGGCCATCGGCGGGGCGGACATGCCGGTGGTGGTCTCCATGCTCAACAGCTACTCGGGATGGGCGGCCGCGGCCACGGGGTTCATGCTGTCCAACGACCTGCTCATCGTCACGGGGGCGCTCGTCGGCTCCTCGGGCGCGATCCTCTCCTACATCATGTGCCGCGCGATGAACCGCAACTTCATCAGCGTCATCGCCGGGGGCTTCGGGACGGGCGGCGGCGCGCCGGCCGCGAAGGGCGACGGCGAGCCGGCGGGCGAGGTGGTCCCCATCGCCGCCGCCGAGACCGCGGAGCTGCTGCGCGAAGCGAAGAACGTCATCATCGTGCCCGGCTACGGCATGGCGGTGGCGCAGGCGCAGCACACGGTCTTCGAGATCACGCGGCACCTCCGGGAGAAGGGCGTCAACGTGCGCTTCGGCATCCACCCGGTGGCCGGGCGCATGCCGGGGCACATGAACGTGCTCCTCGCCGAGGCCAAGGTGCCCTACGACATCGTCATGGAAATGGACGAGATCAACGCGGACTTCCCGGACACGGACGTCTCCATGGTCATCGGCGCCAACGACATCGTGAACCCCTCGGCGCAGGAGGATCCCGCGAGCCCCATCGCCGGCATGCCGGTGCTGGAGGTGTGGAAGGCCAAGACCTCCATCGTGATGAAGCGCTCGATGGCCTCGGGCTACGCCGGCGTCGACAACCCCCTCTTCTACAAGGACAACAACCGCATGCTCTTCGGCGACGCGAAGAAGATGCTGGACGAGGTCCTCGTGGCGCTCAAGGGGTGACCGGGACCGCGCGCGGCGAAATTCCGGATTCTTGAACCCGTTCAAGGCGGCTGCGGCTGCAGGCCGTAGGCTGGGTGCATGAGCCGGCCAGCCCCGTCCGCCTGATGATCCGCCTGCTGCAGCGTTGCATCGTCGCCTTCGCCGCGGCGGCGACCCTCGTGTCGCCGGCGTGGGGGCCGATGGTCGCGCACGGCGGCCAGGAGGGACGCACGCTCCTCATGGCCGTGTGCACGTCGCAGGGCGGCGTCGTCCGGACCGAGATCCCGCTGACCGGCGGGCTACCCACCGACCGCGACACGGACGGCGTCTGCCATCACTGCCCTCTCTGCGTCCCCGGGGCCGACCGGCCCGTTGCCGGTCCCGTTCCTGCCAGCATTTCCGTTCCCGCCGCCTCCGCCGAATCCGAGCGGCCAGTGGCGCGGCCGCGCACCGGGCCCGCCGCGGGCGCCGTGCGCGTCGCGCGCGCCCGCGATCCCCCCTCCGTCTCCTGATCCGCCGTTCGAACGCGTGCCGCGGCCGCCCCGGCGACCGCGCGCCCACGCCTCGCCCCTTCGCGGGCCACGTGGCATCGAGAGATCCGGAGCCTGTCATGCATCGCACCAACGAGTTGCACCGCGCAGCCGCCTTCACGTCGACATTGTCTTCCTCACTTCCCGCGAGGCCGCGGGCACCCTGCGGCGCGCGCCTGGCTCGCCGGCTGCTGCCGCTCGCGGTCGCGGCGGCGCTGCCGCTCGCCGCGGCGGAGCCGCCGGCGAACGTGGGCACGGTCCTCGTGACCGCGCCGCGGCTCGCGGAGATGCCGCTCAACGCGTCGGCCGACGGCGCCGACGGGCTGCGGCCCCTGCGCTCCGCGACGAGCGACACGGCATCGCTCCTCAGGAACATCCCCGGGGTCAGCCTGTACGGCGCCGGCGGCGTCTCCAGCCTGCCGGCGATCCGCGGGCTCGCCGACGACCGGCTGCGCATCAAGGTCGACGGCGTCGACGCGATCGCCTCGTGCCCCAACCACATGAACCCGGCGCTCTCCTACATCGACCCCACGAGCGTCGACGGGCTGAAGGTGTACGCCGGTATCACGCCGGTGAGCGTCGGCGGCGACAGCATCGGGGGCACGATCATCGCGACGACACCGCCGCCGGCCTTCGCGGAGCCGGGCACCGGGAGCATCGCGCGGGGAGAGGCTGGCGCCTTCTACCGCAGCAACGGGGGCGCGCGCGGCGCCAACCTCTCCGCCGCCTACCTCACCGAGTCGCTCGGCCTGAGCTACGCCGGCGCAACCGCCGAGGCGGGCAACTACCGCGCTGGCGGCGACTTCAAGACCCGGTCCGCCACGGGGCGTCCCGGCCATGCCCTGCCGCTCGACGAGGTGGGCTCGACGGCCTACCGGACGCGCAACCACACGCTCGCGATCGCGCACCGCGGCGGCAACCACCTCGTGGAGGCGAAGTTCGGCCTCCAGGACATGCCGTACCAGCTCTATCCGAACCAGCGCATGGACCTCCTCGACAACTCGCAGAGCCGCGTGAACCTGCGCTACCTGGGTTCCTTCGCATGGGGGTCCCTCGAGGCGCGCGCCTATCACGAGAAGGTCGAGCACTTCATGGACTTCGGGGACGACAAGCGCTACTGGTACGGCTCGGCATCCGGCGGGGCCTCGGCGGTGGACGGCGCGCCGTGCTCTCCCCCGGGCGCGGCTTGCGCGGCGGGCATGCCGATGTACACGGAGAGCAGGACCACGGGCCTCACCGTGAAGGCGGACCTGGGCCTCGGGGAGGGCGAGCTCGCGCGCGTGGGCGGCGAGTACCAGGGCTACCGGCTCGACGACTGGTGGCCGCCCTCCGGGGGAGGCATGTGGCCGAACACGTTCTGGAACGTGCGCGACGGAGTCCGCGACCGTGCCGCGATCTTCGCCGAGTGGGAAGCGCGAGCGAGCGAGCGGTGGCTGGCGCTCGCCGGCGTTCGCTACGAGCGGGTCGAGACCGACACCGGCCCCGTGCAGGCCTACAACAGCGCCGTCCCGCCCGCCACGACGCTCGTGCCCGCGTTCAACAGCCGCGCTCGCGCGCGCGCCGACGGCAACGTCGACGCGACGCTCCTCGCGCGATACACGCCGGATGCCGGGCTCGACGTCGAGCTGGGGCTCGCGCGCAAGGTGCGCTCGCCCAGCCTCTACGAGCGCTACACCTGGGACAGCCGCGGCATGGAGATGCTGATGGTCAACTGGTTCGGCGACGGCAACGGCTACCTGGGCGACCCGGACCTCGAGCCCGAGAAGGCCCACACGGCATCCGTCACCCTCGACTGGCACGCGCCCGACCGGAGCTGGGAGCTCAAGGCCACGCCCTGGTACACGCGCGTGACCGATTACGTCGACGCGGTGCGCTGCCCGACGAGCCTGGGAGGGGCCTGCACGAGCGCGAACCTCGGTGCGACGCAGTCCTTCGTCTTCCTGCAATTCGCCAACCAGGCGGCGAGGCTGCACGGCCTCGATCTGTCGGGGCGCATGGCCCTCGGGAAGAACGCCTGGGGCGACTGGGGTGTCGCGGCCGTGGCGAGCCTCACGCGCGGCAGGAACCTCGATACGGGCGACAACCTCTACAACATCATGCCGGCCAACGCCACGCTCACGCTCACGCACAAGCTCGAGGGCTGGACGAGCGCCCTCGAGCTGGCCCTGGTGGGGGCGAAGGACGACGTCTCGGCCGTGCGCAACGAAGTCCGCACCGCCGGCTACGGCCTCCTCAACCTTCGCGTGAGCCACGCGTGGCGCACGGTCCGGCTCGACCTCGGCGTGGAGAACATCCTCGATCGCCGTTACGACCTGCCGCTCGGCGGCGCCTACCTGGGGCAGGGGACGACGATGACCGCGAGCCCGGTGGGGTCCGTGCCGCGCTGGGGCACCGCCGTTCCCGGCATGGGGCGCTCGGTGCAGGCGGGAATCACGGTGAAGTTCTGAGCGCGCGGGCGGGGGCGCGGCCGGCGCCGCGTCCCGGGGAAGTTGCGCGGCGCCCGCCGGCCGCGTAAGCTAGTAACAAGTTACTTACTACCGGCCTTCGCGATGACCCGAGCAGACCCGGCAACCCCCGTCTCCCGCAGCGCCCGCCTCTCGTCCGCGGAGCGACGGCGCGACATCGTCGCGGCCGTCGTCGAGCTCGCGCGCGACTGCAGCCCCGAGGGCATCACGACCCAGGCGATCGCCGATCGCGTCGGCCTTACCCACGGCGCGCTCTTCCGCCACTTTCCCGACAAGCGGGCCATGTGGACGGCCGTTTTCGACTGGGTCGAGGAAAGGCTCGGCGCGGTGGTGGACGAGGCCTTCGCCCGGAGCGGCGACCCGCTCGAAGTGCTCGAGCGCGTGTTCCTCGCCCACGTCCATTTCGTGGCGAGCCATCCGGGGGTGCCCCGGATCCTCTTCCACGAGTTGCAGCGGCCGGCGGACTCGGACTTCCACGACCGCGTGCGCAGGACCTTGCGCGGCTACAGCAAGCGCCTGGGGTTGCTGCTCGCCGACGCAAAGCGCGGCGGCCTGTTGCCGGCCTCGCTCGACGAGGAGGCGGCCGCGGTGCTCTTCATCGGCACGGTGCAGGGACTGGCGGTCCAGTCGATGCTGTTTCGCGCGGGCCCCGGCATGGAATCGGTCGCGCGACGCCTCTTCCCGCTGCTCATGGACGGTTTCCGGGGAGTTCGCCAATGAAAGCAAAGCTTCCCGGCGCGCGCGCGCTCGCCGTCGCCGCCGTCGTGATCGCGATCCTCGCCGGGCTCGGCTGGGTGATCGCCTCGCAGGGCCCGCTCGCGCGCACGAAAGTCACCGTGACCCGGGCGCAGACCCGGGACCTCGCGCCGTCGCTCTTCGGCATCGGCACGGTCGAGGCGCGACGCCTGTACAACATCGGGCCCACGGCCGCGGGCCGCGTCGCCCGGGTCCTCGTCGACCAGGGAGACCGCGTGAAGGCGGGCCAGTTGCTGGCGGAGATGGACCCGGTGGACCTGGACGAGCGGCTGGCGGCGGGCAGGTCGGTCGTCGAGCGTGCGGCGCACAACGCGAAATCCGCGCAATCGGCGCTGCAGGAGGCGGAAAGCCGCGCGCGCGTCGCGCAGGCGAATGCCGACCGCTACGCGGAACTGCGGCGCACGGGCTTCGTGAGCCAGGAGGCCGCCGATGCGAAGCGGCACGAGGCAAGCGCCGGGCAGGCGGCGCGCGACGCGGCCGGATCGGCACTGGCGGCCGCACGCGACGAGGTGCGCCGCGCGCAGGCCGATCTGGCCGGCACGGACCGCGCGCGCAAGCACCTTCGCCTCTCGAGCCCGGTGGACGGCGTCGTCGCCGCCCGCCTCGCCGAGCACGGGTCGACGGTGGTCGCGGGGCAGATGGTGCTGCAGGTCATCGACCCGGCGAGCCTCTGGGTGCGCGCCCGCATCGACCAGGGCCGCTCCGGCGGCCTCGCGGCGGGGCTGGCGGCCGACGTGGTCCTGCGGTCGCTGCCCGGCCAGGCCTTCGCCGGGCGCGTCGAACGCGTGGACGTCCTGGGCGATTCGGTGACCGAGGAACGCATCGCCCACGTGAGCTTCTCCTCGATGCCGGCCGGCGCGACGGTGGGCGACCTCGCGGAGGTCACGCTTCGCCTGCCGAAGGTATCCGGGGCCCTCGCGATTCCCGCCGCCGCCGTGAAGCGGGCGGGGACGGGAAGGGGAGCCTGGCTGCTGCGCGACGGGAGGGCGACGTTCAGGCCCGTCACGGTCGGCACCGAGACGCTCGACGGTGCGGCGCAGGTCCTGTCTGGGCTCGACGCGGGCGACACCGTCATCGTCCACAGCAGCCGGCCGCTGCAGGAGGGTGCCCGCGTGGCGGTGGAGGACAGCCTCGTGCGGGCCGCCCCGTGATCAACCTCGCCGTCCGCGACATCCTGCACGGCTGGGGCAAGTTCGCCTTCACCGGCGTCGGGCTGGGCCTGCTCATCGGCGTGACGCTCTCCATGGCCGGCATCTACCGCGGCATGGTCGAGGATGCCACGGTGCTGATCGAGGGGAGCGGCGCCGACCTGTGGGTGGTCCAGCAGGGAACGCTCGGCCCCTACGCCGAGCCCTCCAGCCTGCGCGACGACGTCCACCACGCCATCGCGGGCATGCCCGGCGTGGCGGCGGTGGGCAACGCCGCCTACCTCACGATGCAGGTGGGCCACGCCGGCGTCGAATCGCGCGTGATGCTGGTGGGATTCGAGCCGGGGCGCCCCGGCGAACCCGCGTTCCTCGTGGCGGGCCGCCCCATCCTGCGCGGCCACTACGAGGCGGTCGCCGACGAGAAGGCGGGCTTGCGCGTCGGCGACCGGGTGCGCATCCGCCGCCACGAGTACGAGGTGGTCGGGCTCACGCGCCGGATGGTCTCGGCGAGCGGGGACCCGATGCTCTTCGTGCCACTCAAGGACGCCCAGGAAGTCCAGTTCCTCAAGGACAACGACACGCTGGTGATCGAGCGCGCGCGGACGGCGGCCAACCCGGCCTTCAACCGCCCGGGCGTTCCGGGCCTCCTCGAGGCGGTGCAGGCGAGCCAGGCGCAGAGCCGGCAGGTGAACAGCGTCCTCGTGCGGGTGGCCGAGGGAGCCGATCCCGAAGAGGTCGCCGGCGAGATCCGCCGCTGGAAGCGGCTGCAGGCCTACACGACGGCGCAGATGGAGGAGATCCTCGTCGCGAAGCTCATCGCCACCTCCTCGAAACAGATCGGCATGTTCCTGGTGATCCTCTCGGTGGTGAGCGCGGCGATCGTCGCCTTCATCATCTACACCCTCACCGTCAACAAGGTGCGCGAGATCGCGGTGCTGAAGCTGATCGGGGCAACGAACGCCACCATCGGCGGCATGATCCTGCAGCAGGCGCTCGGCCTGGGCGTCATCGGCTTCGTCGTCGGGCGCATCGTCGCCGGGCTCTGGGCGCCGGTGTTTCCCAAGTACGTCCTGCTGCTGCCCGGCGATGCCCTGCGCGGCTTCGTGCTGGTGATGGTGATCTGCGCGCTCGCGAGCGTGGTGGCGATCCGCGCGGCGCTGCGCGTGGACCCCGCCGAGGCGATCGGGGGCTAGGGGCGATGGCCGACGAAACCGTTCCCGCCATCCGCATCCAGGGGCTCAGGAAGCGCTACGGCGCGGGCGACACCGCCGTCGACGCGCTCAAGGGCGTCGACATGACCGTGCAGCGCGGCGAGGTGGTCGGCCTCATCGGCCCGAGCGGCTCCGGCAAGAGCACGCTCCTCAAGTGCCTCGGGGCCGTGATCGAGCCCAGCGGCGGGCGCATGGAGATCGCCGGCGAGGCGATCTACGACGAGGGCTGGCGCATCCCCGACCTGCGGGCGCTGCGCCGCGACAACATCGGCTTCATCTTCCAGGCGCCCTACCTGATCTCGTTCCTCGACGTCACCGACAACGTGGCCCTGCTGCCGATGCTGGCCGGCGTGGGCAACGCGGCCGCGCGCGACCGCGCCCGGGAACTCCTGGCCGCCCTCGACGTCGCCCACCGCGCCACGGCGCAGGTGTCGCAGCTCTCCGGCGGCGAGCAGCAGCGCGTGGCCATCGCGCGCGCGCTCGCCAACCGGCCGCCGGTGATCCTGGCCGACGAGCCGACCGCCCCCCTCGACAGCGAACGGGCGCTCGCGGTGGTGCGCATCCTCAACGGCATGGCGGCGCAGTACCGGGCGGCCATCATCGTCGTGACCCACGACGAAAAGATAATCCCCACCTTCAAGCGCATCTACCATATACGCGACGGCAGGACGCACGAGGAGGCCGGCGAGGGCCGGGAACCATGAACGACGACGATTTCATGCGGGAGGCGCAGGCGCTGGCCGCCGCGGCCGCGGCTGCGGGAGAGGTGCCCGTGGGCGCGGTCGTGGTGCGAGGGGGCGAGATCGTCGGGCGCGGGTGGAAC
Source organism: Lysobacter sp. (assembly GCA_023700985.1). GTDB lineage: Bacteria > Pseudomonadota > Gammaproteobacteria > Burkholderiales > Usitatibacteraceae > FEB-7. The sequence continues at coordinate 9,867 of JAMPXV010000040.1, forward strand.
CGCCCCATCGGGACGCACGACCCGACGGCGCACGCCGAGATCGTGGCGCTGCGCGAGGCGGCGGCGCGCGCGGGCAACTACCGCCTCACGGATTGCGAGCTCTACGTGACGCTGGAGCCCTGCGCCATGTGCGTGGGCGCGATGCTGCACGCGCGCCTGGCGCGCGTGGTCTTCGGCGCCCCGGACCCCAAGACGGGCGCCTGCGGCGGGGCCCTGGCGCTCTCGGGCGAGGCGAGGCTCAACCACCAGACCGCATTCGTCGGGGGCGTGCTCGCCGAGGAGTGCGGCGCGATCCTCAGGCGTTTCTTCGCCGAGCGCCGCTAGCGCGGGCGGGCCTGCGCGGGGGTGTAGAATTTCACCGCGATTTCCACCTGCCGCACCCCCCGATGCCCGTTCCCCGATTCGTCCACCTGCGCCTGCACACGGAGTATTCCATCGTGGACGGGATGGCGCGCGTGGACGGCGCGGTGGAGGCCGCGGCCGCCGACGGCATGCCGGCGCTCGCGATCACCGACGCCGGCAACCTCTTCGGGGCCGTCAAGTTCCACCTGGCCGCGCGCGCGCGCGGCGTGCAGCCGGTCATCGGCTGCGACCTCGCGATCACCAACGAGAAGAACCGCGACCAGCCCTTCCGCGTGGCGGTGCTCTGCCGCGACCACGCGGGCTACCTCGCCCTTTGCGACCTCCTCACCCGGGCGTTCGAGCAGAACCAGTGGCGCGGCCGCGCGGAGGTGCGGCGCGAGTGGCTGACGGGGGTCGCGGGCCTCATCGTGCTCTCCGGGGCCGAGGCGGGCGACGTGGGGGCGGCGCTGCTCGCGGGCGCGCCCGCGCAGGCCGAGGCGCTGGCGCGCGACTGGGCACGGGACTTCCCGGGGGCTTTCTACGTCGAGGTTCAGCGCGCCGATCCTGAGAGGAGCGCCCCTTGCGTCCGCGCCGCCGTGGCGCTCGCGGGCCGCCTGGAGCTTCCCGTGGTGGCCACCCATCCGGTGCAGTTCGTGAGCCCCGACGAGTACACGGCCCACGAGGCCCGCGTCTGCATCGCGCAGGGCTGGGTCCTGGGGGACGCGCGGCGGCCGCGCGACTTCAGGCCCTCGCAGTACTTCAAGTCGCAGGCCGAGATGGCCGCGCTCTTCGCCGACCTGCCCGAAGCCCTGGAGAACTCGGTCGAGATCGCGCGCCGCTGCGCGTTCGAGTTCTCGCTGGGCCAGACGCGGCTGCCGGCCTTCCCGACGCCCGACGGCGTCCCCGTGGACGAGTACCTGCGCACGCTCGCGCTCGAGGGGCTGGAGCGCCACCTCGAGGAGGCCTGGCCGGAGCCCGCCGCGCGCGACGCGGCGCGACCCCGCTACCTCGAGCGCCTCGACTACGAGGTGAAGACCATCGCGCAGATGGGCTTCCCGGGCTACTTCCTCATCGTCGCGGACTTCATCAACTGGGCCAAGAAGAACGGCGTGCCCGTGGGGCCCGGGCGCGGCTCCGGCGCGGGCTCGCTGGTGGCCTGGTCGCTCGGCATCACCGGGCTCGACCCGCTGCGCTACGAGCTGCTCTTCGAGCGCTTCCTCAACCCCGAGCGCGTGTCGATGCCCGACTTCGACATCGACTTCTGCCAGGAAGGCCGCGACCGGGTGATCGAGTACGTGCGCGGCAAGTACGGCGCGCAGAGCGTGTCGCAGATCGCCACCTTCGGCACCATGGCGGCCAAGGCCGTCGTGCGCGACGTCGGGCGCGTGCTGGGCATGGGCTTCGGCGAGGTCGACCGCATCGCGAAGCTGATCCCGTTCCAGCTGGGCATCACGCTGAAGGAGGCCATCGCGGCCGAGCCGCAGCTCAAGGCGCTGATCGAGGAGCAGGAGGAGGTCCGCGAGCTGATGCGCCTGGCGATGGCCCTGGAGGGCCTCACGCGCAACGTCGGCATGCACGCGGGCGGCGTCCTCATCGTCCCGGGCAAGCTCACGGACTTCACGCCGCTCTACTGCGCCGACGGCTCCACGGCCACGGTGAGCCAGTTCGACAAGGACGACGTCGAGAAGGCGGGGCTGGTCAAGTTCGACTTCCTGGGGCTCACGACGCTCACCATCATCGCCGAGGCCGAGCGCCACATCCGCGCCATGGGCCACCCGGATTTCGACATCCAGGCGATCCCCCTCGACGATCCCGCGGCCTACAAGGTGTTCTCCTCGGGCAACACCGTCGCCATCTTCCAGTTCGAATCGCGCGGCATGCGCGACCTCATCATGAAGGCGCGGCCGGACCGGCTGGAGGACCTCACCGCGTTGAACGCGCTCTACCGGCCGGGCCCGATGGAGCTCATCCCCGAGTTCATCGAGAGGAAGCACGGCCGGCAGCGCTGGGATTACCCCGACCCGCGGCTCAAGGAGATCCTCGACCCCACCTACGGCGTCATGACCTACCAGGAGCACGTCATGACGATCGCCCAGGTGATCGGCGGCTACACGCTCGGGAGCGCGGACCTCCTGCGCCGCGCCATGGGCAAGAAGAAGGCCGAGGAGATGGCCCAGCAGCGCGCGATCTTCCTGGAGGGGGCGACGCAGCGCGGGCTGGACGCGTCGAAGGCGAGCGTCCTCTTCGACCAGATGGAGAAGTTCGCGGGCTACGGCTTCAACAAGTCGCACTCCGCGGCCTACGCGCTGGTGGCCTACCAGACGGCCTACCTGAAGGCGCACCATCCGGCGGCGTTCTGCGCGGCCAACCTCTCGGCGGTCATGAACGACACCGACAAGGTCCAGGTGATCTTCGACGACGCGCGCGCCAACGGCCTCGAGGTGCTGCCCCCGGACGTGAACGAGGGCGGCTACCGCTTCGCGCCGCTGGACGCGCGGCGCATCCGTTACGGGCTGGGCGCGGTCAAGGGCACGGGCGAGCAGGCGATCGAGAACATCGTCGCGGCGCGCGAGGCCGGGGGCCCGTTCCGCGACCTGGGCGACTTCTGCCGGCGCGTCGACCGCCGTGTCGTGAACCGGCGCGCCATGGAGGCGCTGGTCAAGGCGGGCGCGTTCGACTCCATCGAGCCCAACCGCGCGAGCCTCGCCGCCTCGCTGGGCGCGGCCATCGAGCTGGCCGAGCAGGCGGAACGGTTCGCCCAGCAGACGAGCCTCTTCGGCGGCGCGGAGGAGGCGGCCGCGGAGGCCTTCGAGCTCATGCGCGTGCCGGACTGGTCCGAGCGGGAGCGCCTGCTCGCGGAAAAGCAGAGCCTCGGCTTCTACCTGAGCGGCCACCCGTTCAGCGAGTGGAAGGACGAGATCCGCCGCGTGGCGCGCACGCCGCTCGCCGAGCTGAGGCCCGCCAACGAGCCGCAGATGGCCGCCGGCGTGATCTACGGCGTGGCCATGAAGAACTCGCGGCGCGGGCGCATGGCCGTGCTCACCCTGGACGACGGGACGGCGCGCCTGGAGGTGGTGGTCTTCGGCGAGCTCTTCCACGAGAAGCGCGCGGTGATCCAGGAGGACCTGGTCGTGGTGGTGCAGGGCCGCGTGTCGCAGGACGACTTCTCCGGCGGCATCCGCTTCACCGCCGACAAGCTCATGGACCTCGCCGAGATCCGCAGCGTCTACGCGCGGGGCATCCGCCTCAGCATCAACGGCCAGGCCGATTCCGCGAAGCTGCGCTCGGTCCTCGCCCCCTACACGGGGGGCAAGTGCCCCGTCGCCATCCACTACCGCAACGCCCAGGGCGAGTGCGACATCCGCCTGCCCGACGAGTACCGCGTGAAGGTGTCGGGGCCGCTCATCGCCTCGCTCGCCGAGTGGCTCTCGGAGCGAAACGTCGAGGTCGTCTACTAAGGCCGCATCGGAGAAGCAGCGGGCAGCGGGAACGTCGTTCGACCGGACGCTGGCCAGTTTCCACTCTGTGTGTCGCTGCGGCGCGCCGGTCAACGCCGGCAGGCGGTCGGATGGTCAGGCCGTCGGGTGCTGCTGGAAGTCCGTGAACTCGCCCTCGAAGGGCGTGACGTCCACGCGGTCGACGCGCGCCGACGGCGGGCCCCGGTGCGCCCACGCGACCATCGCCTCGACGGACGCGGCCGGCCCGGCGACGACCGCCTCGACCGTGCCGTCGCGCCGGTTCCTCACCCAGCCCGCGAGCCCCAGGCGGACGGCCTCGCGATGCAGCGAGTAGCGGAACCCGACGCCCTGCACGAGCCCGTGGATGAGCAGGCGCCGGCAGGCCGCCTCATTCATCGCCCGCCACCTTTCCGCGCCCGCGCTTGGTGACGCCGCGCAGCTTCTTGCCGCCGAGGCGCCGCTCCTTCGAGGCGCGCGTGGGCCGCGTGGCCACGCGCTTCTTCGGGACGTAGTTGAGGCGGACCAGCCTTTCGGCGAGACGCTCGAAGGCGATGTCGCGGTTGCGGTGCTGCGAGGACGAGTCCTGCGCGATCACCACCACGCCCGACGGGGGATGGAAGAGGCGCAGCGCGGACTCCGTGCGGTTCACGTGCTGCCCGCCCGGCCCGCTCGCGCGGAACACCTCGACCACCACCTCGCGCTCGAGCGTCTCGCGGTCGGTGGCGTAGGGGGGCGGGCTGAGCGGTGTCCGTCGAGTGGCCACCTACTTGATGCGCATCCCCGGCGTCGCCCCGGATTCCGGGGCGAGGAGGTAGATCGAGCTGCCGTCGCCGGCGGCGAGCACCATGCCCTGGGATTCGCCGAAGCGCATCTTGCGCGGCGCGAGGTTGGCGACCATCACGGTCAGGCGCCCGATGAGGTCCTTGGGCGTGTAGGCCGAGCGGATGCCCGCGAACACGGTGCGCGTCTCGATGCCGATGTCCAGCGTGAGCTTCAGGAGCTTGTCGGCGTCGGCGATGAGCTCCGCGTCGACGATGCGCGCCACGCGCAGGTCGATCTTGCCGAAGTCGTCGATGGAGATCGTCTCGCCCACGGGAAGGATGGGCGCGGGCTTCGGGGGCTCCACGGGCTCCAGGCGGAACTCCGGGGCCTCCCCGGCCGCGGGCTTGGCCGCCTCGGGCTTCGCCTCCGACGGGGGCTCGAGAAGCTGCTCGATCTGCTTCGGGTCGATGCGCGAGAGCAGGTGCCTGTAGGGCTGCACCGTGTGCCCGGGCTTGAGGGCGCTCGCGACGTCCTCCCAGGTGAGCGGCTTGGCGAGCGCGAGGAACGCTTCCACGTCCTCCGCGACCCGGGGCAGCACGGGCTTCAGGTAGATCGTGAGGATGCGGAAGAGCTCGAGGTAGAGCGTGCAGAACCACTGCAGCGCGGCCTCCTGGCCGGGCTCCTTGGCGATCTCCCAGGGCTTCTGCTCGTCCACGTACTGGTTCACGCGGTCGGCGAGGAACATCACCTGCCGGATGGCCTTGCCGAAGTCCCGGGCGTCGTAGTCGGCCGCCACCTGGTCGGCGAAGCTGCGCACCTCGAAGAGGATGCCGGGAACCTGCTCCTCGTTGTCGGGCACGGGGGCGGCCACGTTGCCGCGCAGCTTGTGCTTGAGCTCGCGCCCGGCCGACAGCGGCTCTTCCGAAAGCCGCCCGCCGAAGCGCTTGGAGATGAAGCCGGCCGCGCGGCTCGCGATGTTCACGTACTTGCCCACGAGGTCGGAGTTCACGCGGGCGAGGAAGTCGTCCGGGTTGAAGTCGAGGTCCTCGACGCGGGCGTTGAGCTTGGCGGCCAGGTAGTACCGCAGCCACTCGGGGTTCAGGCCCAGCTCGGCGTACTTCTGCGGGCTCACGGTGATGCCCCGCGACTTCGAGAGCTTCTCGCCGGTGAGCGTGAGGAAGCCGTGCACGAAGACGTTGTCGGGCACCTTGCGGCCGGCGAACTTGAGCATCGCCGGCCAGAAGAGCGTGTGGAAGTAGATGATGTCCTTGCCGATGAAGTGGACCTGCTCGAGCTTCGGGTCGGCCAGGACCTTGGCGAAGTCCAGGCCCTTGCGGTCCAGGTAGGCCTTGAGCGAGGCGAGGTAGCCGATCGGCGCGTCGAGCCAGACGTAGAAGTACTTGCCCTTGGCGCCCGGGATCTCGATCCCGAAGTAGGGCGCGTCGCGGGTGATGTCCCAGTCGTTCAGCCCGCCGTCCAGCCACTCGCGCACCTTGTTGGCCACCTCGGGCTGCAGGCGCCCGTCCTGCGTCCAGCTCTTCAGGAACTCGACGCAGCGCGGGTCGGAGAGCCGGAAGAAGAAGTGCTCGGACTTCTTCAGCACGGGGGTGGCGCCGGTGAGGGCCGAGACGGGGTTCCTGAGGTCCGTGGGCGTGTAGACGGCGCCGCAGCTCTCGCAGGAATCCCCGTACTGGTCCTTCGCGCCGCACTTCGGGCATTCGCCCTTGATGTAGCGGTCCGGGAGGAACATGCCCTTCACCGGGTCGAAGAACTGCTCGATCGTCTTGGTGGCGATGAAGCCCGCCTCCTTCAGCGCCGCGAAGATCCCGGCGGCGAGCTCGCGGTTCTCCGCGGAGTGCGTCGAGTGGAAGTGGTCGAAGCTCACCCCGAAGCGCGCCAGGTCCTTGCGGTGGGACTCGGCCACGCGGGCGATCAGCTCCTCGGGGGTGATGCCCTCGGCCTCGGCCTTGAGCATGATGGGCGCCCCATGGGTGTCGTCGGCGCAGACGAAATGCACCTTGTGCCCCTGCAGCCGCTGGAATCGCACCCAGATGTCGGCCTGGGTGTACTCCATGATGTGCCCGATGTGGAACGGGCCGTTGGCGTAGGGTAGCGCCGTGGTGACGAAAAGCTTGCGGGGCATGAAGCCGGGTGGCGCGCCTGTAAGGGGTTGTCGGGCGGCTCGTGCAACCGCGCGAGTCGCGGCCGCGAGGACAAGAATCGCAATCGAAAAGGGTCAGCGCGATTGTAGCAAATTGCTTTAAAATTGCATGCTTTCCCTCCCGCTTCCCGCGAACGCCCGGGCGTTCGCGCACCCAGAGACGACATGGCCATCACCGACAAGGACGTCCTCGCAGCCCTTTCCGAGATCATCGACCCGGTCACCGGTCGCAACTACGTGGAGGGGCGATCGGCCAAGAACGTGAAGGTCGAGGGCGACCGCGTCACGCTCGACGTCGTCCTGGGCTATCCCGCCCGGGGCGTCATCGAGAAGGTCCGCGCCCAGGTCACCGAGCGGCTGCGGCAGCTGCCGGGCGTGGCGAGCGTGAGCGCGAACGTGCACACGAAGATCGTCTCGCACGCCGTGCAGCGCGGCGTGAAGCTCGTGCCCGGCATCAAGAACATCATCGCGGTGGCCTCCGGCAAGGGCGGCGTGGGCAAGAGCACCACCGCCGTGAACCTGGCGCTGGCGCTCGCGGCCGAGGGGGCCTCCGTGGGCATGCTCGACGCCGACATCTACGGCCCGTCCCAGCCCACGATGCTCGGCATCACCGGCCGGCCCTCCTCCCGGGACGGCAAGTCCATGGAGCCGATGGAGGGCCACGGCATCCAGGCGATGAGCGTGGGCTTCCTCATCGAGGCCGACACCCCGATGGTCTGGCGCGGCCCCATGGTCACGCAGGCGCTGGAGCAGCTCCTCACCGAGACGCGCTGGCGCGACCTCGACTACCTCGTCGTCGACCTGCCCCCCGGCACCGGCGACATCCAGCTCACGCTCGCCCAGAAGGTGCCCGTGACCGGCGCGGTGATCGTCACGACCCCCCAGGACATCGCCCTCATCGACGCGAGGAAGGGCCTGAAGATGTTCGAGAAGGTGGGCGTGCCCATCCTGGGCATCGTCGAGAACATGGCGATCCACGTCTGCTCGAAGTGCGGCCATGCCGAGCACATCTTCGGCCACGGCGGCGGCGAGCGCATGTGCAAGGACTTCGACGTCGAGTTCCTCGGCGCGCTGCCCCTGGACATCGAGATCCGCGAGCAGACCGACAGCGGCAAGCCGACCGTGGTGGCCGACCCCGACGGGAAGGTCTCGTCGATCTACCGCGACATCGCCCGCAAGGTCGCCGCGCGCATCGCGCGGCAGGCCGAGGACCGCACCGCGATCTTCCCGAAGATCGTCGTCCAGAACACGTGAACGCCGGACATTGAAGGGACGGCGGGGCGATCGTTCGAGCGGACGGTCCCGCCGCTCAACTCCGCGAGCAGGTAGCCAGGACTATCAAGAGCGACAAGCCGATCCGCCGCCCAACTCCGTGAGCAAGAAACCATGAGCATCAAGAGCGACAAGTGGATCCGCCGCATGGCGGCCTCCCACGGGATGATCGAACCGTTCGAGCCGGGGCAGGTCCGCGAGGTGGACGGCAAGCGGATCGTCTCCTACGGCACGTCGAGCTACGGCTACGACATCCGCTGCTCGCGCGAATTCAAGATCTTCACGAACATCAACGCCACGATCGTCGACCCCAAGGCGTTCGACGAGAAGTCGTTCGTGAACTTCGAGGGCGACGTGTGCATCATCCCGCCCAACTCCTTCGCCCTCGCGCGCACCGTCGAGTACTTCCGCATCCCGCGCACCGTCCTCACGGTCTGCCTCGGCAAGTCCACCTACGCGCGCTGCGGCATCATCGTGAACGTGACGCCCTTCGAGCCGGAGTGGGAGGGGTTCGTGACGCTGGAGTTCTCCAACACCACGCCGCTGCCCGCCAAGATCTACGCCGGCGAGGGTTGCGCGCAGGTGGTCTTCTTCGAGTCCGACGAGGTCTGCGAGACCTCCTACCGCGACCGCGGCGGCAAGTACCAGGGGCAGCAGGGCGTCACGCTCCCCAAGATGTGAGGCCGCCGCCGTCCATTCCCCCTTGGGGTAACGGGCGTTTCAACCGCAAAAACTTGCGGTCGCGCCCGGGATTTGCCCTATACTTCGCGCATTTTTCGACCCCCGGGGAAGCCGGCCTCCCCCGCGGGCGCGGTGCAGCACGCAGCCGGCACGACGACGAGAAGGGGGTCATCATGACAGGAGCGAGGAACTACCGGAATGCCGCTGCCGCGCCCTTGCGCGCGCCCCGTCCTTCCCGTATCGCCTCGACGACCCGTCACGAAAGACATCGATGCCCCGAGCCGTAGTCAAGAAGCTCCGCCCCACGCCGGACTTCCCCCTCGACACCCATCCCGAAGTCAGCCTCGACTTCGGCGCCGTCAAGCAGTACCTCGCCCGGCACCCGTACAAGAAGCCGGTCCTCCTCGTCGATCTGGACATCGTGCGCGCCAAGACCCGGCGCTTCCGGGCGTCGCTGCCGCGCGTGCGGCCGCACTTCGCCGTCAAGGCCAACCCCGACCCGCGCGTCCTCAAGGTGCTGATCCAGGAAGGCGCCGGCTTCGAGATCGCCTCGATCGCCGAACTCGACCTCCTGCTCGGCCTCGGGGTCCCCGTCGCGGAGATCTTCTATTCCAACCCGATGAAGTCGCGGGCCTACCTCGAGTACGCCGCGTCCAAGGGCGTCGAGTGGTTCGTGGTCGACTCCGAGGAGGAGATCCGCAAGGTGCAGTCGGTCAAGGCCGACGCCAAGCTCTACCTGCGCATCGACGCGCCCAACATCGGCAGCGACTGGCCGCTCGCCGGCAAGTTCGGCGCGCACATGAACGACATCCCGGAACTGATCGCGGCCGCGGTCGACTGCAAGGCCGACCTCGCGGGCATCACCTTCCACGTCGGCTCGCAGTGCCTCAACCCGGAGAACTGGCGCGTCGGCATGGAGCGCGCGCGCAAGGTCTTCGCCTCGATGCGCCAGGCCGGTCTCAGCCCGCGCCTGCTGAACCTCGGGGGCGGCTACCCGGTGCGGCACGTGAAGCCGATCCCCTCCATCGAGACGATCGCCGAGGTGATCAACCGGGAGCTGAGGCACTTCGGCCCCGAGATCCAGGTGATCGCCGAGCCGGGCCGCTACCTCGTCTCCGACGCCGGCTACTTCATCTGCCGCGTCGTCGGCACCGCCACCCGCAACGGCCAGCGCTGGATGTACTGGGACGCCGGCGTCTTCGGCGGCGTCATCGAGACGACCGAAGGGCTGCGCTACAACCTCTACACCGACCGTGACGGCGAGCCGGTGGCCTGGAACGTCGCCGGCCCCACCTGCGACTCCGTGGACGTGGTGATGCGCGACGAGCTGCTGCCCGGCGACCTGCAGGAAAACGACTTCATCTTCATCAAGAACGCCGGCGCCTACACCACCGCGTACGCCTCGAACTTCAACGGCTTCCCGTTGCCCGAGGTCGCCGTCATCGGCAAGCAGTGATGGGCGCGCCGCGGTGACCGGCGAGCCGCGCGGGGCCTTCGAGCCCGCCGACGGCGAACGCATCGTGGGCCGCGCCGCGGCCCGGGGCTAGCGCCGCCGTGGCGCAGGACTTCTGGGCCTCCAGCGGCTTTCGCCTCCTCGCGCGCGGGCCCGAGGGCTGGCTCGTCCCCGGGGACGACTACCTGCGGCACTTCCTCGCCCGGCCGGAGCTCGCGCCGCCGCCGGAGGCCGGCCCCGGGGAGCGGCACCTGCACGCGCGCCTGGCGGAGAAGCCGCGGCTGGAGATCCGCGAGGCGGACCTCGCGGCGGTCGAGGACGACGACGCCCGCGAGAACTGGGCCGAGTTCCTGCGCTTCCGCGACCGCCTGCTCGCCGCGGGCTCCGTCGAGGCCTGCTACGTCGACCAGTTCCGCCGCGCCAGGGTGGAGATCGCGCCGCCATTCCTCGACGCGCTGGCGCAGGCGATCGTTCGCGGGCTGCTCGAGGGTCTCGCCGACCCATGGCTCGCGCGCGCCGGCGAGCTCTTCTTCCGCCCGCAGCGCGTGAGCGTGGAAGGCGGGCAGGTCCTCGCCGCCGACGCCTCCACGATCGAGGCCTACGCCGAGACGGGGGGCTTCGGCAACCTCGGGCGGCTCCTGAAGCAGCAGCAGACGCCCGTGGCCGCCGTGAAGATGGACATCCTGAACGACGAGAACGCGCCGTTCTACTTCCTGCGCGACGAGCTGTTCTCGTTCCTGCTCGACCTCACGCCGGGCCGGCCCGGGGCGAAGGCCCTTGCGACGCTCCTCGAGCGCTGGGTCGCGCACCTGGCCGGCGTGCGCGTCGCCATCGAGCCCGTCGAGCGCGTCGACGACGAGCGCTGGCGCTGGCACGTCGGCCTGGACGTCGAATCGACCGCCATCCTCAATGCGCTCTACCTCGGCGAGGCCGTTCCCGACGAGGCTCGCGCGCGGCTCGCCACGCTCTTCCGGCTCGAGTTCGCCGAGCCGGCCGACGCGGCGCCCGAGGTGGCGGGCCGACCCGTCTACCTCGGCCTCGCCTTCCGCCCGGACCACACGCTGCGCATGAAGCCGCAGAACCTCCTGGTCAACCTTCCGCTCGCGCGCGCGAGCTGATCGCGCTTCCGCGGGTAAAATGGGCGCTTCGACCGATTTCGCGGAGCGCGCCATGACTGTCG
>JAMPXV010000251.1 GCA_023700985.1 Lysobacter sp.
CGACCGCGCAATCGAAGCCCTGGAACTCAACCCCCTCCACGACGAATTGCAGCTCAAGCGACTGAAGAAGCGAAAACTGATGCTCAAGGACCAGATCTTCATGCTGCAGCGGCAGCTGGTCCCCGACATTCCCGCCTGAGCCTCCCCCCTCCCCGGGCGCCCCTGGGGAACCCGCGGGATCCCGGATTGTCCCTGGTAACAGGCGCGTTTTCGCGCGGCTATTGGTTCGCGCGCCCGCTTTGGTCGATAATCCGGCACCCGGCACTTCGGCCTGATTTCCGGCCCAGCATCCCAAAATGTCCAAAAATCTCCTGCGCTCGCTCACGATCGCCGCCGTGGCCGGCGCGATCGCCCTTTCCTACTGGGCCGGGTCGCGAAGCGGCATGACGTCGCCCGCGACCGCCAGCCCGGCGGCAACGGGCAAGGGGGCACCCGGCAAGGGCCCGGGCGGGCAGGCCCCCGAGGTCGCCGTGGAGGTGGCGCCCGTGGCTACCGTCAGGCTTCCGCGCTCCATCGCCACGGTCGGCAGCCTGCGCTCCGACGAGACCATCGTGGTCCGGCCGGAGGTTGCCGGCCGCGTCGCGGTGATCGGGTTCGCGGAAGGCGAGTCGGTGGCCGAGGGCGCCCTGCTCCTGAAGCTCGACGACTCGGTGCAGCGTGCCGACGTGGCGCGCGCCGAGGCGAACCTCGTCCTGTCGAAGAGCAAGTTCGAACGCGCGGCGGACCTGCGCCAGCAGGGCTTCATTTCGGGCCAGGCGAAGGACGAGGCGGAGAACAACCTGCGCGTCGCCCAGGCCGACGCCGAGCTGGCCCGCGCACGCCTTGCCAAGACGGTCATCCGGGCGCCCTTCGCCGGCGTGATCGGCCTGCGCCACGTGAGCCTGGGCGATTACGTGAAGGAAGGGCAGGACGTGGTCAACCTCGAGAAGATCGACCCGGTCAAGGTCGACTTCCGCGTGCCCGAGATCCACCTCGCCGAGGTCCGCGACCGGCAGGTCCTGCAGATCACCCTCGATGCCGTCCCCGGGCGCACCTTCGAGGGCCGCGTCTACGCGATCAACCCGCTCCTGGACGCGAGCGGCCGGGCGGTCGTGATCCGGGCCACGGTGCCCAACGCCCGGCGGGACCTGCGGCCCGGCATGTTCGCCCGCGTGCGCCTGTTCACCACCGACGTGAAGGATTCGCTCGCCATCCCCGAGGAGTCTCTCTTTCCGGTCGGCGACGACCAGTATGTCTACCGCGTGGTCGACGGCCGCGCCGTGCGCCAGAAGGTGGAGACCGGCCAGCGCCGCGACGGGGTCGTGGAGATCACCAACGGCCTCGCCGCCGCCGACCGCGTGGTCACCGCCGGCCAGATGAAGCTTCGCGACGGCGCCGCCGTGCGCATCGCGGAGAAGCCCGCTGCGGTACCGCCCGCCGCCGGAAGCGCCGCGGCCGACGCGCCCCCCGGCGGGCGCTCCTGACGCCGACCATTCCCGCGAGTCCGCCATGACCCTGCCGGAAACCTGCATCAAGCGGCCCGTCTTCGCGACGGTGCTGTCGCTCGCCATCCTGCTCATCGGGCTCATCTCCTATTCCCGGCTCGCGGTGCGCGAGTACCCGAAGATCGACGAGCCGATCGTCAGCGTGCAGACGGACTACCGCGGCGCCTCTTCCGACGTCATGGAATCGCGCGTCACCAAGGTCCTCGAGGAGTCGCTCTCCGGCATCGAGGGCGTGGACGTGATCTCGTCGGTTTCGCGCACCGAGCGCAGCGACATCACGGTGCGGTTCAAGCTCTCGCGCAACCCGGACGCCGCGGCCGCCGACGTGCGCGACAAGGTGGCGCGGGTGCGCGGCAGGCTTCCCGAGGACATCGAGGAACCGGTCATCTCGAAGACCGAGGCCGACGCCTGGCCCATCATGTGGATCGGCTTCACCAGCGACCGGCACTCGCGCCTGGAGGTTTCCGACTACGCCACGCGCAACATCCGGCCGCGCCTGCAGACCCTGCCCGGCGCAGCCGACGTGCGGGTGTTCGCCGAGCGCCGGCCCTCGATGCGCATATGGCTCGACCGCGCCAAGCTCGCCGCATACAAGCTCACGCCCCAGGACGTCGAGGACGCGCTGCGCCGCCAGAACGTCGAGATCCCTGCCGGGCGGATCGAGTCGCGGGCGCGCGAGTTCTCGGTGCTCACGCAGACGGACCTCGCGACGCCGCCCCAGTTCGGCGCCATCGTCGTGCGCGATTCCGGCGGCTATGCGGTGCGGCTGCGGGACGTGGCCCTCGTGGAGCTCGCGCCAGCCTCCGAGCGCATCATCACCCGCTTCAACGGCGAGCCGTCGGTCTCGCTGGGCGTGATCCGCCAGTCGACCGCGAACTCGCTCGACCTCGCCCGGGCCGTGCGCGGCGAGATCGACGACGTCTCGAGGACCCTTCCCGAGGGCATGAAGCTGCGCCTTTCGTTCGACTCCTCGGTCTTCATCGAGGAGTCGATGCGCGCCGTGTTCTTCACCATCCTGGAGGCGGTGCTCCTGGTCACCCTGATGATCTTCGTGTTCCTGCGCAACGTGCGCGCGACGATGATCCCGCTGGTGACCATCCCGGTATCGCTGATCGGCACGGGGCTCCTCCTCTATGCGGCGGGCTTCTCCATCAACACCCTCACCCTGCTGGCGATGGTGCTCGCCATCGGCATGGTGGTGGACGACGCGATCGTCGTGCTCGAGAACATCTACCGCTACATGGAAGGCGGCATGTCGAAGCTCGACGCCGCGCTCAAGGGCACGCGCGAGATCGCCTTCGCGGTCGTCGCGATGACCTTCACCCTGGCCGCCGTGTACGCGCCGCTCGCGTTCGCGAGCGGGCGCACGGGCCGGCTGTTCACGGAGTTCGCGCTGGCGCTTGCCGGATCGGTGGTCGTCTCCGGCTTCGTCGCCCTCACCCTCTCGCCGATGATGTGCTCCAAGGTGCTCAAGTACGAGCCCAAGCACGGGCGCCTCTTCAACATCACCGAGCGCTTCTTCGCAGGCCTCAACCGCGCCTACCGCAACGGGCTGCTCCGGGCGCTCGACCACCGCGTGCTGGTGATCGGCGTGATGGTTGGGCTTGGCGCCGCCAGCGCCGTGCTGTTCAGCCAGCTGCGCCACGAGCTGGCTCCCATCGAGGATCGCGGCGTGCTCTTCGCCCCGGTGACCGCGCCGGTGGGCTCGACCGTGGCCTACACCTCCGGCTACATGGCGCGCATCGAGGAGATATACCGCGGCGTGCCGGAGATCACCCGGTTCTTCACCATGGCCGGCAACCCCACGGCCGATTCCGGTTTCTCGGTGGCGATCCTCGCGCCGTGGCGGGAACGCAGCCGCAGCCAGCAGGAGATCGCCCGCGATTTGTCGCCGAAGATGCAGGCGCTGCCCGGCGTGTTCGCCTTTCCGCTCAACCCGCCCTCGCTGGGCGGGTCGCGTGGCGCCCCCGTGCAGTTCGTGGTCATGACCCAGGCGTCGTGGCCGGAACTGCGCACCATGGTCGACCGCCTCATGGACGAGGCGCGCCGCAATCCCGGGCTGGTGTCGGTGGACACCGACCTGCGCCTCAACCAGCCGGAGCTGCGCGTGAGCGTGAACCGCGAAAAGCTCGCCGACCTGGGCGTGCCGGTGGAAACCGTCGGCCGCACGCTCGAGACGCTGCTCGGCGGGCGCGTCGTCACCCGGTTCAAGCGCGACGGCGAGCAGTACGACGTCATCGTCCAGGTGGCCGACGCCGACCGCACTTCCCCCCAGGACATCAACGACATCTACGTGCGCGGCAGCGGCAACGAGATGGTCCAGCTCTCCAACGTGCTTACCGTGAGCGAGGGCGTGGCGCCCAAGAACCTCAACCACTTTCAGAAGCTGCGCGCGGCCACGGTCACCGCGAGCCTGGCGCCCGGCTACACCCTCGGCCAGGCCATCACCTACTTCGAGGAGACGGCCGAGCGGGTCCTCCCGGGCGTGACGACCGACCTCAACGGCCAGTCGCGCGAGTTCCGCGAATCGGCGGGAAGCACGACGCTCGTGATCGTCCTCGCGCTGGTCTTCATCTACCTCGTGCTCGCCGCCCAGTTCGAGAGCTTCCGCGACCCGTTCGTCATCATGCTGACGGTGCCCCTGTCGATGACGGGCGCTTTCGGCGCGCTGCTGCTCACCGGCGGGACCTGGAACATCTACAGCCAGATTGGCGTGGTGACGCTGGTCGGGCTCATCACCAAGCACGGCATCCTGATCGTGGAATTCGCAAACCAGTTGCAGGAGGAAGGCCGCAACGTGCACGACGCCGTCGTGGAAGCCGCCACGCTGCGCCTGCGCCCGATCCTCATGACCACGGGCACCATGATCCTGGGTGCGCTGCCGCTGGCCTACGCCGCCGGTGCCGGGGCGGAGTCGCG
>JAMPXV010000252.1 GCA_023700985.1 Lysobacter sp.
CGAGCTGCGCGTCGGGCACCAGCTCCTTGTAGCGCACCGCCACCGACAGGTCCGCCTTGGCGAGCAGCATCTCGAGGTTGGAGAGCATGGCGCGGAAGAAGGGCCACTCGCGCCACATCTCGGCGAGCAGCGCCCGCCCCTGGTCGCCGCGCCGCGCGAGGAATGCCTCCACGGCGCTGCCCAGCCCGTACCAGCCCGGCAGCATCACGCGGCACTGCGCCCAGGAGAAGACCCAGGGAATGGCGCGCAGGTCCTCAATGCGCTGCGACGGCTTGCGCGAGGCCGGCCGCGAGCCGATGTTGAGCTCCGCGATCTCGCGGATCGGCGTGGAGGCGCGGAAGTAGTCCACGAACCCCGGCGTCTCGTAGACGAGCCCGCGGTAGGCGGCGATGGCGGCGGCCGAGATCTCCTCCATCGCGGCGTGGTACCCGGCGTGCTCCTCGCGCGGCGCCTCGTCCAGCGTCGCGCGCACCGTGGCCGCCACCAGCGCCTCGAGGTTGCGCCGGCCGATGTCGCGGTTGGCGTACTTGCTCGCGATCACCTCGCCCTGCTCCGTGAGGCGCAGCTCCCCCTGCACGCTGCCCGGCGGCTGGGCGAGGATGGCCTCGTAGGAGGGGCCGCCGCCGCGCCCCACCGTGCCGCCGCGCCCGTGGAAGAAGCGCAGCCGCACGCCCGCTTCGCGGAACACCGCCACCAGTTCCGTTTCCGCCTTGTAGAGCTCCCAGTTGGAGGTGACGTAGCCGCCGTCCTTGTTGCTGTCGGAGTAGCCCAGCATCACCTCCTGCACGCCGCCGAGGGAGTCGACCATCGACCTCGCCGCCGGCAGCGCGAACCACGCGCGCATGGTCTGCGGCGCGCGACGGAGATCCCCGATGGTCTCGAAGAGCGGCACCACCTGCAGCCTCGAGGCGGGCGCGTCGCCGGGCATCACGAGCCCCGCCTCCTTGAGGAGCACGGCCACCTCCAGCAGGTCCGACACGCTCTCCGTCTTGGAGATGACGTACTGGCGGATCGACTCGGGCCCGAGCGAGGCATGGACCTTCGCCGCCTGCCCCACGATGTCGAGCTCTCCTCTCGTCAGCTCCGAGTAGGCCGCGAAGGGCGAGCGCAGGGGCCGGGGTGTCGCCAGCTCCGCGAGCAGCAGCGCCTGCCGCGCGGCCTCGTCCAGGGCCAGGTAGTCGGGGGTGACGCGCGCCTCGCGAAGCAGCTCCGCGATCACCTGCTCGTGCACGTCCGCGTTCTGGCGCAGGTCCACGGTGGCGAGGTGGAAGCCGAAGGTGCGCACCGCGCGGCGCAGCTGCCGCAGGCGCCCGTCGGCCAGCATCGCCGAGCGGTCGGCGCGCAGGCTCTCGTCGATCGCGTCGAGGTCGGCCGCGAAGGCCGCGGCATCCGGGTAAGGCTCGCCTTGGCCCACGGCCGTGCGGTGCTCCCGCCTGAGCCCGAGCGCGGTGGCCGTCGCCGCAAGCCGCGCGAAGACGCCCGTGAGCGCCCGCCGGTAGGGCTCGTCCTGGCGGAAGGGAGAGCGGTCCGGCGAGGCCTCCGCCAGCGCCTGCATGGCCGGCGTGAGGCGCGCCCACAGGCCGGAGACGGGCAGCTCCGCCCCGAGCGCGTGCACCTGCGCGAAGTAGTGGTCGAAGGCGATCTCGGCCTGCCGCCGGAAGGCGTGCTCGAGCATCTCGGCCGTGACGAAGGGGTTGCCGTCTCGGTCGCCGCCCACCCAGCTGCCGATCGACAGCACGGTCGGGAGCGCCTCCCCTGGCGCCGCGCCCGGAAGCCGCGCCACCGAGTCCTCGATCTCGCCGTGGATGCGCGGCACCGCGTCGATGAAGGTGTAGTCGAAGTAGGCGAGCGCGTTCTCGATCTCGTCCTTCACCCCCAGCTTCACGGCCCTCAGCATGCGCGTGAGCCAGAGGGTGGCCACCAGGCGGCGCAGCTCGCCCTCGAAGGCGGCGCGCTCCTCGTCGATCAGGGCGGGGTTGTCCAGCCGGCCCAGCCAGTCGGCGATGGCGAGCTGGATGTCGAGGGTGCTCTTGCGCTGCACCTCCGTGGGGTGGGCGGTGAGGACCGGGGTCACGCGCACCCTCGCGAGGGTGGCGAGGCCCCCGGCCTTCGTGGTGCCGCGCGCGAGCGCGTCGGCGAAGAGCCCGCGCAGGGTGGAGGCGAGCGGCCGCGACCCGTGGCGGCGGTTCTCGCGGTGGCGCCGCACGTGGTGGCGGTCCTCGGCGATGTTGGCGAGCAGCGAGAAGTAGCTGAAGGCGCGCACCACCACCACCGCCTGGTCGTCGGCCAGCGCGTCCAGCGTCTGCGCGAGCGAGCCGCGCGAGGCCACGTCCTCCAGCCGGCGGCTCGCCACGGCGAGCTTGCGGATCGTCTCGATGAGCTCGTAGGTCTCCTCGCCCTCGTGCAGCCGCAGGGTGTCGCCGAGGATCCGGCCCAGCAGCCGGATGTCCTCCACGAGGCCCGCGTCCTTGTCGTTTGTGCCCATGGTTGGGAAGCTTGGCCGTTTCGCGGGGTAAAATCCACCTTTCCCGCAAGCGGCCCCCATGCGCCTGTACATCAACGACGTCGCCGTCCGAGACGGTTTCCAGATGGAGAAGGCCTTCGTCCCGACGGCGACGAAGGTGTCCCTCATCGACCAGCTCTCGCGCACGGGGCTGCACAAGATCGAGGTCACCTCCTTCGTGAGCCCGAAGGCGGTGCCGGCGCTCGCGGACGCCGTCGAGGTGCTCGCGGGCATCGAGCGCGTGCCGGGCGTGGCCTACGTCGCGCTCGTCCCCAACATCCGCGGCGTGCAGAACGCGGCGGCGGTGGCGCGAGGGCCCGACGAGGTGAACGGCGTCATGTCGGCCTCGGAGACGCACAACCGCGCCAACATCAACCGCACGCACGAGCAGTCGCTGGCGGAGCTTCCGACCATGGTGCGCGTGGCGCACGAGGCCGGGATGAAGATCACGATGAGCCTGTCGACCACCTTCGGCTGCCCCTTCGAGGGCCGCGTGAAGGAGGACGAGGTCCTGCGCTTCGTGGAGGCTTTCCTCGCCGCGGGCGTGGACGGCATCTCGCTCGCCGACACGACCGGCATGGCCAACCCGCGCCAGGTCGAGGAGCTCACCTCCCGCGTGCTCGACCGCTTCCCGACGAAGGACGACTCGTTCTACACGCTGCACTTCCACAACACGCGCGGCATGGGGCTCGCCAACGTCCTGGCGGGCATCGAGGCGGGCGTGCGCTCGTTCGACGGCTCCATCGCCGGCCTCGGAGGCTGCCCCTTCGCTCCCGGCGCCACGGGCAACATCTGCACCGAGGACATGGTGAACATGCTGCAGGACATGGGCTACGACACCGGCGTCGACCTCGGGGCGCTCATCGGCGCGGCGCGGCGCGTTCCCGCCATCGTGGGGCACGACACGCCGGGCCAGGTGGCCAAGGCGGGCCCGAGCCTCGAGCTGCACCCGATTCCCGAATCCCTCAAGGAGTGACCATGAAACGATTGCTTGCCGCCTCGCTGCTCGCCGCCTCGCTGCCCGCCACCGCCGGGGACCTCGGCAACATCGGCGCGCTCTCCCAGGAGCAGTTCCGCCTGCTGTCGCAGGACCTCGGCGCCGCACTCTCCTACAAGGGGGTGACGCCCGCCACGTCGCTCGGCCCCTGGGGCTTCGACCTGGGTCTCGAGCTTTCCTCCACCGACGTGAAGAACAGCGACATCTTCCGGCTCGCGGGCGCCGGCTCGACCGACACGCTCTTCGTGCCGAAGCTGCACATCTACAAGGGGCTGGGGGCCGGCATCGACCTCGGCGGCTTCGTGGCCATCGCGCCGGACGTCGACGCGACGCTCTGGGGCGTGGACGTGCGCTACGCGTTCGTGCAGGACACGCTCACGACGCCGGCCCTTGCCGTGCGGCTGTCAGGCACCCGCACGACCGACCTCGGCAGCCTGAAGGTATCCACGTACGGCGCCGACCTCATGCTGTCCAAGCGCTTCACGGTCGCTACCCCCTACATCGGCGCAGGCATCGTCAGGGTCGATTCGTCGATCTCCGCGCCCGGGCTCGCCGACGAGACGTTCAACGAGGGCCGCTACTTCGGCGGCGTGAACCTGAACCTCCTGCTCATCAACCTCGCCGTCGAGGCCGAGCGGCTCGGCGACAACACGACGCTTTCCGCCAAGCTGGGCTGGCGTTTCTAGCTATTGGGACGGTTCTACGGAACCGGTCTATTCCGTGAATCGGGAGGTCCGTGCACAGGTTCCTGAATAGACCGGTTCCGTAGAACCGTCCCAATAGCTCCGTAGAACCGTCCCAATAGCTAGAAACGCCAGCCCAGCTTGGCGGAAAGCGTCGTGTTGTCGCCGAGCCGCTCGGCCTCGACGGCGAGGTTGATGAGCAGGAGGTTCAGGTTCAC
>JAMPXV010000041.1 GCA_023700985.1 Lysobacter sp.
CAGCTTTCGTTGCGACGCTTCGGGGTGCGCCGCCATGGCTTCGAGTACCTGGTCGTCCGTCACCTTTCGGTTGGCGCGCACGGGCGCCCCGTCTA
Source organism: Lysobacter sp. (assembly GCA_023700985.1). Classification (GTDB taxonomy): domain Bacteria; phylum Pseudomonadota; class Gammaproteobacteria; order Burkholderiales; family Usitatibacteraceae; genus FEB-7. The sequence goes on from JAMPXV010000041.1 coordinate 96, forward strand.
CCGCGTCGAACTCTCCATTCGCCGCAAGGTAAACGGTCGTGTTCGCGGTGCCGGTCTCTGGATCGCGCAACCAGCCGGGGCTGTCCTGCATAAAGCTCAGTCGCAGCGGTGGCGGAAACGCGCTGTCGCGGGCTTTCGTCACTTGCAGCACGCGGGGTTGCGCAACGGCTATCGGGCCGCCCACCAGTTCGGCTATCGCCTGCCGCTCGTCGTCGTCGGCATTGGTGGGCTGCGGCGCCGCCACCTCGATACGCATAATCACGTCGAGCGCGGCCTGCATCGCGTACGCGCCCCGCAGGCGGCTCTTTTCGCCGTGGCCGGGGTGCGCGTTCAGCAGCATGGCGGGTTGCTGCCGGTCGGGGTGCAACTCCGCCAGCAGCCGCAGCAGCGTGGCGCAGTTGTTCATCACGGCCGACATATCGGCGTTGTCGCTTTCGTGCGCATCGCCGCCGATGTTCCGCGCCAGCGTGTCGATCACCACCAGCACAACGGGAGGCGGCGCCATGCCCTGCACTGCGGCCCACGCGCGCACCTTTGCGAGTGTGATGCTGGCCACGTTTTCGACGGCGCCCGATTCCGACAAGCTGATCGCCACCGGCACAACGAACATCGGCACGCGATCCAGCGCTTCCGCGTCGAGACCCAGCACCTTTTCGCCAAAGATGCGAACGCGGGCCATCATGCCGCCCTGCCCCTCGGCGGCCACGTACACCACGGCCCCCTGCGCGCGTACCTCCTTGCCGCAGAACCGCTCGACGCCCGCCGCAACCGACATGCCGAGCGCCACCGCTACCGCCGACTTGCCCGCGTTCGATTCGCCCAGCAACACCGCCAGCGCCCCGGTGGGGAGCCAATCGCGGACGAGCCAGCGCACGGGCCGCGCAGCCCGCGCGAACTCCCCCACGCCGACAATCGGAATGCCTCCGCTGGCCGCTTGCACGTCTCGCCGCAGATGCCGCAGCACGTGTTCGAGCGAGGCCCCCGTTACCTTGTCCCTGCCGGGTTCGCGACCCAAGGTGCGCCACTTCATGTCGAGCGCCTGCCTGTCGTACCCGGTAAACAGCGCGCTCACTTCGTGGGCCAGCGCTCGGCCGTCCTCGCTGCCGCCAGTTTCGTAGTGCACGGGCATCACCCACTCGCGCATCCACTTGTCGTGCTCGCCTTCGCCCCAGCGGTCGGGGGCAAGGTGGTGCACCTCGCGGCCCAGCGCCCGCAGGTGGTCGCAGGCAAGGTGCGGCGCAGTTTGCCGGCGCAGGGGTAGCGGCGCGAGCGCCTGCGAGCCGCCTGCGCTCGCCTGCGAAGCCGCCGAGGCATTGCCGGGGGGCTGCCACAGGGCGGGCTGCACATCCCATGGGGCCAGCCCCGGCCGCCAGAGGTAAAGCTCGCCGCTGGGGTGCACGCTCGGCTCGGCAACAAACTGGTGCTTGCCGGGGCGCAGGTAATCGACTCCCGGCCGTTCGGGCAGTTCGGCGCCTTCCTCTACCCGCACCACGTAGTGCTCGCCGCCCCCGCCGGTTTCTTGCGTCGGGGTGCTGGCAGGCAAGTCCAGCCCATCGGCGCTGCCGCCATGTCGCGGGTCCACATCCACGACGATGCACCCCTCGGGCGGCATCAGGCCCACGTTGCTTTCGGGCTGTTCGGCCCACCACGCCTTCACCTGTTCGCAATCGGTGGTGGCGCGCTTCGGCCACTTTTCCAACCAAGGCGCCTTGTCGAGCGCCTTCAACGGCACCACGCGGTACCCGGCGCGGGCGTAGCGCAGGGCCGCATCGCCAAGCGTGGTAAGGTTGCCTTTGCCGTTGGTTTTTCCCAGTACCTTGCGCCCGCCACCTTGCCCGTGGCGGGCGTTTTCGTTTGGTGCGTTCGTTCGCTTGGGAGTGCTCATCGCCGCACCCCCGCACCGTTCGACGCGAACCGCTTGGCGGTGGCCTTGGCAGCGGCGTCGAGCCACGCATCAAGGTCTTGCTTGCGATACACGCACACATTGCCGCCGCAGATCATCAGGAAGCGCGGGCCGCGCATCGGCTCGCCCAGGGCGACGGCCTTGCGGTCGAGCGTGCGGTAATTGCAGAGGGTTTGGGGCGAAAGGCCGAGGTACTCAGCCGCTTCTTTGGTGCGCAGGCACCCGGTAATGTCTTTCATCGTGGCGGTCTCCACAGGTCGAGGTTGCTAAACCCGACGCGCGGCTCCGCCACAAATGCAAAGGGCCGGGCACGCACGTCGAGCGACGTGTGTTGCCCAGCCCTGTACTCGGAACTGGAAAATCTCGGCTTCGAACCGCGCTACTACTTTGCGACCATTCCCACACGGCTCCGGTGCTGGCGTGGGCTAGGGTGCGGCACCCGGCGCGCATTGCAGCTTCCTACTGCGCCTAGATGTTGGCCTGCTACGACCACCGCAACTTGGTACCGAGTCAACGGCCCAAATGCTAGCACACGGTTTTCAGCCCTTGGGGGGCGGCGGTAACTTGCCGGGGCCTGTGTGGCAATGCCACCGATGTTACTTCGCGGTGATCGCAGCCGCCCACGCCTCCCACAGTGCCTTGGCCTCCGCATCGTAGGTCGAGCGGTTGTATGCGGCGGCGACTTTGTCTTTGTTCACGTGTGCGAGGCAACGCTCCACCACCCACGGCGATGCCCCACTGCTGTTCGCCCACGTCGAGAAGGCTGCACGCATCCCGTGGATGGTGGCGGTTACGCCCTTGGGACACGTGCGCGTCAGCGCCATCGACATTGCCATGTTCGACAGCGGCTCTCCCACCTTCTTGCCGGGGAACACATAGGCACTGCGAGCACGGCCCCAAATAGTCTCCATGGCGTCCACGAGGTTGCGGGCGGGTTTGGACAGGAACACCGTGTGGTCGCGCTTGCCCTTCATGCGGTCGGCGGGAATCGTCACACTGGTGTTGTCGGGTGCGACCTCGGCCCAAGTCAGGCCCAGCACCTCGCCGGTGCGCAGCGCCGTCAGCGTTGTGAACTTGGTGGCCGCTTTGACTTCCGGTGCGAAGGGCGAGGCTTCTAGCGCCTTGAGCCAGTCAGGGATCAGGTGCGCGGGCATCGCCGGATGGCTTCGCACGCGGGCCTTGGCCTTTAGCACGCCCTTCCGGCGCAGCGATGCGGCGGGATCCGGGGTGTTTACGCGCCCGGTATTCACCGCGTAGGTGTGCACCAGCGAAACGTACAGCCGCACACGGCGGGCGGTTTCGCCACGTGCCTCGTACTTGCGCAGCAGTTCGAGCACCGTGGGAGCGTCGAGTTCGGCGATTGCCGTGGCCCCGAACGCGTCCTTGGCGTAACGCAGGTATCGCTCCACGCCTGTCGCGTGGCGCTCAGACCAGTCGCCCTTGTTTACCTTGAACCACTCGTCGGCCAGCGCGGCGAAGGTGCGTTCCTTCGACTTGGCCAAGTGCGGGGGCTGGCCACCGTCGATAGCGGTGCGCAGATCGCGCGCATGGTTGCGCGCTTGGGCGATGGTGATGCCGGGGTAGCGGCCGATGCTGGCGCGGCGCTCGTGGCGCCCACTGCGGTACTTGAGGAACCAAGAGGCCACGCCTCGGCCTGCGCTTACTTCGAGGAATAGCCCGTTGCCGTCGTACAGTTTGATGCGCTTGCCGCCCACGATCTGCGCCGTTAGCTGGGCATGCTTGATCTGCTTGTCTACGAGCCCCATGGCACTTTGCCCCCGGTGCTCTGGTCGGCGGCCCGTTGCCCCCGGTTTTAACCATGCACCTTACGGCAATCCATTGTCCTACGGGGGCAGGTATTTCCGCAACTGGCAGCCTAACCCCCTATGGGGTCGCCCCTATTGCGGGGGCACGGTTTTCTTGGTGGCTCTGGGTAACTGGCGGAGAGGGCGGGATTCGAACCCGCGTTAGGCTGTTAACCTAAACACGCTTTCCAGGCGTGCGACTTAAACCGCTCATCCACCTCTCCGTGGATCCTGCTGATCCTGCTGCTCCCCGTTTCGGGAAGCCCGAAATTATACCTTGCAGCGGCTCCCCGGGCGAGCCCCGCTATCGCCCGAACATGAACCACCGCCGCGAGACCATCTGCCGGGAGAGCAGGAACGCGAGAAGGGCGATCACCGCGAGGTGCACCGGCCACAGCCCCACCCAGGTCGGCACCTTCCCCTGCGCGGTCCAGGCCTGGAAGATCGAGAGCAGGTTGTTGTAGAGGGCGTAGGCGAGCACGGCGAGCGCCAGGTTCCACGACTTGCCGGTGCGCGGGTTCACGAAGGAAAGGGGCACGGCGAATAGCGCCATGAGCAGCACCGAGAACGGCAGCGACACCCGCCAGTGCAGCTCCGCGATGTGGTGCGGCGTGGGGTCGGCCAGCAGGTCCAGGGTGCTCAGCGACTTGGCGGGCGGGGTCGCGTCCTTCTTCGCCTCCCGGGGCTCGATGCGCAGCATGTAGCGCTCGAAGTCCACCGTTCGATAGTCCAGCGTGCCGGGCGTGCCCTCGTAGCGCCGGCCGTTCAGCAGCACCACGAAGCGGTCGCCGTTCGCCACGGTCTCGATGAAGCCCTTCTGCGCCACCATCACGCCCAGGCGCCCGCCGTGGGTGGACTGGACGAAGACGTTGTTCACCACGTCGTCGCGCTCCGAGAGCTTGTCCACGAAGAAGACGCGGTCCGCCTGGCGCGACTCGCGGAACACGCCCGGCGTCACCGCCGAGACCTCGTCGCGGCTCTCCAGGAGGCGCTGGTACTCGCGGCTCTGCGCCTGGGACCACGGCGAGACCGCGAGCGACAGCACGGCGCACACCAGGGCGATGGGCAGCGCGAACCGGATCACCGGCTTCACCCACGCGGCGATCGACAGCCCCGAGGTGAACCACACCGTCATCTCGCTATCGCGGAAGCTGCGCGTGAGGGTGAGCAGCACCGCCACGAACGCCGCGATCGACAGCAGCAGCGGCATGTAGGTGAGTATCCCGAACGCGATGAGGCCGATGACTGCCTCCGCCAGCACCTCGCCGCCGGCCGCCTTGCCGAGCAAAAGGATGAGCAGGCGCGTCAGGATCAGGGCGAGCAATACCGCGACGACGGCGACCGCCACCAGGCTGAATTCGCGGATCAGGCTGCGCTCGAAGATCAAGGGGTCACGGGCTCGGCTTGCTTTGACTTGGCTCGCCCAAAGCGGGGATAATCGCTGTCTGCGCGAGCTTCCAAGTACAGGAAAACAAATGGAATTTAGCATAAAGAGCGGCAGCCCCGAGAAACAGCGTGCCGGATGCGTGGTGGTGGGCGTCTTCGAGGGCCGCAAGCTCAGCACCTCCGCGCAGGCGATCGACCAAGCCGCCAAGGGGTTCCTGACGGAAGTCATGAAGCGCGGCGACCACGAGGGCAAGGCGGGCACCACCCTCCTCCTCCACTGCCTCACCGGGTTGCCATCGGACCGCGTCCTGCTCGTCGGCCTGGGCAAGGAGCGCGAGCTGGGCGAGTCGGCCTACCGCAAGGCGATCGACACCGCCGTCAAGGCGCTTCGCACCACGGGCGCCACCGATGCGACCTTCTTCCTCACCGAGCTCGCCCTGCGCAAGCGCGACACGGCCTTCAAGGTCGAGCAGGCGGTGCTCGGCATCATGGAGGGCATGTACCGCTTCGACCGGATGAAGAGCAAGCCGCCGGAGCAGAAGCGAGCGCTCCGCAAGGTCATGCTGCAGGTGGCGCGCCGCAGCGACATCGCGCCCGGCGAGGCGGCCGTGGCCCGAGCCATGGCGGTCGCCGAAGGCGTGGGCCTCGCGCGCGACCTCGGCAACCTCCCCGCGAACCACTGCACGCCGGCGCATCTCGCGTCCGAAGCGCAGTCGCTCGCCAGGCAGCACGGGCTCGCCTGCGAGGTCCTCGACCAGAAGGACCTCGAGAAGCTGGGCATGGGCGCCTTCCTCGCCGTCGCGCGCGGCAGCCGCCAGCCCCCGAAGCTGATCGTGCTCGAGCACCGCGGCGCGAAGAAGAAGGACGCCCCGCCGGTGGTCCTCGTCGGCAAGGGCGTCACCTTCGACACGGGCGGCATCTCGCTCAAGCCCGCCGCGGAGATGGACGAGATGAAGTACGACATGTGCGGCGCGGCGAGCGTGCTCGGCACGATGAAGGCCATCGCCCTCATGAAGCTGCCCCTCAACGTGGTGGGCATCGTCCCCGCCACCGAGAACATGCCCGGGGGCAACGCCGTGAAGCCCGGCGATGTCGTCACGACGATGTCGGGCAAGACCGTGGAGATCCTCAACACCGACGCCGAGGGCCGCCTGATCCTTTGCGACGCCCTCACCTACGCCGAGCGCTACAAGCCGGCGGCGGTCGTCGACATCGCCACCCTCACCGGTGCCATGGTGATCGCGCTGGGCCACGTCGCCACAGGCCTCTTCGCCAACACCGATTCGCTCGCCCGGGAGCTCGTGCACGCCGGCGAGGCCTCGTGGGACCGCGCCTGGCACCTGCCCCTGTGGGACGACTACCAGGAGGGGCTCAAGTCCAACTTCGCGGACTTCCCCAACATCGCCTCGCGCGCGGGCGGCGCCATCACCGCGGCCTGCTTCCTGGAGCGCTTCGCGAAGGCCTACCCGTGGGCGCACCTGGACATCGCCGGCACCGCCTGGAAGTCGGGCGCCGACAAGGGCGCCACCGGCCGACCCGTCGCGCTGCTCGCGAACTTCCTCACGCGGCGCTCGGCGTGACGCGAATCGACTTCTACCACTACGCCGAGGACAAGCTGCGCTACGCCTGCCGCCTCGCGGCCACCGCGGCCGAGCGCGACAGCCGCCTCGTGGTCTTCTCCCCGGACGCCCGGGTCCTCTCGGCCTTCGACCGCCTGCTCTGGACGTTCCAGTCGACGCGCTTCGTGCCCCACTGTCGCGCCGCCGACGCGATCGCGCCCGAGACCCCCGTGGTCCTGGCGGCCGACGACTCGGCGCTGCCGCACCACGACGTGCTCCTGAACCTCGGCGACGAATGGCCGCCCTTCTTCGCTTCCTTCGAGCGCCTGCTGGAGATCGTGGGCGCCGACGACGAGGACAAGCAGCGCGCCCGCGGCCGCTACGCCTTCTACCGCAAGCGCGGCTACGAGATCAACGTGAACGCGATCGGGGAGGGCTGAGGCATGGAGGACGACCGCGACATCCTCGGCAAGGCCGACGCGCTGCTGCGCCGCCACGTGCCTCCGCGCCCGGCGGCCGCCGACGCGGCCGAGGTCCCCGTGCTCACCGAGCTCATCACGCCCGGCACCGCCGTGGCCCCTCCCCCCGTCCTCGACGACACGCCGCCCCCGCCGGCCGTCCCGGCCATCACGGCCGTACCAACGATCCCAAACATCCCGGCGATCCCGGACATCCCGGCGATCCCGGACATCCCGGCGATCCCGGACATCCCGGACATCCCGGCCGTCCCGGATGACCCGCTTACGCGCGAGCTGGTCGACGAGCACGACGCGCTCACCCGCGAGCTCGTCGCCGAGGTGGTGAACACCATCCACGAGCGGCTCGCGAGGGATCTCGAGCGCCGCCTCACCCAGCAGGTCATGGCGGAGGTCCAGGCCTCGGTCGCCGCCACCCTCGGAGACCTCCGGCAGGACATCGCGAACGCCGTCGGCGACGCGGTGGCCGAGGCGCTCACGCGCCACCGCAACCGATAGCCCCAACGGAAACATGGAACTCGCGAAAAGCTTCGACCCCCGCGCCATCGAGGCGCACTGGTACCCCTTCTGGGATTCCCGCGGCTGCTTCAAGGCCTCCTTCGACCCCGAGCGGCCCGCCTACTCCATCCAGCTGCCGCCGCCCAACGTGACGGGCACGCTGCACATGGGCCACGCGTTCCAGCAGACGCTGATGGACGTCCTCACGCGCTGGCACCGGATGCGCGGCGCCAACGTGCTGTGGCAGCCGGGCACGGACCACGCCGGCATCGCCACCCAGATGGTCGTCGAGCGGCAGCTCGAGCAGGAGGGCACCTCGCGCCGGGAGCTGGGCCGCGAGAAGTTCGTCGAGCGCGTCTGGGCCTGGAAGGAGCAGTCGGGCTCCACGATCACGCGCCAGATGCGCCGCCTGGGCGCCTCCTGCGACTGGTCGCGCGAGTACTTCACCATGGACGAGCCGCGCTCGCGCGCCGTCACCGAGGTCTTCGTGCGGCTGCACGAGGAGGGCCTCATCTACCGCGGCAAGCGGCTGGTGAACTGGGACCCCGTCCTGCACACCGCCGTCTCCGACCTGGAGGTCGAGTCGCGCGAGGAGAACGGCTCGCTGTGGCACCTGCGCTACCCGCTCGACGAGGGCACCGAGTCGCTGGTCGTGGCCACCACGCGCCCCGAGACGATGCTGGGCGACACGGCCGTGGCCGTGCACCCGGAAGACCGGCGCTACAGCCACCTCATCGGGCGCATGGTGCGCCTGCCGCTCGCCGACCGGCTGATCCCCGTCATCGCCGACGAGTACGTGGACCGCGAGTTCGGCACCGGCTGCGTGAAGATCACGCCCGCGCACGACTTCAACGACTACCAGCTCGGAGCCCGCCACGGGCTCGCGATGATCAACATCTTCACGCTCGACGCGAAGGTGAACGAGAACGGGCCCGAGGCCTACCGCGGCCTCGACCGCTTCGAGGCGAGGAAGCGCGTGCTGGCCGACCTCGAGCGCGCCGGCCTCGTCGACAGCGTGAAGCCGCACAAGCTCATGCAGCCGCGCTCGCAGCGCTCCGATGCGGTCGTCGAGCCCATGCTCTCGGACCAGTGGTTCGTGAAGATGGACGGCTTCGCGAAGGCCGGCCTCGAGGCGGTTGCGAGCGGCCGCACGCGCTTCGTGCCCGACATGTGGGCGACCGTGTACAACCAGTGGCTGGAGAACATCCAGGACTGGTGCATCTCGCGCCAGCTCTGGTGGGGCCACCAGATCCCGGCCTGGTACGCCGAGGACGGCACGGCCTTCGTGGGCCGCAATTTCGCGGAAGCCGAGGCGAAGGCCGGGGCCGCCGGCAAGTCCATCCGCCCGGACGCGCGCGACCCCGACGTGCTCGACACCTGGTTCTCGTCGGCCTTCGTGCCCTTCTCCACGCTCGGCTGGCCCGACGAGGCGACGATGGCGCGGGAGCGGCGCTTCTACCTGCCCTCCTCCGTCCTCATCACCGGCTTCGACATCATCTTCTTCTGGGTGGCGCGCATGATCATGACGACGCTCCACTTCACCGGGGAGGTGCCTTTCCGCGACGTCTTCATCAACGCCATCGTGCGCGACGCCGAGGGCCAGAAGATGTCGAAGTCGAAGGGCAACACCATCGACCCGCTCGACGTGATCGACGGCATCACGCTCCAGGACCTGCTGGCGAAGTCGACGCAGGGCCTGATGCTCGGCGCCCACCGCGAGGCCGCCGAACGGCGCATCAAGCGCGACTACCCCGAGGGCATCGCCGCCTACGGCGCCGACGCGCTGCGCTTCACCTTCGCCGCGCTCTCCACCCACGGGCGCACGCTCAACTTCGACCTGAAGCGCTGCGAGGGCTACCGCAGCTTCTGCAACAAGCTCTGGAACGCCACGCGCTTCGTGCTGATGAACTGCGAGGGCAAGGACACCGGGCTCGACGCCAACGCGCCCGTCGAGCTTTCCTTCGTCGACCGCTGGATCGTCTCGCGGCTGCAGCGCGCCGAGGCCGAGGTCGCGCAGGGCTTCGAGGAATACCGCTTCGACACCGCCGCGCGCGCCCTCTACGAGTTCGTGTGGGACGAGTACTGCGACTGGTACCTCGAGGCCGCCAAGGTGCAGTTGCAGGGCGGGAGCGAGGCCGCGCAGCGCGGCACGCGCCGCACCCTCATCCGCGTCCTCGAGGCGACACTCCGGCTCGCCCACCCCGTCATTCCGTTCATCACCGAGGAGCTGTGGCAGAAGGTCGCCCCTCTCGCGGGCGCCGCGGGCGACACGGTGATGCTCGCGCGCTGGCCGCAGCCGCAGCCCGAAAAGATCGACGAGGCCGCCGAGCGTTCGGTGGCGACGCTGAAGGAGCTGACCAACGCGGCGCGCAACCTGCGCTCGGAGATGGGACTGGCGCCCGGCCAGCGCGTGCCGGCCTATGTGCAGGCCGCCCCCGGGATCGCCTCCCACCTGCCCTACCTTCAGGCCCTCGCGCGGCTGTCGGAGGCCACGGTGGTGGCCGCCCTGCCGGAAGCCGACTCGCCCGTGGCCGTCACGGGCAGCGGCAAGGTGATGCTCCACGTCGAGATCGACCGGGCCGCCGAGCGCGAGCGCCTCGCCAGGGAGGCCGCGAGGCTCGACGGCGAGATCGCGAAGGCGGAGGCCAAGCTCGGCAACGCCTCTTTCGTGGAGCGCGCCAAGCCCGCGGTGGTCGAGCAGGAGAAGAAGCGGCTCGCGGACTTCCGCGCCAAGCTCGAGGACGTTCGCGCCCAGCTCGCGCGCCTCGCGTAGCGTGCCCGAAGCCGCCGGATAGCCGCACCCCGTGCCCCTTCCGCGCAGCCTCCGGGCGCTCGCCTCACCCAACTTCCGTCTCTACTACGCGGGCCAGGCGGTGTCGATGATCGGCACCTGGGTGCAGTCGCTCGCCCTGATGTGGCTCGCCTACCGGCTTTCCGGCTCCACCTGGTTCACGGGGCTGGTGGGCTTCCTCAACTCGGCGCCCTACCTCGTCCTGTCGCCGTTCGCCGGCGTGCTGGGCGACCGGCTCGACCGGCGCCGGATCCTCATCACGGTCATCACGCTGCTCTTCCTGCAGTCGCTGGCACTCGCGATCCTGTCCGGGTTCGGCGTCCTCACGATGATGCAGCTCGCGGGACTCGCGCTCTTCGCCGGCATCGCCAACTCCTTCGAGACACCCACGCGCCAGTCCTTCTTCGTGCAGCTGCTGGAGAACCGCGACGACCTGCCCAACGCCATCGCGCTCAATTCCGTCCTGATGAACGGCGCGCGGCTGGTCGGCCCCTCGATCGGCGGGCTGGTGATCGCGGCCTGGGGCGAAACCGCGTGCTTCGCGATCAACGCGGCGACCTACCTCGCGGTGATCGCGGCGCTGCGGCGCGTCCGGGCCGTCCGGCCCGCCCCGGCCCGCGCGCCCACCCGCCCGATGGCCGACCTCGCCGACGGGTGGCGCTACGCGATGGGGTACCTTCCCATCCGCCGCATGCTGCTCCTCCTCGCCACGGTGAGCGTGACGATCGGCCCGTACTCCTCGCTCATGCCCGCCATCGCGGTGAAGACCTTCGGCCAAGGCGCGCAGCTGGTGGGCCTCTTCATCGGCGCGGTGGGCCTGGGAGCCGTGATCGCCGCCGTGAGCCTCGCGCGGCGCCAGTCGGTGCGGGGGCTCGCCAAGTGGATCGGCTTCTCCGCCATCGCCGCGGGGGCGGGCACCGCCGCGTTCTCCTTCTCGCGCTCCGTTCCCCTCTCCGCCGTGCTCATGGCGATCGCGGGGTTCGGCATGTTCATGACCGCGGCCTCCTGCAACACCATCGTGCAGAGCGTGGTGCCGGAGGACAAGCGCGGCCGCGTGATGAGCTACTACACGATGTTCTTCATCGGGTCGCTGCCCCTCGGGCACCTCGCCGCCGGGGCGATTGCCGAGCGCATCGGCGCCCCCCTCACCTTCCTCGCCGGTGGCGTCGCCTGCGCGCTGGCCGGCACGCTCTTCACCGCGGGCCTGAAGTCGCTGCGCGACCACCTGCGGCCCGTCTATGTCGAGCGGGGTATCATCCCGCCCACCGGAGAGCCGCCCCAATGACCGACACCGTCCTTCCCGAACGCCGCGGCGCGGCGGCCGTCATCACGCTGAACCGCCCTGGCAAGCTCAACGCGCCGCGGCCGCCCGCGTTCAGGGGCCGGTAGGCTCATGGCCACGCTCGCCGGCAAGACCCTCTTCATCACCGGCGCCTCGCGCGGCATCGGCCGCGAGATCGCGCTTCGCGCCGCGCGCGACGGCGCCAACGTCGCCATCGCGGCCAAGACCGTCGAGCCGCACCCCAAGCTCAAGGGCACCATCCACACGGTGGCCGCCGAGATCGAGGCCGCGGGCGGCAGGGCGCTCGCCATCGCCCTGGACGTGCGCGACGAGGCCGCCATAGGCAAGGCCGTGGAGCAGGCGGCGCTCGCCTTCGGCGGCATCGACGTGCTCGTAAACAACGCGAGCGCCATCAGCCTCACCCCGACCCTCGAGACGCCGGCGCGGCGCTTCGACCTGATGATGGGCGTGAACGTGCGGGCGACCTTCCTGTGCTCGCAGGCCTGCGTGCCGCACCTGCGCAAGTCGGCCAACCCGCACATCCTCAACCTCGCCCCGCCGCTCGACATGCGGGCGAAGTGGTTCGCGGGCCACACGGCCTACACGATCTCCAAGTACGGCATGAGCCTGTGCACGCTGGGCATGGCCGAGGAGTTCGCGCCCGACGGGATCGCCGTGAATTCCCTTTGGCCGGCGACAACCATCGCCACCGCCGCCGTGGAGTTCAACTTCCCCCCGCAGATCCTCGCGGCGAGCCGCCTGCCGGCCATCATGGCCGACGCGGCGCACGCGATCCTCGCGAGCCCGAGCCGCGCCACGACGGGCCGCTTCTTCCTCGACGAGGAGGTGCTGCGCGCCGCCGGCGTGACCGACTTCGACCGCTACGCGGTGACGCCGGGCGTGCCGCCGTTCAAGGACCTCTTCGTCGAATGACCGCCCGGGACGCGGCCCCCCCGCGGGCGCCGCAGGCCGTCCCGTTCTCCGAGGCCTTCCTGTTCTGGCTGAAGCTGGGCTTCGTGAGCTTCGGCGGCCCGGCCGGGCAGATCGCGATCATGCACCGCGAGCTGGTCGAGACGAGGCGCTGGATCTCGGAGCGGCGCTTCCTGCACGCGCTCAACTACTGCATGGTGCTGCCGGGCCCCGAGGCGCAGCAACTCGCCACCTACATCGGGTGGCTGATGCACGGCACCCGCGGGGGGCTGGCCGCCGGCGCGCTCTTCGTGCTGCCATCGCTCGCCATCCTCATTGCGCTGACCTGGGCCTACCTCGCCTTCAGCCACGCGCCGCTGGTCGCCGCCCTCCTCGCGGGCGTGAAGCCGGCGGTGGTGGCGATCGTCGTGGCCGCCACGGTGCGCATCGGCTCGCGCGCGCTGCGCGGTCCCTTCCACGTCGCCATCGCCGTGGCCGCCTTCACCGCACTGGCCATCCTCTCCACGCCCTTCCCGCTGGTCATCGCGGCCGCCGCACTCGCCGGCGTCGCCGGCCACCGCTTCGCGCCCGGGGCCTCGCGCGCCGCGCGGGCAGCCGCGGAGCATCACGACCCTGCCGTGATCGACGACGACACGCCCCCGCCCGCCCACGCGAAGGCCTCCGCGGGAAAGCTCGCCGCGACGCTTGCGGCGGGGATCGCGATCTGGGCGGCCTCGCTCTACGCGCTCGTGGCGGCCCTGGGCCCGGGAAACGACTACGCCGCCATGGCGCGGTTCTTCACGCAGGCGGCCCTCGTCACCTTCGGCGGCGCCTACGCCGTGCTGCCCTACGTGGTGGAAAACGCCGTGGGGCAGTTCGGCTGGGCCACCATGACGCAGATGATCGACGGGCTGGCCCTGGGCGAGACGACACCCGGGCCGCTCATCATGTTCGTCGCGTTCGTGGGCTTCGTGGGCGGATGGACCAAGGCGCTGCTGGGGCCCGAGGCGATCGTGGCGGCCGGCATGCTGGGCGCGGTGGTGGCCACCTGGTTCACCTTCCTGCCCTCGTTCGTCTTCATCCTCGCCGGCGGGCCCTTCGTGGAGCGAAGCCGCGACGACGTGCACCTGGAGGGGCCGCTGTCGGCCATCACGGCCGCCGTCGTGGGCGTGATCGCGAGCCTCGCGGTCTTCTTCGCCTGGCACGTGTTCTGGCCCGGCGCGAGTACCGCAACCTTCCCGCGCGGCACCGACTGGCCCTCGGTGGTCATCGCCGCCGTCGCCCTGGCGCTGCTCCTGAAGAACAAGGCCGGGGTGATGTCCGTGATCGCCGGCTCGGCGCTGGCCGGCATCGTGCTGATGGCGTTGCGCGCGTAGCCCCGTCAGGGCGCGACGTACCGCCCCGACTTCCCGCCTTCCTTTTCCAGCAGGCGGATCTCCCCCATCACCATCCCGCGGTCGACTGCCTTGCACATGTCGTAGATGGTGAGGAGGCCGGCGCTCACGGCCGTGAGGGCCTCCATCTCGACGCCCGTGCGGCCGTGGCATTCCGCCACGGCGCGGCAAACGACCCGCGAGCCCGCCTCGTCCACGTCGAAATGGACCTCCAGCGCGGTGAGCGCGATCGGATGGCAGAGCGGGATCAGCTCCCATGTCTTCTTGGCCGCCTGGATGGCCGCGATGCGCGCGATGCCCAGCACGTCACCCTTCTTCGCGGTGCCCGACCGGATGAGTGCGAGCGTCTCGGGCCGCATGCGGATGCCGCCGGTGGCCACCGCGCGCCGGGCCGTCTCGTCCTTGGTTCCGACGTCGACCATCCAGGCCTGGCCGCCTTCGTCGAAATGGGTGAGCTTTTCGTTCATAATCAGGCACTCCGATCGCGGCGAACCAATGCCGTCGCCGCCTGTCCCAGAGTATCCATGATTTCATCCGCTGCCGCTGCGGCCCCTGGGCCCGTTTCCCGATGATGATCCGCCGCCTCGTCGCCCTGGCCGTCTGCGCCGCCCTGCTGCCGGCGCAGGCGCAGGCGCAGGTGCTGCCCGACCTCGGGGACGTTTCGGACGCGGCCCTGTCGGACAAGCAGGAGCGCACCATCGGCAACCGCGTGATGCGCGAGGTGCGCACCGACCCGGCCTTCGTGGACGACCCCGAGATCGCCGACTACGTGAAGTCGGTGGGCAACCGCCTGCTGGGGGCCGCCGACCCGCCGCGCCGTCCCATCGAGTTCTTCGCCGTCGAGGAGGAGTCCGTCAACGCCTTCGCGCTGATCGGCGGCCACATCGGGATGCACACCGGCCTGATCCTCCTCACGCGCAACGAGGCGGAGTTCGCGGGCGTGATGGCCCACGAGATCGCGCACATCCTGCAGCGCCACCAGTCGCGCCTCTACCACGGGCAGACGAAGTACCAGATCGCCTCGCTCGCGGCGCTGGCGATCGCCATCCTCGCCTCGCGCGGCAGCAGCTCGCAGAGCGGCCAGGTCGCCGAGGCGGCGATGGTGGGCGCGAGCGCGATCATGATCCAGGGCCAGCTCGACTACACGCGCGAGCACGAGCGCGAGGCCGATCGCGTGGGGCTCACGATCCTGGAGCGTGCCGGCTACGACCCGCGCGGCATGGTCACCTTCTTCGAGCGCATGCAGCGCGCCAACCGCCTGAACGAGTTCAAGAGCGCGCCCTCGTACCTGCGCACCCACCCGCTCACCGTGGAGCGCATCGCGGACATGCAGGGCCGCGTCGAGACGATGACCCCGCGCCTGGTCCCGGACAGCTTCGAGTACCGCCTCGCGCGCGCCAAGATCCGCGCCGCCACCGGCTCCGCGAACGACCAGGCGACCTACTTCCGCCAGCAGCTCGCGGACCGCACCGTGGTGCGCCCGCGCGAGGACGTCTACGGCCTCGCCCTCGCCCTGCGCCGCGCGCGCAGCTTCGCCGAGGCCGAGAAGGAGCTGGCCACCATCCGCTCGGGCGACGGCGCCCACCCCGCCTTCGAGTCGCTGGCGGCACAGCTGCATGCCGACCAGGGGCGCACGGAGGCGGCCATCGAGACGTACCGCGCCGCGCTCAAGGCCCATCCCCGGTACCGCGGCCTCGTCCACGGCCTCGCCACGGTCCTCATCGACGCCGGCCGCCACGCCGAGGCGCTCGCCCTGCTGGAAGCCCGCATCCGCGAGACGCCGGAGGATGCCAGGCTCCACGAGCTGCAGGCGCGCGCGTACGCGGCCACCGGCAAGAACCTCGCCCAGCACCGCGCACAGGCCGAGGCCTACTACCTTCGCGGCAACCTCGCGGCGGCGGTCGCCCAGCTGGAGCTCGCCACCAAGGTGCGCGACGCCGACTACTACGAGCTTTCCATCGCCGAGGCGCGCCTGCGCGACCTGCGCTCGCAGCTGCAGATCGAGCGCGAGGCCGAGAAGGCCCTGAAGCTCAACTGATGCGGCGCCGGCTCCGAATCCTCGCCGCGGCCGCGGCCCTGGCCGCAGGGTCCGCGTGGGGCCAGGCCGGCGAGGGGCGCGCGCTCTTCATCGACCCCGGCAAGGGCAACTGCATCGCATGCCACCAGGTTCCCGCGGGTGCCGGGCCGGCGGTCCGCGCCGACGTGGGGCCGCGGCTCGACGCCGCGCGGCTCAAGGGGTGGGACCGCGCACGGCTGCGCGACCTGCTGCGCGACCCCACGCGGGCGAACCCCGACACCGTGATGCCGCCCTACGGCCGGCACCGCCTGCTCGACGACCGCGAGATCGAGCGCCTCATCGACTTCCTCCATGCGCTTCCCTGACCGCCGCGCGGCCCTCTCGCTCCTGCTCGCCTTCTCCCTCGCACCGGCCTTCGCGGCGGGTCCCGAGGAGGTCCGCGCCAGCATCCTCGCGCAGTCCCGCGAGCGGCATCCCGCCCTCTCGCCGCAGGATCTCGCGGCGGGTGCCGCGGCCTTCGACGCCGGCCGCCGCGCGCAGGCCGAGCTCAACCGGCCGGCGCCCGGCGCCGCGGAGGCGGTCGAGGCCGGCAGGAAGATCTGGACGCGCAAGTTCCCCAACGGCCGGTCGCTGGCCGGGTGCTTCCCCAACGGCGGGCGGCGCATCGCCGCGGCCTATCCGCAGTACGACCCGCGGGTGAAGCGCCTCGTCACGCTCGAGACCGCGATCAACCAGTGCCTGACGACCCACGGCCAGCCCCTCATGGATGCCGGCGACCCCGCGACCATGGGTACGGTCCTCGCGTACCTGCGCTCGCTCGCGGACGGCCGCAAGGTCGCCGTGCGCGCGACCTCGGCGCCGGCCCGGGAGCGCTTCGAGGAGGGGCGGCGCCTGTACTTCACGCGCATGGGCCAGCAGAACTACGCCTGCGCGTCCTGCCACGCGAACCACTCCGGACAGTACTTCGGCGACACGGCCATCCCCTCCCCCGTGGGCGCCGCCGTGCAGTGGCCGCACCTGCGCGACGGCCGCCCGGTGACGCTGCAGATGCGCGTGCGCGAGTGCCTGGACCGCATGGGCGCCGCACCCTTCCCGGCCGGCTCCGACGAGCTCGCCCACCTGGAATTCTTCCTCGCCTACCTCTCCAACGGACTGACCATCCGCGCGAACGCCTGGCGCCCGCCCTCCTGACCCGCACTTGTAACCATTGGTAAGGCACCGGCACGGCGGCAGCTTCCCTCCCCTAGAATCAACAAAAAACCGAGCGCTTCCCCTCCACCATGTTCCGCGCCCTCCTCCGCCCCCGCCTGATCGTCCCCGTCCTGGTCGTCGCCGCCGCCGCGGGAGGCTACGCCTGGTGGCGCTCGCAGTCCGCCTCCGCGCCCGCCGAGCGCTGGCGCCTCGAGGCGGCCGACCGCGGCGACGTCGTGCAGGTGGTCTCGGCCAACGGCACGGTGAACCCGGTCACCTCGGTCAACGTGGGCACGCAGGTCTCGGGGTCGATCATCAAGCTGCACGCCGACTTCAACAGCGAGGTGAAGGACGGCCAGCTCCTCGCCGAGCTGGATCCCTCCCTCTTCAACGCGGCACTCGCGCAGAGCGAGGCGAACCTCAACAGCGCGCGGGCCTCGCTTCGCCTCGCCCAGACGAAGGAGGCGCGCACCCGTTCGCTCGTCGGCAAGGGCTTCATCTCGCAGGCGGAGCTCGACATCGCCGTGAAGGAGCTCGAGGCCGCCCAGGCGCAGGTGGAGCTGGTGCAGGCGCAGGTGGCCCGCGACAAGACCAACCTGCGCTACACGATCATCCGCTCGCCCATCTCCGGCGTGGTGGTCGCGCGCAACGTCGAGCTCGGCCAGACAGTGGCGGCGAGCTTCAACACGCCCACCCTCTTCCAGATCGCCAAGGACCTCGCACGGATGCAGATCGACACGAGCATCGCGGAGGCCGACATCGGCGGCATCAGGGAAGGCCTCCCGGCCCGCTTCCGCGTCGACGCCTTTCCCGGCCAGTTCTTCCGCGGCGCCGTGCGGCAGGTGCGCCTCAATCCCACGATCCAGTCGAACGTGGTGAGCTACACGGTCATCGTCAGCGCGGACAACGCCGAAGGCAAGCTCAAGCCCGGCATGACGGCCTTCGTGCAGATCACGGCCAACCGGCGCGAGGGCGTGCTGCGCGTGCCCAACGCCGCGCTGCGCTTCCGCCCGCCGGCCGAGACGGGGCAGGCCGCCGCCAAGTCCGGCGGCGGCGCCGCGAAGGGTGGCGGCAGCGCGGGAGGCGGCGGTGCCGGCCGCCGCGACGCCGGCTCGCGCGTCTTCAAGCTGGTCGACGGCAAGCTCGTCGCCGTGCCCGTCCAGGTGGGCGTCTCCGACACGGCCTGGACGGAGATCACCGGCGGCGAGGTGAAGGAAGGCGACAAGCTCGTCACGCGCGACCTGGCGGGCCAGGGCGGCCCGCAGTCCCAGGTCCGCCTGCGCATGTTCTAGCGCCATGGCCGGCCGCTTCATCGAAGTCGAGAACCTGGGCAAGCAGTACGAGACGTCCGTGCCCGGGACGCCGCCGGCGCTGCAGTCGGTGACGCTCGCCATCGAGCAGGGCGAGTTCGTGGCGGTGATGGGGCCTTCCGGCTCCGGCAAGTCCACCTTCATGAACATCGTCGGGCTCCTCGACTCGCCGACGAGCGGCGCCTACCGGTTGAACGGCGAGGACGTCGCGGGCTTCTCCACCGACGAGCTGGCGCACGTGAGGAACCGCGTCTTCGGCTTCGTCTTCCAGGGCTTCAACCTGCTCAAGCGGATCACGGCCGCGGAGAACGTGGCGCTCCCCATGGTCTACTCGGGCACGGCGGGGGCGGAGCGGCGCCGGCGCGCGCAGGAGCTCCTCGACAAGATGGGGCTGGGCGCCTACGGCGCCGCCATGCCCAATCGCCTGTCCGGGGGCCAGCAGCAGCGCGTGGCGATCGCGCGCGCGCTCGCGAACCACCCCCAGCTCATCCTCGCCGACGAGCCGACGGGCAACCTCGACACGCAGACGAGCGGGGAGATCATGGGGCTCTTCACCGAGCTCAACCGCGAGACCGGCGTCACGATCCTCCTCGTCACGCACGAGAACGACATCGCCCGGTACGCCAACCGGCTCATCCGCTTCAAGGACGGCCGCGTCGTGCACGACGGGGCGGTGGTCCACGAGGGGGCGGCATGAACGTCGGCTCCATCCTGCGCGAGGCGGCCCGTTCGCTCGGCGCGAACAAGCTGCGCACCGGCCTCACCATGCTGGGCATGGTGATCGGCGTGGCGGCCGTCGTGCTGATGCTCGCGGTCGGCACGGGCGCGCAGAACCAGGTGAACCGCGCCGTCTCCTCCATGGGCAGCAACCTGCTCGTGATCCTGTCGGGCAGCACGAGCACCGGGACGCTGCGCATGGGCTCCGGCAACGCCCCCACGCTCACCACGGGCGATGCGGAGGCCATCGCGCGCCTGCCCAACGTGCAGGCGGTGGCGCCGACCTTCCCCGGCGGCGCCCAGGTCGCCTACGGCATCAACAACTGGGGCACGCAGGTCCTGGGCGTCACGCCCGAGTACACCTCGGTGCGCGACTGGCCCGTCGAGGCGGGAGAGGCGATCAGCGAGACCGATGTGCGCAGCGCCACGCGCGTGGCCCTCCTCGGCGCGACGGTGGTGGAAAAGCTCTTCGACACCGAGGATCCGGTCGGCAAGACCATCCGCATCCGCGGCCAGCCCTTCCAGGTGCTCGGGGTGCTCAAGAAGAAGGGCCAGAGCCTCGACGGGCGCGACCAGGACGACTCGATCCTGGTGCCCATCACGACCGCGCAGAGCAAGCTCTTCGGCAACCGCTTCCCCGGCACCGTGCGCTTCATGTTCGTGCAGGCCGTGAGCCAGTCCGCCACCAGCGCGGCGGAGCACGACATCACGCTGCTCCTGCGCCAGCGCCACCGCATCCAGCCCGACGCGGACGACGACTTCACCGTGCGCAACCTCACGCAGGTGGCCGAGGCCGCCTCCCAGACCGCGCGCATCCTCTCGCTCATGCTCGGGGCCATCGGCTCGATCTCGCTCGTCGTCGGCGGCATCGGCATCATGAACATCATGCTGGTGTCGGTCACCGAGCGCACGCGCGAGATCGGCATCCGCATGGCCATCGGCGCCCGCCAGCGCGACGTGCTGCTGCAGTTCCTGCTCGAGGCGCTGATGATCTGCATCGTGGGCGGCCTGATCGGCATCGCCTTCGGCGTGGCCGGCGCTTTCGCCGTCGGCAAGGCGATGCAGATCGAGGTGGCCTTTTCGGCCTCCGTGATGCTCATCGCCTTCGCGGTATCCGCGGCGACCGGGATCTTCTTCGGCTTCTGGCCGGCGCGGCGAGCCGCGAGCCTGAGGCCGGTGGAGGCGCTGCGCTACGAGTGAGGCGCCGGCCGGCAGGCGGGCCTGGCGCCCGCGGGCCCGAGCCGGGAGTCGGTCATCGCGGCGAGCAGGCGCAGTTCGGTTGCGCGCTCGCCCTCGCGGATCCAGTGCTCCCCCGCCTTGCCCAGCAGGTCGCGCACGCGCCCTGATTCGCCCTGGCAAGCCAGCGCGGTGGCCGTGGCGAGGAACGCGTACTCGCTCAAGGGCGATTGCGCGCCGCGCGTGGATTCCAGCAGGGCGCTGCCGAGCGACGCCATGCGCGCGGCATCGCGCTGCGCCACTGCGCCGAAGAGCTCGAGCCAGCGGCGCGCGCCCTCGGGCAACGCCTTCGCGCACGGCGATTGCCCCACCAGCCGCCAGACGTCGCCGGCGGCCTCCGGGTGGAGAAAGGGGTTCACCGTCCCGGCGACGACCAGCAGGGACGGCAGGATCCGCTCGAAGGCCGCTTCGTTGCGGCAGTCCACGGCCCACGACCGCGCGACCTGCGCCGCCTGCTCGCGCACCGACGCCTCGGCGCCCGGCGACCTCGCGGGCACCCGGCCCAGCACGCCGTCGTGCACGGCCCAGGCTTCGCCGACCGCCGCCTCGATGTAGGCCGTGAGCCTCGCGTCCTGGCGCTCGCGCGAGGG